>CALMML010000017.1 GCA_937868485.1 uncultured Myxococcales bacterium | reverse complement strand
CCACCGACAAACCCCCACAGCTGCCACTTGCTGTGGGGCAAAAAGCGCTGCCATCCGACACCACCGCGCAGAAGCTCCCAGCAGGTCACCAAAAAAGCAGCTACGACGGCGGACAAGATGACCTGCCCGGACGGTCGCGTCGCCGGTTGTGCGTCGGTGTGTGTGCTCACAAGGGGTTTAGGTATGTCGCAGCGGCGCGTGTCCGTCAACACCCACAGCCGCGACCCGCAAATCCGTAGCAATCCGAGTTATCCCAACATGCGTGCTGGTACTTGGGCGGGCCAGTGTTTTATAGTGATACCGAGGGTCCACAGGCCAGCCCTCGAGTGTGGAGAGACAGCCGTTGACTGCGCAGGCCCAACAGGGCGCCGAGCTTCTGGGACGCACGCTGAGCCGCACCTATCACGTAGAGCGAGTGCTCGGTGGTGGCGGCATGGGCGCAGTCTACGCAGCGCGTCATGTTCGGACCGGCGGACTGTTTGCGGTCAAAGTGCTGCATCGCGAAACGGCTGCCGATGCCGAGATCTACAAGCGCTTCCAAGATGAAGCCAAGACGGTGTCGGCGCTGCGTCATCCGCACATCGTGCAAGTCACCGACTTTGACCAAGACGAAGACGGCACGCCGTTTATCGTCATGGAGCTGCTCGAAGGCGAAGACCTGTATCAGCGTCTGTGTCGCGTTCGCCGCTTGCCGCTGCCCGAAGTCATCGACATCGCGCGTCAAGTGGGCTCAGCACTGCACGCCGCCCACGACAAGGGCATCGTACACCGCGACGTCAAGCCTCAAAACATCTTCCTGGTGCGTCACGACATCGCGGACATGGTGTCGGAAGTGGCCAAGGTCGTGGACTTTGGCATCTCGAAGATTCGACGCAACGGCGCGCAGATGACGCGCGACATGACGCTGCTTGGCACGCCGCAGTTTATGTCGCCGGAAGCAGCGCTTGGGCAAAACTCCGCGATCGATGGACGCGCAGATCAGTGGTCGCTGGCGGTCATCATGTACCTGTGTCTGACGGGACGGCTGCCGTTTGACAGCGAAAACCCGGTCGGCGTGCTGTACATGGTCGTGCATGAAAAGCCGGTGCCGCTCAAGCAGCTTGCGCCGGATCTGCCGGATCATGTCGTCGCTGCCATCGAGCGGGCGATGTCGAAGAAGAAGGAAGACCGCTTCCCTCGGATGGTCGACTTCGTCAAAGCCATCTTGGGTCAGACCGGAGCCGCCGCGTCGCGACTGAACCTAAGCCCTGCGCAGCCGGTTGAGCCCGCGCGCTCGCAGCCAAGTCCGCCGCCGCAAGTTGCGCAGCCTCGGCTGCCTGCTGCGATGCCGAGCGTTGGACACATGCCAACGGGACCAGGCGGACTGCCGGTCAAAGGCGGTCTGACGGTGGGCGGAACCCCGACGCCGAAGTTTGATCCGCCGACGACCCCACAGGTCACACCGCCGATTACGCCGGTTCCTACGCGGGTAGAGACCCGCTCGCAGCCTCGGGCACCGAGCGGAAATACGCCGACCAACATCGTGCTCAATGAAGCGGAGATGCAGGCGCTGCTCAGTCGGTCTGCGGCCACGCCGGTGTCACCGGAAGCAGTCGCCCGCGAGTTCGAGCAAGGTCCGACGCGGCTCACCGGCAGCAACGACCCGACGCCACCCGTCGCGGAACCAGGACTGCGGGTTCCGACCGAAGATCGTCCGTTTGATCCGTATCCGAGCACGCTGTCGCGCGCGACGGGACAGCAAGCGATTTCCGGCGGAGCACTGTCTTCTTCCGCGATTCGCGCCACCAGCAGTGCGCCGGTTGCCCTGATCTTGTCGACGATCGGCGTCCAGCCTCGATCGAACCTGCGACTGGGACTCAGCGGCGCGGCCATCGTGTTTGGCATCGCGGGTCTTATCTGGCTGCTCAGCGGCGATGGAACCAGCGAAAAAACCCAGGCCGTCAGCAGCCCGCCGGCGACCACCGAGCCGCACGACAACGGAACGGCCAGCGATGGCGGCGCAACCACAGTCGGCAGCGACGACAGTCCGCCCAGCAAGACCAGTCAACCGAGCGGTCGCAGCACCGGCTCCGGCAAGCGGCCCAGCTCACGAACGCCGAGCGACAGCTCGAAGCGCATCAAAATCGATCCCGGGGTGTGATGAACGCGCGCGCTCTGCTCCTCACGCTGTTGTGCTGTCAGTCCACCGCTTGGGCCGAAAAGCGCAGCGACGATCCGCAAAAAGAAAAAGCGCGGCTCGTGGCTCGTTCGCTGGCGCAAGAAGCCACGCAGTCGTTTGAGCGACGGGACTTTACCAAGACGCAGATGCTGCTTGAAGCGGCGTACATGCTGTATCCGACGGAAAAGATCCAGTACAGCCTGGCGCGCGTCTACGAAGCGGTCGGTCAAAAGCTGTCGGCGATGCGCTCGTATCAGCAGTTTCTGCGCAAGGTGCCACACGCGGAGCGACTGCCGGGACAGACCGAAGATGCGACGGGAGCCATCACTCGCCTGCAAAAAGATCTGGGGCACTTGGTGTTTTCCCATGCGCTGTTGTCGCCCCTGCGAATCGACGAAGAAGCGCCGATTCCCAAAGGTTCACTCGACGCGTGGGTCGAGCCAGGCACGCATCGCTTGGTGATGGCCGACGACATCGAACAGATCAGCATCGGAGCCGCCGAAATCAAGACCATCAAGGTCGCCGATCAGAGCGGAGAGTCGATTACATCCGTCGATGTCAGCAGCGCCTATCTGACGACACCACAGCCGCGAACGGGACTGCGCGCGGCCAAGTGGACGCTCGGTGTGATCGGGATTGCGACGATGGGCGTCGGTGGCACGCTGCTCGGGATCGACGGAATGCGCAGCTGTAGCGACTTTCCGAGCCTGTGTAACGATCCGCTCGCGACCAAGTGGCCGGGCGTCGGATTGCTGGCGACGGGCGGCGTGATGTTTGGAATCTCTGCGGTGCTGTTCGGCGTCGACGCGTATCAGCGCTAAGCCAACTCAGCGACGGACGATTCACTACAGACCGAGCCGCTTTACATCGTCGCAGCCGTCTTTGTCACCCGCGCTACAGCCTCGGCGAAGATACTCGAGTCCTTTGGTGACGTTGGTTTCCAAGCCTTTGTCGCCCTTGATGTAGAGTCGCCCGAGGATCGTGCAAGCGTCCCCGTCGCTACGACCACACAGCACCGTCAGAAGACGCACCATCTGATCGCAGCTTGCGCGCTGGCCCGAGTCACACGACTTGTTGAGCAAGAGCAGTCCGCCCGGACGATCGGCGGGAATTCCCTCGGCGTTTATCATCATCACGCCCAGGTTGTGACAGCCGCGCATGTCGCCTTTTTGACAGGCAAAGCGATAGCTGGCGGCGGCTTTTTCTTTGTTCTGCTCGGCTCCGTCGCCTTTGTCGAAGCGCTCACCGACGGTAAAGCACGCGCGTGAGTCATTCTGTTGTTCACACGCGCTGATGAGCGACGCCAGCTCACTTCCCACCGGCGCCACCAGCACGCGCGGCGTTCCACCGAGCTTTTTCCACAGCACACACGAGCGCTCGTCGCGCTGCTCACAGCCGGTCTTGGCATAGGCAAACGCGATGTCGTTGTTCTTGATCCCGACGGAGCCAGTCATGTAGCTCTCGGCGGTTTTGCTGCACGAAATTCCGTCGCCCAGCTCGCAGCTATGTCGCCACAGCTCGACGGCGAGCACTTTGTCGCGCTCTCCGCCTTCGCCTTTGTCGAGCATCGTTCCCAGTCGCTGACAGCTGGCCGCGTCGTCGCGCTTACAGCCTGCGGTGAAGGCCTGACGCGCTTTGGCATAGTCCAGATCGACGTGACCGCCGCTGGGATCTTTGCCTTCGTACAGCGCGCTGCCGAGTGAGACACACGACGCGCTGTTTCCTTGTGAGCAGCCTCGGTGAAGGTTGCGTAGGCTCGACGGAATCGACGCGCAGCCGCCCACGCTGGCCAGCACCGAAAGCCACAGCACCGAGCGACGGACGATCCCCCCGCGCCCAGCGGCGATCGCGGTTCCCATAGCTTCCTAGGTTATCAATTGTGCGCAGCCCAAGCAGCACCAACCGCGTGCAGGGCGCGATATGATAAGTGCGTGGGACTTTCGCGATCGTCTCGGCTTGGCACTACGCTGGCTGCCGTCTTGGCGGGTGCGATGCTGAGCGGGACGTACGCAGCCCCAGCGTCTGCACTGGCGACGGCCAAAAAGGGTGGCAAGCTGCTCAAGAAAGAAGCGGTCTTTGCCAAAGCAGCGCCAGCGACGGTGCTGATCGTGATTCCCGGTCAAGGCAAAGGCAGCATCGGCAGCGGCGTCATCGTCGAATCGAATGGACTGATCCTGACCAATGCACACGTCGTCGAAAGCTCGACGGAAAAAGTGCAGGTCTTTTTGTACAACCCGAAGGAACGGACGCTGGCGTCGTCAATTGGCGAGTACGTTCGCACCCACACTCCGATCGTCGGCAAGATTGTAAAGAGCGATGCGCTTCTCGATCTGGCGCTGGTTCAGCTTCCAACCAAAGAGGCGGGCTATCCGACGATTGAGCTGGGTGATCTCGACTCGCTACAGATCGGTCAAGATGTCGTCGCCATTGGCAATCCGCTCGGGCTGACGTGGACGTTTACGACCGGGACGGTGTCGGCGCTGCGCAACGATCGGATTCAGACGGATACGCCTCTCAATCACGGCAACTCGGGTGGACCGCTGCTCGATCTGCACGCGCGGCTCGTCGGAATCAACACGTCGATTCGTCGCGACTCGCAAGGTCCAGTGTTCGGCTTCGCGATTCCCGTCACGCAAGCCCAGCGTTTTTTGCAGCGCTTTCATGGACACTCGGTTCCGACGGATAGCGACGGACCACCGGCCCTTCCGCTCACGAAGAACCCGATGCCGCTGCTCGCGATTGTCGTCCGTCAGGACATTGAAAAGCTGCGCAAGCTAAACAAAGAGCGTCCGAACCGTCAGGCGGAAAGCGCCGTGCAGAGTGCCTTGGTGGAAGTCGAGCACCTGAGCGACCGGATCTTGTCCGAAGATCTCACCGTCGGGCAGCTCATTCCGCGCTTTCTGATTCAGCTCGGTCAGGTCTCGCAGCACAACCGAGGCGCGCGCGACTCCGCCGAGCAGCCGCTGCAGCAGCAGGTCGAAAAAGCCGTCGAGCACCTCAAGCAGATCGCCGACGAAGCAAAGTAGGTCAAAAGGCCCCAAGCGGGGTCGCGGTGGCGACGGAAGCGTTAGCCGAAGATTTGGCCGAGGAACTCGAGCAAGGTCTCGCCGGACGCGGGCTGGCTGCGGAATGCGACGTGGCCGTCGGGACGGATCAGATACAGGCTCTCGCTGCGGGCACCAAAGGCGCGATGAAGCTCGCCGCGTGGATCGAGGATGAGCGAGCCGCTGTAGCCCGCCAAGTCCTCGGGACGATCGCGACTGGGGACGATGATGTGACAGACGAAGCGCTCGCCGTAGATCGGTGACAGCGACGATACGATGCCGAGCAGGTTGCGATATCCCTCGGCAGTTGCAGCGGAGCCATCGAACAACAGGACGTGATGCTGTCCACCGTGAAGCAGCGGAAGCAGGCGACGATCTTCGGACTGATCATCGACGAAGTGAACATCGGGCACCCGATCACCCGGCGCAGGTCCGTCGGAAAACGTCAGCAGATCGCGCAGGCCGGGCGACTCATGTCCGTCGTCACCGTGACGATTCCACGGAGTCGACTGAACCTGACCGACAATCGGGCTGTGGTGATACGCGACATCCAGCTCGGACAGGGTTCGCGATGCAGCGCGCTGAAGCGGTGACAGACTCGTCAAAAAGCGAATGGCACTGTTGCGCAGGCTCTGGGCCCAGTCGCTCGACAGCTTGACCAGCAGGTTCATGCCTTTGGTCGCACCGTCGGTGCTACGCAAAACCGCCGCCGCCACGGGATGACGCTCTTCATGATACGAATCGAGCAGCCTGTCCTGCGCGACACCGTGATGCACAAGCCCGAGCTTCCAGCCCAGGTTGTATGCATCTTGCACGCCGGTATTGAGTCCTTGGCCACCGACGGGACTGTGTATGTGCGCCGCATCCCCGCACAGCAGCACGCGCCCCGAGCGATAGCGCTCGACCTGGCGACAGTGAATCGTGAACTGAACCATCCAGTGCGGATCGCTCACCCGACAGCCTGGCGGACCGCGCTCGTCCATCAGTCGCTGAAAGGTCTCCAGCGTCGGATCTTCGGTCGCATCAAAGGCAATCAGGCGATAGCGATGCTCACCCGGCAGCGGAAACGCCGCGAGCGGTCCGTGCTGCGACCAAAACACCACCGCTTCATCCGTCGGCAGCGCGCTGGACCAGTCAATCCGAATGTCCGCTTGGGTCAGACGCCACTCATAGGTTTCACCGACGAACGGCAGACCCAGACCTTTGCGTACCGAGCTGTGCGCGCCATCGCAGCCAATCAGGTAGCGCGCCGTCACCGTCTCGATCTTGCCGCCTTCGTGCCCAAGCTGACAGCGAACGAGGTCTTCGGTCTGCTCAAACGAGTGCAGCAGCACTTTGCGCTCGACGTCCGCACCGAGCAGCGACAGGTGTTCCGCCAGCGCCAGCTCGGTATCGCGCTGCGACAGGTTCAGCATGTACGGATACGCCGTGTCTTGCTCACCCACCGCGACGTGAACCACGCGCTCCCAGCTCGGCGTAAACACGTTCATCGCCCGAGCGGGACGCGCTTGCTCACACAGCTTCGACGCAAGCCCGAGGTCTTCAAAGACCTCCATCGTCCGTGAGTGAAGAATCTGCGCCTTCGAGTAAATCGTCGGCCCGGCGGCTTGATCGATGATCCGAAAGGGAACCTTGTGGCGACGAAGCTCGCACGCCAAGGTCAGCCCAACCGGACCGGCACCGACGATCAGCACCGGAATCTGCGGTTCCGATAACATATCCCAATCCCCCTGATATCGACGATCGAGCGCAGAGGTGCGCTAGAAGCTTCCCGACGCAGCCAGACCGCCACCACCACCCGGCAGCGTGATCGGCACCACCTGAACCGAAGACGACATCACCTGGCTTTCCTGAACCGGCACGCGGCTTCCCGTGAGAGCGCCCGCAATCGTCAGCGCCAGACCCGTCGCCTGCGCCAGGCCCGACAGCACACAGGGAATGCCCGCCAGGACGCTCCAGCCGTCGTAGAACGGGTTGGTGTTCAGGTACCGAAGCTCGATCCACGGACCAAACACCGGCACATAGAGCGGCCAGTAGGTTCCGTGCGTCGTCGTACCATTGAGGCTGCTCGCGCCGTTGTCCACGGCGTTCCACAGCGCAGCGGGAACTGCCGTCAGAAAGTAGCTACCGCCCAAGATCGCAATGCCCGCGATGAGCATGCCTCGGTTCGGACGACGATACTCGTAGCGCACCGGCGGCGGCGGCGGCATCGGCTGACCGTACGCTTGCGGATACGGCTGCACCTGATAGCCCGGCGGCGGCGGCGGATACGGCTGCGCCTGATAGCCCGGCGGCGGTGGCGGCGGCGTGGGCGCGTAGTACGGCTGCCCCCCCGGATACACCACCGTGCCAGGCGGAGCGTAATACGGCTGCGGAACCACCGCTGCACCAACAGGCGGCGGCGCGTTCACAATCCGTGGCGGCACCGGAGCCGGCGCGACAGGAGCCACTTGAGCCGAAGCAGTCCCGACAGCGCCAACCAAAAACGACGCTGCGACAAGGCCAGACAGCAAGGCCGGTTGAGTGATCATTGGGGTACTCCTTCCTACTTACTCCTCAGAATGACCCTACACACGACGGGAATCAAGACGCTGAATCAACATCTCGCGGATCCCTGGCAGCGCCCGCACGACCGGCATCGCAACGCGCCAACATCACACACGAGCCCTTCTAATCGCCGATTTTTTATGTGATTTTCATAACATGCGAGGCACTCCGAGCACGCGAATCCTTGGTCCGTACCAAGCCCGCGACAAGTGGCGACTGGTCATCATCGACGGTCCAAGTCGCAAGAGCATGATCTTTGGCAGCGTCGAGCAGGCCGAAGCAGCGCGGGCCTCGATTGGCGAACACTTGCAGCAGCACGTCATCTTGATCGGCGAAGCGCTGACGCAGTTTGCCGATGACAAGCGACGCAGCGGCTGTAAGCCACTGTCGGTGCAAGCGGTCTTCGATCGACTGAGCAGCTTTCTTCCGACGGATCGACCGATGGCGAGCATCTCGGAAGAGGAAGCGAAGCAGATCTACGAATCGCTGGGTGAGCGCTTTGCGACGGCGACGCACCACGCAGCACTCAAGCGCGCCAAAGAGCTGTATCGCTGGGCAATGGAGCGCAAGCTCGTGTCGGTGAATCCGTTTGCGCAGATCAAGCCGGTGGGAAAGCCTCGACGGGGAAAGCTCCAGCTCTCACTCGATGAAGCGCGCAAGCTGAGTCGGGACTTGCTGACCGATGCCCGACAAGGTGACGAGCTGTCGCTGGCGCTGCTTCTGCAAGTGCTGCTCGGGCTGCGAACCAGCGAAGTGCTGCTGCGCAAGGTTCGCGATGTCGACGACGGAGGTCGCATGCTGATCATTCCGTCAGGAAAGACCGAAAACGCGCGCCGACGACTGGAAGTTCCCGACGTGCTGGCCGAGCTGTTGCGTGGTCAATCGTTGCACAAAGCGCCCGATGCCTTTCTGTTCGGCGGCACAAGCGGACATCGTCAGGCCTGGATGTGGAAAGGGCTGCGGCGCTACTGTGAAAAGCTCGCGCTACCGACGGTGTGTCCGCACAGCTTGCGCGGTCTTCACTCCTCGCTGGCTGTCGAAGCGGGACGCACCAGCCAGGAAGTCGCCGCGCAGCTGGGACACGGCAGCTTCGGCGTCACCGCGCTTCACTACGTTCGTCCCGGCGCGATTGAAAACACCCGCATTCGCAAGGTCAGCGGACTGCTCGCCACAGACCCCGATTCGTCGCACAGCCCGAACGCCAGCCCACCCAGCGACTCGCCTTCGCCGACAAAGAGTGCGCTACTTTCCCAGCTCGCGACGCTGTCTGAAGCGGACTTGGCCAAGCTACTCGCGGTGCTGCCGACGATCAGCGACAAGTAACCGTCGGCTCGTCGATGCTACTTCTGCGTCGTCGACTTGGCTGGACTGGGTGCCAGCGTGCGGTTCAGATCGCGCACCGTCGACTTCGCAGGCTCTGGCTGCTTCGGCTTGCCCCAGTCGAGCACCTTGACGCCGCCAAACTCACCTGGGTTGCCCGCGCTGCTACCAGTCGTCGCACTCGTTCGATTGGGCGGATTATCGCCCGTCTGACCACCCGCAAGCGGTAGCTTTTCACGCGCCGCCGGATTCTTCGGGAGATCTGCACCGGGAAGACCTGCGCGAACCGTACCCGCCGCCGCTGCTGTGGCATCGGGCTTGCGTCGTCTTTGCGCCGGTTCCGAGCCGTCTCCCGAAGCCGCTGGACCATGAGCCTGCGCCGTGGCCGGTCCCGCAGCGGGCCGACCGCCGTTCGCGGGATCTTGCGCCACCGCCGGTCCACGTCGCTGCTCTTTGCGAGCCATCATCACGTCGTACTCATACGAGTGCAGCCCCGCGCGCAGATCCCGCACCGGAACCGTCTCTCGCAGCGAGTTAAACTGCTGCACACCCGACAGCGCCACATAGTCGAGCCGCTTGGCCGAAAACTCCCCTTCGCGCACCACCACATACGCGGAATCACTCGGGGGAACTTCGGGCAAGTTGAAGCGCGGAAACGACTTGGCCTCAGCCAGCTTGAGCCGGACTTTCGGACCTTGATACGGCAGAGGCCGCCACGCGACGACCTTCTCTCCGACGCGAAAATCGACCCACGCGGGGCCCCACTCACCGCCCGGAACCCAAGCCCACGCACAGTTTTGCAGGCCCGCTTCGACCCAGCGACCGTAGTGATCCGTCACCCAGCTGATCTTGAGATCGCTTGTGAAGGTCCAGCCGTACTCGGTCATCACCCAGTGACCGCGACGATACGGCTGAAAGTCCGCACCGACGAGATCTGGATGAGGACAAAACGCCGTTCCGTATCGATCCGTCTCGATGAACGTGCCGTGCTCGCGCAGCACATCGTAAAACGCTTCGAGCGGAACTTGTCGAACGGGCGTCGGCTCATCGGCCTGTGCCATCGTCCCTGTCCCGACGAGCGCACACAGCAGCAGACCCTTCGACAGGGAACTCCTGATTGGCCAACCGACCGTGTGAGCGCCGCGCTGCATGTTGACTCTATGATGCCCGGAAAAGCCCGCACCATCCACCCTTTGGCGCAGATTGGACCGCGTGGGCGCTCAGTACATGAGCAGCCGATGCTGATGCTGTCGTTCCCAGCGATGAGCCAGCTCGTATTCGTCAAACAGCCGCTCTTCCGCCAAAAACGACGGAGGATGATAACAGCGACGGCCACCCAGCTCGGGAATGCCGTGCTTTTGGTGCAGCATCTCGTGATAGACGATCCACGCGACGTAGTAGCGCGGCACATCGGGACGATCCAGCGTCGGATGAATCCGAATCAGCCGATCTTCCACCGAATACGAGCCCATCGTCAGCGTCTTGTGCGGTCGCAGCTCCTCGTCGCCGCGCTTGCGTCGTCCCCACGTAATCTTGGCGTCGATGGTTCCGCCAAAATAGCCCACGTTCAGCTCGTCGAAGATCGCTCTCAGGTCGTGATGCTGTCCGCTCGGACGCTCGATGACACGGATGACTCGTCGCGTGGCGTCGCGCGCGGGCTGAAGCTGCGCGGAGCGCTCGGCAATGAACGCATCCAGCGTCGCAGAAGCTTCCGCTTCAGGATGGATCACATAGCGACCGAGCGCGGCCACCACTTGCGGCGACGCAGCCACAAACATGTGATGAAGTCGCAGTCGATATCGTCCCGGTTCGCGCCGGACCGACAGCATCGTAGATCGGTTGTTGGTCAGCCGAATATCCAGCGTCGGAGCTTCCGTTGAAAGCGCTCCGATGTGCTGGCTCAGCCGTCGCTGCAAGCGCTCAGCCGCTCTCGGTTGCGCGACCGGCTTGGGCGAAGACATGGACATGCAGCCGTTTCTACTTGCCCGGCGACGGAAGTCAAAAAATGCGAACAACACCGACGACGAGCCCTTCATCCTTTCCGCAAGCGCTGGCACAATGTCTGCCATGACTAAAATTAGGCATGGTCAGTGCGTATTTGATCTAGCGGATGAAACGGTGCTGGAACGGCTGCTGCGAGAAGGCATTCGGGTGCCAAACTCGTGTCGAAGTGGCGTTTGTCAGTCGTGTCTGGTCCGAGCGACGGAAGGAACGCCACCGCCGAGCGCGCAGCAGGGACTCAAGGACTCGTGGCGAGCGCGCGGTTACTTTCTGTCCTGTGTCGCCAAACCGACGGAAGACTTGACCGTGGTGACGGATGACAGCGACGCGCTGCAAGTTTCCGCCGAGCTTGTGGACAAAACCTGGCTGTCACCGACGGTGCTGCAAGTCACGCTCCGTCCTGAGTCTTCGTTTCCGTATCAGCCCGGTCAGTATATAAACCTGGTTGTCGACGGGAACTTGGTTCGATCGTATTCGCTTGCGTCGGTGCCACAGATCGATTCCGCGCTGATCCTTCATGTTCGAATCCTGCCGCTGGGCCGGATGTCGTCGTGGCTCCAGGCTGCGCAACGGGGCACCAAGCTTGCGCTGCGCGGTCCTGCGGGCGAGTGCTTTTACGTTCCAGGTCGTCCGACGCAGCCCTTGCTGCTGTGCGGGGTTGGAACCGGGCTTGCGCCGCTGTATGGCGTGCTGCGCGATGCTCTGTCCCAAGGTCACAGCGGACCGATCGCGATCGTCCACGGAGCCCGCTCGCCAAGTGGTCTGTATCTGCGTGAGCAGCTGACCGCGCTCGCCACGAGTCATCCAAGCGTGACGTATCTGCCTGTGGTGCTGACGGAAGAAGCCGCCAGTGAGGAAGGTTCGCAGCACGCCGCAGCGCCGATCACCGCACCGATCGTCTCGCCGCTTGAGGACGTGATTCGGACGCGCTTTCCGAAGCTTGGCGGACAGCGCGTGTTCTTGTGCGGAGACGCGCAGCTTGTGACGGCGCTCCGCAAGCAGGTGTTTATGCAGGGATGCAGCCGGCGCGAGATCTTGGCCGACCCATTCTTGATGGCGAGTCCTACGGGCAAGACCTAAGTCGAGCGGACTCGTCGAGCAGGTTACTTCACGTTGGCGCGAACCTTCAGGTACTGCGCCGCCGACTCACCCAGGCGCTTGCCGCACTCGTTGAGACGCTCGGTGACGCTGACGTTGACCGGCACGCCAAAGGCGCTCTGCGTGGCGTACTTCACCGACGTCGAGACTTCATCGACGACCGTGCCCTGACCATCGACGATGCGCAGGGTCATGCGCACTTCCGACGGAATGTTGACGATGGCAGCCCAAGCGCCTGGCTCGATGAAGCTGACCATTGGCTTCACCGAATACGGACCCGGAGCCGCCGCCGCGCCCGCCGTCACTTGCAGGCCCTTGCCTTCCTTCACCAGCGTGTCGGCAAACACTTGGTTTAGCTTGCCCAGATCCGATCGCCACGCTTCCACTTGCTCGGGCTTCTTTTCCGCCAGGTAATCGGCTTCGTTTTTGTCACCGACCTTGAGACCTTCGTACGCGATCGGCTCGACGGCGAACGTCGACTGCGCGTTAAACGGACTCGGCTGCGCCTGACGAACCACCGTCCACGCTGGTCCACAGCCGCCCACCGTCGCGGCCCCAAGAAGAAGGGCTGCCGACACACTCACCGCACGAAAAAAGCTCTTCACTTTGCTGCTCATGACGATTCCTTTGCACGGATGGAGTGGCAGTGTTCCGCTGTCAAGTAGTCGGTTTGTCTGCCACGGATTGTCGAACCATCAAACGCGAAGCAGGCCGCGATCGTCAAGCAAGTCGCGAAGATAGGAAGCTTTCCGAACCACTGCGCCAGCGACGAACCATGAGAACGCCGAAAACAGGCTTCACAAGGGGAAGCGCACCGATCAAAGATGAGGACCATGAGCCAACTGGACGGTGACAAGCAGGACGATCTTGCGAACTTGCCTGGGGTCGGTAGCGCGTTTGGCTACGACCCAGGTGCTGAGCTGAAAAAGAAGGGTCTGCCATGGCCCGCGTACATCGCCATCGGAATTGCGGCGGTGGCCGTGATCGGCTTTTTGGCATTCCGCAGCCACAAAAAGCGAGAGGAGCGCAAAGTTCACGTCGCATTCCTGGAGCAGCTTCAGGACTACGAAAAGAACACCGTGAACGCGTTCTGGCGCTGTCTGTTCGGCAAGGAAGGCGATGGTCGTCGCTTCAATCAGCCCGAGCAGCTCAACGGTCAGCTCGAAGCTGCGCTGTACGCGGACCCGAAGAACTTCCCCGAAAAAGTTGCCAACGAGTGCGTGAAAAAAGCGCTCGATGCGTCGCGCAAGATTCGTGACTTTTCGCCGCCCGCGCCGGTTGCCTATGAGCAAGCGCTCGATGAGTACGGCAAGGCGCTCGCGGGTCTGGCCAACACGCTCAACACCTGGGCGGAAGGCGCAGGCAAGCGCGTCGAAACCAAGCAGCGCGAAAACAAGATCGTGTCGGCGGGCGATACCTGGAGCACCACCGACAACCCAAACAAGGCCGATCCCGCTGCGTGGCAGTACGACAAGTTCATCCACTGCGCGGTGCCGAACATCGACAAGATGAAGGACGGTCAGGAGCTGCTCGAGTTCCTCGCCAGCAAGTGCACCGAAAACAAGACCAAGGGCTGGAAGACCGACCCGGAGTTCTTGGCCAAGCTGCGCGATACCTGCATCGGCGAAGCGACGGGCGAAGTCCCCACCAAGACGCCTCCGACGTTCCGCGCCACGTTCAACAAGTTCAGCGCGGACTACGATCGTCTGAGCCAAGCGTGGGGAAGCTGCCTGCGCAAGATGAGCAAAGAGTCGAAGAAAGACGATCTGGAGCAGTTTGACAAAGCGTGGGTTGACTCGGTCAATGCGTCGACGAAGATCCGCAAGATCGCCAAGGACAACCTGCCCGACGAATAGTCGGTAGCGACGTACCGTACGTCACCCGCCCTCGCCCGCTTCCGCCTTCGTTTCTTCCGTCCTTTCCACCTCAACCGACATCACCATTGCCAAGCTGACAGCGCAGAGGCACCATTTTGCAGCTTGGCACGCGTACGGACTCCCATCTGGCTCCCGCAGGAGCTTGTCTTCCCGCCGGTTGGTCTGGCAACCCGCGATGGTCTACTTGCCGTCGGTGGAGACCTGTCGTTAGAGCGGCTGCTGCTCGCCTACGCGTCGGGAATCTTTCCGTGGCCGAGTGAAGGAATGCCGCTGCTGTGGTTTGCTCCGGCAGAGCGTGCCGTCGTGGCTCCGTCAGCGCTTCATGTCGGTCGCAGCCTGCGCAAGGTCGTCGTGCGCGGTCCGTTCGAGGTTCGGATGGACACCGCGTTTCCCCAGGTGATCGCCGCCTGCGCCAAGATTCCCCGTCGTCACGAATCGGGAACGTGGATCTTGTCCGACATGATCGAAGCCTACTGCGCGCTGCACGAGGCAGGCTTTGCGCACTCCGTCGAGACCTTGTTAGACGGCGAGCTGGTTGGCGGACTGTACGGCGTGTCCATCGGCGGCATGTTCTTTGGCGAGTCGATGTTTGCCACGGTCGACGATGCCAGCAAGGTCGCAATGGCGCGGCTGTGTCAGCAGCTTACGACCTGGAACTTCGATCTGGTCGACGGGCAAGTGATGAATCCTCACCTGTCGCGCCTGGGCTTTTCGCTGATTCCGCGCAGTGACTACATGACGACGCTGGCCCGCTCGGTGCAAAAGCCCACCAAGCAGGGAAAGTGGCAGCTTGATCCGCTGATCGCAGACGAATAGCTGCGACGATGCAGATCATCGTGCAGCGTCAGCTCAAGTTGGATAGGAAGAGGAAACGAGGCGGGACAGGCAGGAAGCGGTCGTGATCACTTGGTCATGATGCCGAGCGTCTTCACACCAGCGCCTCGGCAGATATCCATGGCCTTGACGACATCGCCATACGGCGCAGCATCGTCGGGGTTGAAGAAGATGATCTTCTTCGAGCGGTTCTGAAGCAGCGACCGAACCTTGTCCGCCAGACCATCGATGGGAATTGCTTCACCGTTGATGGCGACGCGACCGTCTTCAGCCACCGTCGCAACCAGCTGATCCGACGAAGGCGGCGGTTCATTCATGCTGGTCGGCGGCGCTTTGGGCGGTACGTCGATCTGCGTCTGGTTCAGCAGCTTCGGCACCATCACCATGAACACGATAAGAAGCACGAGCACGACGTCGATAAGCGGCGTGACGTTGATGTCTGAGCGTGGGCCTTTATTGCCACCTGCTGAGAATGCCATGGCTAGTTGGCCTCCTTGTACTCTTCGGAGCCAAGGTGAACCTGCGGCACACCGACAGCATTGACCAGCTCCATCGCGTGACGAACCGCGCCATACGACGCACGCCGATCACCCTTGATGTGGACTTCACGGCCACCGGAGCCTTTGCGCATTTCCTTCTGCACCAGCTCACCCAGCGTTTCGTCCGTCGCAAGGTCCGAGCCGACAAACATCCGCGACTGCGCGCATTCCCAGTGGATTGCGCCCATCTTGCCGCCTTCGCAGGTAACCGAAACGACGATCTGCTCGCCGGAGTCGTTCTTCTTATCGTGGTGGCGAGTCACCGGCTGCTCGACAGGCATACCGCGCGTGATCATCGGCGTCACGACCATGAAGATGATAAGGAGCACCAGCACGACGTCGACGAGCGGCGTGACGTTGATCTCTGAACGGATCCCCGCGTTCTTGATCGAATGGCGCGCATGACGTCGGTGCTTCCGAGGAGGCAACCGAGGAGGATTTTTGAGCAGTTCATCCAAGTCGGACATCTTTGGTCCTTCGTCCATGAGCCGACGGTCAAAAAGACCGCACGGTTACTGCAACTACGCGGCCCGTCGGCCTTCGCGCAGGATGAACGCAACCAGCTCGCTGCTCGTCTCGTTCATGTCCACGACGAACTCGTCAATGGCGTTCGTGAAGAAGTTGAACACCATAACCGCAGGAATTGCGACGAGCAGACCGAACGCAGTGGTCACGAGTGCTTCACCGATACCACCGGCCACAGCCGCGATACCGCCAGCGCCCTTCGTCGACATGGTTGCAAACACGGTGATGATACCGACGACGGTTCCAAGCAGACCGACGAACGGAGCAGCAGAAGCGATGGTCGCGAGACCGCCGAGGCCCTTCTTGAGGTCAGCAATTTCACGCTCTTTGACACGATCGATGGCGCGGTTGACAGCATCCAGCAGATCAAAGTCACCAATTTCGTCTGGACCAATCGACTTCAGTGCTTGCAGACCATCGATGTACTCTTGCAGCGCGGCTTCGATCACGATGGCAATCGGACCTTGCGGCTTCACCTGGGCGAGGCTGAGAGCGCCCTTGATGTCACGATCCGCCAGCTTCTTCTGCAGCGCGAACACGAACTGCAGAGACCGCTGCTTGGCACGAGAGAAGGTAATCCAGCGCTCGATGCTCACGGCCAGCATGTAGATGCCCATGATGGCCAGCACGATGATGACGGACTTACCGGCGACGGACGTCGAGTCCCATATCGCCTTCGGGCTAAAACTAATTCCTTGTTCCATGTTGTTCCTCGTTTCCCCGGGTAACCGAAAAAACCTGCTGCCATCGGCTTGGTGACTCGCGTCACCCTCTTACGAGCACCACCTGTCGCCGATGCAGCTCTTTTGTCTACGCGTCGATCGAGTCTGCTTACTCGAACACGAACTGCAGGTTCTGAATGAAGCAGACCGGAATCTGTTGTGGCTTATAGCGCCAGGTCCGCAGCACTTCGATGATCGAGTCGTCGGCGCCAGCAATGCTGGTCACGACATCAACGTCCGAGATGGAACCGTCGAGCCCGATACACATCTTGTACGCGCCCATCACCATACCGCTGCCTCGGCGCTGAGCCTTGACGACGGCGGGAAGGTGCGGATCTTCGCCTGACAGCTTCTCGCTACGAATGCGAATCGCTGGCACAACCTTCGGCTTGGGCGGCGGCTTCGGCTCTTCCTTCGGCGGCGGTGGCGGCGGCGCAGCGCCAGCAACACCACCAGCGACACCGCCCTCGACGCCACCGGGCACTCCGTCAGAGCTTCCGCCCGTGTCCTTCTCTTCGGGAGGATCTGGCTCCAGCTTCGGCTGAATGAACTTCGGCACTTCCGTCGGCTGCACGACCGGCTTCACCACCTTGGGTGGCGTCTTCGGCTTGCTCGACGCCTTGGGTGGCGGCGGCGGCGGCGGCGGCGGCGGCGTGGTCGCGAAGAACTGCACCGTCAGCGGTGGCGGCTGCACTTCCTCGACGTGAATCAGCGAGTAAATGATGAAAAAGATCAGGACGCCGGCCTCTACCACCGTCGAGACGACGAAGGCTGCATAAAGCAGTGGGCGCTTACGCCGTTTGTCTTGTACGTAGCGATCAAACATCACTGCTTCTCCGTCGCTGCCGGACTGGCTTCCTCTTTTGCGGGAGGAGGCGTTTCCTTCTTTTCAGCGGCTCCGCCAGCAAACGGCGCATCAGCCGGAGGCGGAAGATCAGACTCAGGCTCTGCGGCCTTTTTCTTTTTCTTCGGTGCAGCAGGCACAGCGGGAGGCGCTGGCGGCGGAGTCGGCTTCGGCGGAACCGGCGGCTTGGTAAGCTCCGGTGGCTTTGGCGGCTCTGCTGGCTTTGCGACTTCCGCAGGCTTGGCTGGTGCTGCAGGCTTGGCTGCTTCCGCAGGCTTGGCGGCGTCACCTGGCTTCGCTGCTTCCGCGGGCTTGGCGGCGTCACCTGGCTTCGCTGCTTCCGCTGGTTTTCCGTCGGCGGGAGCTGCATCAGCAGGCTTTCCTGCGCTTGCTTGCGTCGCGGCCTTCTGCATCGCCAACGCGAGCTGCAGCAGCTTGCCCGCGTCTTCCAAGTCCTGACGCTTCAGATCGTCGCTTGGCTGCGCGTACGAGCGCTCTCGCAGCAGCAGGTTTCCGTAGATCACCGGCGTCGGAGCCTGCGGTGACAGCTGACGAGCTGTCTCGATCAGATCCAGCGCGTGGTTCGCCTTGCTGATCCGATCCGCGTACGGCATCTGGAGCTGATTTTTCCGCAGCTCTAGCGCGGTCCGACACTGCGAATCGGCACACAGCTCGTCCCAGGTCATGATCGCCAGCGAGACGTAGCCGTCTGGATCCTTCGGGTTGGCTTTCACGCGTCGCTCAAGCCAGCCTCGGCAGGCATCCAGCTTGCCGATGCTCTTGGCGATGTTGCCAAGGATCGTCAGCGCTTCGATGTCTGGATGTTCGCGCTCGACCTGCGGCTTGAAGTAGTCGACAGCCTCGTCGTACTTCTTCGCGTCCACGAAGGTCTGAAGCAGGTAGTCGCGTGCGCGCTGACGCTGCTCCGGCTTGAGCTTGGGCATATCCATGTACTGACGGAACGACTGCACCGCGAGGTTGGCCGCTTCCTGACCTTCCTTGCTTCGCGGATTGAGCTGATACAGCGCCAGATGGGTAAAGCCACGGTTGATGATGATCGGAGGGACCGTCGGGTCGATCTCGGCTGCTTCACGAAAGAGCCGAGCGGCCTCTGCAATATCCCCGTCTCGGTACTTTTCGACGCCTTTTTGTGCGCGCGCACGAGCACGCAGCGTGTCGCAGCCAGTGGAGCCAGCCACAAGCGCGACCAAGGCGAGCGAAAAGAGGGTGCGGGACGTGCTCATGATGCGCGAGACGCTACCAATGTGGGCCGACCCATCGCAAGGGTTTCGTGCGCTCATCTGTCTTTTTCTGGCCGTGCTTGTATAAGGACGCCGTCAGAAAGCGCACCGCGATCGGGTGGATCTCCGTCTGAGGACACGCTCGACATCCGTCTGCCCGCAGTGTGGGACCAACCAACCGATCGCTAGCGATCAGGGCGGGCTGTACCAGCGTCCGGTGGCGTCGCTGGCGGCGAGATCGTGTCACTTATCGCCGACGGAGAACTATCGAGCGGAGTCAAGCCCGACGCGGTGTCATCCAGATCGCGCAGCCGTGCCGTCGCCTGATCGAGAGGAGCCATCAGCGTCATGGTGTACGCGATCGATCCATTTACAAAGAGATGTTGGCGAATGACCTGCGCGCGCTCTTTGCCACTGGCTGCTTGGATCGCATCCACTTGCAACCGCAGGTTCCCCGTCCAGCCTGGCGCCCAGCCGACCGTCGAGAGAATCTGCACCCGCAGGTTTTCCAGTCGCGGCAGGCTCTTGATGGCGCTGGCTTCGGGCAAAAGATCCCGCACGGTCGTCCCCGGTGCGACACGCTTTCCGACGAGACTTATCACGGCGCGCTCTTGGCCATCACCGCGACTGGCCCACGCAATCAGCTGCGGATAGCTGGGCCGATCGCGCGGCGTCACTTCCCAGCGCGGCGGCGGCTTGAAGCCATCGAGCGCCCACTCTCGACTGCGAAGCTCGGGTCCGGCCCACAGCTGAGACGCACAAAGCAGCGCACTGCCCGCAAGCGCCCACAGCCACGCCTTGCCGACTACAGGTCGGAGCCCAAGACGAAGTGCGCTGTTGCCTGTCTGCTGACTCATCGCTGCGTAGCCTACCAGCTTCCCGGGCCGCCCACAGCAGCCGTCATCGAGCCCCGCGTGCGCGAATGCGCCGAGACGACGCATCACCATCCATCAAGCCCGCTTTTTCATAACTTTGTTTAAGTAATCTGGAAAACACAAGATGAGCGACAAAGACGAGCCAACTCGGTATAGTGACAAGTAAGAGCCGCAAAGTGTCTCTCGATCGTATCGGTCCATATCAGGTCGTTCGCAAGCTGGGCGAAGGTGGAATGGGAGCGGTGTATGAAGCCGTTCAAGACCCCATCGGACGTCGGGTCGCCATCAAGATCCTTCATCCCAAGTACGCGCAAGACCCAAGCATCTGCGCTCGCTTCTTTAATGAGGCGCGTGCGGTCAACCTGATCGATCACGCTGGCGTCGTCCAAATCTCGGACTACGGGCAGCTTCCCGACGGGACAGCGTATCTCGTCATGGAGTATCTGAAGGGCGAGACGCTGAGTCAGCGACAGAAGTCCAAAGGGATGCCGCCGCTGCCCGAGGTGATGCGCCTGGCTCGGCAGATTGCCTCCGCACTGTCAGCCGCCCACGAAAAGAGCGTCTATCACCGCGACCTCAAGCCGGACAACATCATGCTGGTGCCCGATCATGACTCGGAGGTTCCGGGTCGCGAGCGGGTGAAGCTGCTCGACTTTGGCATTGCCAAGGTGGCGCAGGCCGACGATGCAGCGCCGGGACAGGCTCAGCCGAAGACGTCGACGGACGTGGTGATGGGTACACCACGCTACATGGCGCCCGAGCAGTGCAAAGGCGGCGTGCAGATCGACGACAAAGCCGACGTGTACTCGCTCGGTGTGATGCTGTACGAGATGCTCGCGGGTCGTCCGCCGTTCGTCGGTGGCTCGGGTGAAGTGCTGGCGATGCACATCTATGAGCCGCCGCAGCCGCTCAAGACGCTGGCACCGCACGTTCCCGAGGAGATTGCGCAGCTTGTTCATCTGCTCTTGTCGAAGAAGCGCGAAGAGCGCCCGAACATGAAGCAGGTGATGGCTCGTCTGGAAGAGCTGGGACAGCGACATCCGACGTCGATGCTGCCGGCGATCTCGATGGCGGCGCTGCTGCCTCCGTCGCTGACACCGCCGGGAACGAATCCGCACCAGACCCCGACGGCAGGAACCTCGGCTTCTTCGACGCTGGGACTGTCGGCAGGACAAGCGCAAAATGGTCGCTCGCCGAAGATGCTGCTGCTCGGGCTACTCGGTGGTGGCACGGCGCTGCTCGGGGTGCTGGCGATCTTGCTGCTGCGTCCGCAGCCGAAGCCGGTGGTGACGGTTCAGCCAGTCAAGACGATTCCCGTCGATATGGCGAGCCCAGCACCGCCGCAGCCTGTGGCAGCCAAGCCCAAGCAGATTCACTGGTCGGTGCAGACGACACCGCCGGGCGCGCAGATCGTCCGAGTTTCCGACGGACAGATCCTGGGCGGAACACCGATGGAGCTGGACCAGAGCGCGTCGGACGGATCCTGCGAGGTCAAGCTGAAGCTGCCAGGATTTGCCGACAAGGTGATCAAGCTCAGCCTCGCGGACAACGAGACACGCAAAGAGACGCTCGACAAAGCCCCGGTCGTTCGTCCGATTCTGAAGCCACGGCCCGGAATCGGCAAAACCACTTCGACGCCAAGCAAGGGCAATGATGAACAACCTCGCATCGTGGACTAGACAGCTGGCTCTCGGTGTTGTGTTGGTTGCAGGCGCGCCTCAGGTTGCGTCAGCTGACGGAGATCCCGGTGCCAATGCGCAGAGCCCGGCTCCGAAGAAAAAGGACGATGGCTGCCTACGCGATACCGTCTGTCGCACCGCGTACCAAAAGGCGCTGGCGCTGTATGACGAAGGTCGCTACGAAGAGGCGCTGAGCGGCTTTCAAGGTGCGTATGCGCGACGACAGATGCCGTGGCTGCTCCTGAACATCGGACGCACGGTGCAGCGCCTGGGTCGTCCCAAAGAAGCGATTGGCTACTACGAGCGCTACAAAAAAGCCGATCCGAACATCGACCCAGAGACGGAGCGACGGGTAAACAAGTACATCGAGCAAGCGCAAGCGCTGCTGGAAAACACGCCCGCGCAGCCGGATTTGGTGGCGCAAAATCCGACGGGAAATCAGCAAAATCCGACGGGAAATCAGCAAAATCCGACGGGAACGCCTGGGCTGACGATGCAGCCGCCGCAGGCTCCGACGAGTCCGCAGCCGCTCAACCTGACGCCGCCCGCCCCCGCTGAGTCGCAGACGCTCGCGACGCCGATTTACAAAAAATGGTGGTTTTGGACGATCATCGGTGGCGTTGTCGTCGCAGGAGCCGTTGGAACCGCCGTGGGTGTGACCGCTGCCAAGAAAGAGCCACTTCCCGCAACGCCCGAGCCCTTTCAGCCGAATGATACCGTCTTAAATCCTCAATTTTGAGAGAGGCCCATGATTAAGCAGCTCGCCTTCCGCCCTGTTTTGTCGTGTGGTTTGTCAACGTGGCTGCGGCGAAACACGCTGCTGCTGGCGCTTCCGATGCTGGCGTCGAGCTGCGATCCCGGTCAGCTCGAGCCGGACGCCAACGCCATTGCCATCAACGTACTCGGGCTGGCTACGGACGCAACCAAGCTGGTTGTTACGACGACGCTCGACGGTAAAGCAACCACCAACACGGAGCCAATGGAAGTCACGACGAAGCTCACTCGCTTCGGCTTGCGACTGGCCAAAGAGCTGACGGGCACGCTGACGGTGGGCATTGATGCCTACGACGCAGAGCTGTGCAAGGTGGGAAGTGGCTCCGTATCGACGCCAGTGGGCAGCCCGTATCGGTTTGAGATCACCGCGTCGATGAAGACGGTATCGCCTCGGCAGTGTCCGCCGCCGCCACCGGCCAAGACGTGCGCGCCGAACCTGTTTTGCTGGTCCAATCCGCTGCCGCAGGGAAATACGTTCCAGAGCCTGTGGGCGGTCGCGGCCAATGATGTCTGGGCCGTCGGTGACGCCGGAACGATTCATCACTACGACGGCAGCAAGTGGACAGCGGTCGCGAGCGGAACCACCGAAAACCTGCTGTCGGTCTGGGCCGCGTCTGCCACGGAAGTCATCGCCGTCGGAACAAATGGAAAGGCCTTCCGTTACGACGGAACCCAGTGGACCGCCGAGACCACCGGCAGCACCAAGCGCTTGTCAGCGATTTGGGGCAGCGGAATCAACGCATTTGCCGTTGGTGAAGGCGGAACCATCCTGCGCCGCAGCGGTGGAACGTGGAACCCGCTGACGTCGGGCGTCACCACCAACCTAACCAGCGTCTGGGGTCGGGCCGCTTCGGAAGTGTACGCCGTTGGCGACGCTGGAGTCATTCGCAAGTTCGACGGCAACAACTGGACGGCGATGACCAGCCCGACGACCGCCAACCTGGCGAGCATCTGGGGCGATGCAACCACTGCCGTAGCCGTCGGTGCCAACGGAACCATCATCGGCCTGACGGGCACTGCCTGGTCCATGCAGACGAGCGGCACCACCGAACAGCTCGGCGGCGTGTTTTCCCCGATGGCAGGCCAGTATCTCGCCGTCGGCACAAACGGACTGATCCTACGCGGCAGCGGCGGAACCTGGACCCCACAAGGAGCCAGCACCAACTTGGCCCTGACGTCCGCCCGAGGCAGCAGCCCCAGCGACATCTGGGTGAGCGGAGCCGGCGGTCAGCTGACGCACTTCGACGGAACCAAGTGGAGCAGCTCTCGACGGGGACTCGAGACCAACTTCCGCAACATCGCAGCGCTTTCCGCCAAGAACATCTGGGCCATCGGCGACGGTGGACTGATCGCGCACTACGACGGCACCACCTGGACCCAAGTGGACAGCGGCACCACCGCGAACCTCAGCGGCATCTGGGCTGTGTCGCCCAACGAGATCTACGCCGTCGGTGACAACAACACGTTCCTGCGCTATCTCGGGCAAAACTGGACCGTCGGTTCGTATCCGACGGTATCGGTGCATGCACGCGGCGTCTGGGCTTCGGGATCCGCCAACATCTGGTCCGTTGCCACGTCGAGCACGCCGAATCAGTCCTGGCTGTTCCAGTATAACGGCGTGACCTGGTCCGGCTTCACCATGAGCGATCCGAACGCCAACCGCGTCACCAACGTCAACAGCATGTGGGGAACGACGCAGGGCACCAACAACTTGCTCTACTTCTGCGGCAAGTCGTACGTCGCGTTTAGCAACGTCGCTGGCACCACCGCCAACACCAGCTTCGGCTTCCCCACCAGCGGCGCGGAGCTTCGCAGCATCTTCGGCACGTCGTCCACCGATGTCTGGGCCGTCGGTGATGGCGGACTCGTCTATCAAAACAACGGCGGCGGCTGGCAGATCGTAAGCACGGGCCTTCCGGCGGTAAACCTCGGCGGACTGTGGCGACAGAGCGGCACCAGCGACCTGTGGATCGTCGGCGACCAAGGCACGCTGTGGAAGATGGAAGGCACGATGTGGAGCGCCAAAGAGACGAACACCCGCAACCGCTTGCTCAGCATCTCGGGACTGAGCCAGAGCGACGTGTGGGTGAGCGGCATGAGCGGAACCATCTTGCACACGCTGCCGCAGTAATCGCCCTGCCCTTGCCCACCGCACGCCTCGTTTCGACCGCTCGTCCTCATCCTCGTCCTCGCCAAGCCCACAGCCAGCGCCTGCACCAAACCGGCTGACAACACGCTCGCAGCGCCAGCCTGTGTTGCGTCTGTCCGACTGAGCCAAGCGCTCGTCTTCCAATCTTTGTGACAATCAAACGATGTCCGTTATATTGGACGACATACAAATGAAGCGACCGCTCTATCCGTTGTTTTTGGATCTGCAAGATCGTCCGGTCTTGCTCGTCGGTGCGGGACAAGTTGCGACCCAAAAGCTCGCTGCGCTTCAGACGGCAGGAGCAGACATCACGGTGGTGGCTCCCGATGCCAGCGACGTCATCGCGCAAGCAGCCGCGCGAGGCGAGCTGCGCTGGCACTGCCGTCGCGTGGATGCTGCCGATCTCGATGGTGTGTATCTGGTGATTGCAGCCACGGCGGATCACGCGGTCAACGCCGAGGTCGCCAAGGCCGCTGCGGCCCGTCGTGTGTTTGTCAATGCCGTCGACGATCCACCAGCAGCCACGGCGTATGCGGCAGCGCAGATCGTTCGCGGTGGTGTAACCGTCGCGATTTCGTCGGGAGGCCGGGCGCCCGCGCTGTCCCGGCTGCTGCGAGAAGTGATCGAACAGATCCTACCCAGCGACGAGCAGATCGCGAACTGGATGGCCCAAGCCAGCGCGCTCCGAGCGACGTGGAAGCGTGATGAAGTGCCGCTCGGTGAGCGCTATCGTGAGCTGCTTCAGAGGCTGCTCGACGGATCGATTGCGCAACAACAGGCAGCGAAAGCGACTTCAGCGACGGCGTTAGAAGAACACTCGGCGACCAGCGAAAGCAAGGAGCGGGCAGCATGAGCGGTCATGTCTCTCTCATCGGTGCGGGGCCCGGCGACCCAGAGCTGTTGACGGTGCGCGCGGTCAAGCGGCTGGCCGAAGCGGATGTCGTGCTCTATGACGCGCTGGTCGATCGTCGCGTGCTCGACTTGGCCCACAAGGCGCGCTGTGTCGATGTCGGCAAGCGCTGTGGCAAGCGACAAGTGGCGCAGGCAGCGACGGAACGACTGCTGGTTCGGCTGGCGCGACGCGGCTGGAAGGTGGTGCGGCTCAAAGGCGGAGATCCGTTTGTGTTCGGACGGGGCGGCGAAGAAGCGCTGACGCTGTCACGGGCGGGGATTTCATGGGACATCGTGCCGGGCCTGTCGAGCGCGCTCGTTGCTCCGGCGCTGTGTGGCATTCCAGTGACGCATCGTGGGCTGAGCGCGTCGCTGCTGGTCACAAGTGGACACGACGTGGACAGCGCACGGACGATTCTTTCGTCGCTGATTCCGCTGAGCACCACGGTCGTCATCCTGATGGCTCGTCAGAACCGCGCAGCGCTGGCGCAGATCCTGCTTTCGTCGGGCTGGCCTCGGCAGACGCCAGCGACGGTGATTCAGTCCGCCAGCTTGCCCGATCAAACGCAGTGGCTCGGGACGCTGTTTGAACTTCAGCAGCCGAGTGAGCAGCTTGACCTCGCGGACAGTGCCGCGTCGCTGCTGGTGATTGGAAAGACGGTGGCGCTGTCAGCACAGCTGCTGCCGTATCTATCGGCTCAGACGGAGCTACGCGCATCCGTGGGCTGACCGCAGACGCTAGACCTTGGCAGCGTCGACGGGCGGCTTGCGATCGCGCGGATACAGCATCACCAAGATGCAGCGCATCGTCTCTTTGCCGGGGTTGTGGTAGCGGTGCGGGCGATCCGCGCAGAAAAACAGCACATCACCGACGGTAAGAACTGCTTGGCTGCCTGCGGACTCGACCTGAAGCTGACCGTCGGTAACCAGGATCTGCTCACGCGTACCGGGAATGTGGGCCGACGCACGCTCCTCGGCACCGGGATCCAGCGACAGCTCATACATCTCAGCGACGCGGGCATCTCCCGACGGAAACAGCGCCCGCGAGCGCAGCGCCCGACCTTCCGAATACAGCACTTGCATTTGATCCCGACGGTGAACCACGAAGTCGCCGGGCATCGGCTCACCGAGCAGCGCGCCAAACGGCACGCCCAGCCCGTTTGCGATCTTCCAGCCGAGTGCAATCGTCGGAGAGCTCTTGCCCATCTCAATCTGGTTGAGCATCGCTTTGCTGACTTCGCTGCGCTCGGCCAGCTCGGCCAGCGACATCCCGCGCTCCATCCGCAAGATCCGCAGGTTGTCACCGACGCGAGGCTCGTGCTCTGGCGACGCATCAGCACTGGCTGCTGGCTCTGCGACATCCGCCGCCGTCGAGGAACGAGCGGGTGACTTGGTCTTTGCATTCACGGACTTGCGCTTGGTGGTGCCGGTCATGACCGCAGTGTGCCAGAAACCATCGCAGCTCGCTCGAGCGGACTTGCGGCTGTTTCATTTGACCACGTCCGTTATAACGGATATCGTCCGTCTATGTCTGAACTCGCTGCTGCTTCGGGGACGTACTTTCCCGGTCGACTCGGCTTTGCCACCACCGCTGACATCGAAGAGTTTGTCGCGACGCTGGAGCGCTACGAAAAAGGCGAGCTGACCGCCGAGGAGTGGCGCGCGTTCCGACTATTACGCGGCGTCTATCACCAGCGGCAGACCGACGTGCAGATGCTACGGGTCAAGGTTCCGCAAGGCATCCTGTCGGCGACGCAGCTTCGTGCGCTGGCGCTGGTCGCAGTGCGGGATGGCGACGGACGCTGCGATGTCACAACCCGTCAGAACTTCCAGTTTCACAACATTCGCTTGGCGCACATCGAGCGCGCCATGTACACGCTGGCCGACGTCGGAATGACGACGAGAGAAGCGTGCGGCAACAGCATTCGCACCGTCACAGCATGTCCGCTCGCTGGCGTTTTTCCCGACGAGATCTTCGATGTGACGCCGTATGCCGATGCCTTCACGCGCTACCTGCTGCGGGGACCGCTTTCGTCGTCGCTGCCACGCAAGTTTAAGGTCGCGTTCGAGGGCTGCCGCCGAGGCTGTGTGCGTGCTCCGATCAACGATCTGGCGTTTGTGGCGCGGATTTCCCCGTCGGGACAGCCCGGCTTTTTGGTGCTGTGCGGCGGTGGAACCTCGACGCTGGCGCGCAGTGGTGGCGAGCTTATCGACTTCCTGCCCGCCGAAGATCTGCTGTCGCTGAGCGAAGCGGTGGTGCGGGTCTTTCATCGCGAAGGAAATCGCAAAAATCGCCACCGCGCGCGCATCAAGTGGGTGATCGAAAAGCTCGGTTTTCCCAGCTTCAAAGAGCTGATTCTCGTCGAGTGGCAGAAGGTCAAAGCCGAAGGACTGACGTCGCTGCCGTTCGATCCGCAGCATCCTCCCGTCGAGCCGCTTCCTGAAAGACCAGCGCTCGGGACGATCACAAGCCCGTCTGAAGTGCTGTCCGATCCGGCGTTTGTGCGCTGGCAAAAAAGCAATGTGCTCCGTCAGAAGCAGCCTGGCTTTTCAGCGGTGACGGTGACGCTGCCGATGGGCGGACTCACAGCGACGCAGCTTCAGCTTCTGGCCGATCTGACCGAGCGCTTTGGCGATGGCTTTGCCCGAACCACCGTCGAGCAAAACATCACGCTGCGCTACGTTCCGACGGAAAAAGTAGCCGCGCTGTACCAAGAGCTGCTGCCCGCAAGCCTTACCGCGACGGGAGCCGGTCACTTTTCCGACGTGGTCAGCTGTCCGGGCGCGGAGACTTGCGCGATTGCGGTCACGACGTCTCGACAGATGGGACGCGCGCTGCGGCAGCACCTGACCCAGCTTGGCGACGATCCGGGCCTGACGGGCGCGAGCCTTCACCTGTCGGGCTGCCCCAACGGCTGCGGTCAGCACCACGTCGCGACGATCGGCCTGCAAGGCGGTCTGCGGAAGCTCGGCGGCAAGGCGCTGCCTGTTTATCACCTGGGCGTCGGTGGCGGCATCGACGGAGATCGCGCGCACTTTACCCGGCTCGTCGGCAAGCTGCCTGCGCAGCGAGGACCACAGGCCATCGACAGGCTGCTTTCGCTGTGGAAGACCGATCGTCAGCGCGACGACGAGACACTGAGCGCATTTTATCGCAGCGTACCGCTGGATAAGGTCAAAGCTGCCGTCGCTGATCTGCTGGACATCGACGAAACCACTGCGACGCCTGCCGACTTCATCGATCACGGTCAGACCGCACCGTACAGCAGCGATTCGGGCGACGCGGAAGCCGCTGGATAACCTCAACGGCTCAGCGTCAACAAACGGACCGACTTGTCCGCTTGATTGGACATCTGCTCAAGAAAACGGATGGTTGTCTGCTAAAACAGACGACGGCGCTAGCGCGGCGAGATGATCTTGGTCTCTGGCGGAGGCGTGAACGAAAAGCGCGAGTCATCGACGCCAGACTTGGGATTGGTCTCGATGGCGGAAAAGACCAGATCGTTTGTGCCGCCTTGCTGGTCAAACAGGATCGTCTCTTTGACCAGGAACGTCTTCGGCTGCACGACGAACAGCAGGTGTCGATACTGGGCGCTCGCGACCTTGGGCACGAGCTTGAGCACCAGATCGCCCGGCTCACCGAGCGGCTGATCGTCGTAGTACGCGATCTCGAACTCTTCTTGCAGCTTGCCGCGTCCGAACAAAAAGCTGACCTGCGCGGGAAGCTGCGACGAGCTAAGCGGCTGCTTGTAGGCTTGCTCGTCTTCGGGTTCATAGACCCACAGCGTCGTGCCGTCGGCGACAAACAGCTTCTTTTCGGGCTTTTCGTAGTCCCAGCGCATCTTGCCCGGCTTCTTCAGTGCAACGCCGCCCGAGGCTGAGCGCTTTCCCATCGGACCGGACAGCGTCTGGGCAAAGCGCGCACGCAGCGCGGAGATGCTCTCGTAGCTTTTCTGAAGCTGACCGACGACTTCAGCGACGGGCGGTCGTGCTTGAGCATCAGCGGTAGGTGCCGCTTTGCGCGGAGGAGCAGCCGGTGCCGTCGCTGGAGCTTTCGCAGAAGCCGCCGGTGTCGTCGCAGCGGGCGGAGCAGACGGACCGGACGCAGCAACCAAGGACAGGATCGGCAGCGCAGCGAGTCGGGGCAGAAAGCGCCTCATTCGGGTTCTCCACAAGCGGATGATTTCACAAGGTACAGATGCGGCGCGGCGACTGTCTATTCACAAGCCGCCGCCAAGTGGTGGGACAAACAGCGAGCGGGTGCGACGGTTAGCCAGCTTTGTTGAGCGCGTCCGTCACAAAGGCTTCGATCTTGGGAAGCGGCGCCGCACCGACGAGCTGACCGATCACTTTGCCCTTGTGAAAGATGAGCAGCGTCGGAATCGAGCGCACATCGTAGCTTGTGGCAATCTTGGGGTTACTGTCGATGTCCATCTTGCCGACGTTGAGCTTGCCGCTGAACTTATCGGCGAGCTTTTCGACGTGCGGGGCAATGGCTCGGCACGGAGCGCACCAAGTAGCCCAAAAATCCACCAGAGTCGGCTTGTCGGACTGAAGCACATCCGCCGAGAAGCTTGCGTCGGTCAGGACCTTGATGTGGTGATGCGAGTGGGTATGAGCGTGAGACATGGGTTCTCCTTCGAACTTCTAGCCTCAAATCTAATCTGGCAAGCGGGTTGCGAAAGGGGGGCAACTGTAATTTTTGCTTTCAGCGACGGAAAAAGCCTTGATTCGTCGTCCTTGTCCGCTGCCTACATTCGCGCTTTCGACGATGCGTGGGCTGGACTATTGTGGCGCCGCGATGACATCCGAGATCAGCTCCGCCAAGCAGTCGCTCCTTCCGCTGCCTTCGCCGATGGCGTTTGCGCTGACAGAAGGACAGGTTCAGGTCGAAGGCATCGTCGGTAGCTTGGTGTTTGTGTCGCCGGACGCGGACTTTGCGGTGATTCGCCTGGATGTGCCAGGACAGATTCGTCCGGTGGTGACGATCGGTGCGCTGGCGGGTCTGCGCGTCGGGGAAACGGTCAAGATCATCGGTCGCTACGAACAGCACGAGCGCTACGGTCAGCGACTGCGGGCGGAACAAGCGCTGCCGCAGCTTCCCGAGTCTCGGCTGGGCATCGAGCGCTACATGGCGACGCTGGCGGGCATCGGACCAGAGCTTGCGCGACGGATCGTGCAGGAGCTTGGAACCAAGGCGCTGACGGCGCTGGAAGAAGAGACGTTTCGCGTCGCTCAGGTCAAAGGTGTAGGCAAAAAACGGGCGCAGCGAGCGCTGGCGGATGCGCGGGCTCGGCACGAAGAGCGCGCGGTGATGGTGTTTCTGCAAGGGCTCGGGATTTCAGCGGCGTACGCGTCGAGGATTCGCAAGCAGTGGGGCCAGGCGGCGATCACCAAAGTGCGCGAAAATCCATATGCGCTGGCTCGTGATGTCGCGGGCATTGGCTTTCAGATTGCGGATCGGATTGCCAAAGCGATGGGCGTCGAGCCGCTGTCACCGCTGCGTCTGCTGGCTGGGGTGCGTCATGCACTGGCGACGGGCTGTGAGTCGGGACACTGCTATCTGCCCGAGCGAGAGCTGGTGGCGCGATCGGTGCTGCTGCTTCAGCCGCCGCTGCCCGACGATGCACCGCCGAACAGTCCGCCACCGCCGGTGGATGACAAGCTCACGGGGGGAATTGTCGATGCGATTGCGTCGCTGCAATCTCACGGTGAGACGATTCACGAAGGCGATGCGATCTATCTGACGTCGCTGCATCAGCAAGAAGTAGAGCTGACTCGACAGGCAGCGCGGCTCACGCAGGCGATTCGGACGCGGATTCCGACGATCTCAGAGCATGACATTGCCATCACGCTGGCTGAGGGTCAGCGCGCGGCGCTGCATCGGGTGGAAAGCTCGCCGCTTAGCATCATCACCGGCGGTCCGGGAACGGGAAAGACGACGATCATTTCGGCGCTGGTGCGGGCGTATCTGCGGGCTGGACTGCGGGTGTGTCTGGTGGCTCCAACGGGACGGGCAGCCAAGCGACTGAGCGATGCGACGGAACATCCGGCCCGGACGATTCACCGTCAGCTCAACCTGATTCCCGGCGAGCGCGTAAAGACGGCCAAGGATCTGGAAGTGGATCTGCTGGTCTGCGACGAAGCGTCGATGCTGGACTTGCCGCTGGCGGTGACGCTGCTTCGGTCCGTGCCAAGCGCAGCGACGGTGGTGCTGGTTGGCGACGTGGATCAGCTTCCGTCGGTGGGCCCAGGCCGGGTGCTGGCGGACTTGATCGATTCAGAGCGGCTGCAAGTGACACGGCTGCGCGAGATTTTCCGTCAGAAAGAAGGCTCGGGAATCATCGACAACGCGCAGTCGATCCTGCGAGGCGAGCTGCCGCAGTCGGCACCGATTGGCGACAAGCAGGCGGACTTTTACTGGATTGAGACGGACGACGCGCAGAAAGCCAAGGACACGGTGGTTCGGCTGGTGTCGGAGCGGATTCCGCAGCGCTTTGGCTTTGCGCCGCTCACCGACGTGCAAGTGCTGACGCCGATGCATCGCGGCGAAGTCGGAACCGAGGAGCTGAATCGCGCGCTCCAAGTGGCGCTCAACCCGGTGGCGAAGGCAGCGCTCGCAGACAAGCCGACCACGCAGGCACCTGGAAAGCCGACTTTTTTCGTCGGTGACAAGGTGATGCAGGTCAAAAACAACTACGAGCTGGATGTCTGGAACGGCGACATCGGCGTCATCCTTTCACGCGACGAAGAAGACGATCTGCTTCAGGTTCGCTTCGAGGACGATCGCGAAGTGACCTACGATGCGACAGCGCGCGAGGATCTGGAGCTGGCCTACGCGGTGAGCGTCCACAAGAGCCAAGGCAGCGAGTACAAAGCGGTCGTGGTTCCGCTGCACATTCAGCACTATCCGCTGCTGCGTCGAAACTTGGTCTACACAGCGGTGACGCGCGGCAAAAAGCTGGTGGTGCTGGTCGGTGGACGACGCGCGGTCCGACGCGCAGTGACCCAGACCGGCGACTTGCTTCGCTACACCGGACTACGCGAGCGGCTTCGCAGTATACTTCCAGGCTGATGGCGCAGCACAGAGCGAACTCATCGTCGAGAAACTGGACGCTGGTGGGTCTTTTGAGCCTGTCGTGTGCGATGTCTGCGCTGTGGGCTTGTCTGTCGGCTCCGCTCGATCTGGGACAGCTGGTTCGCAGCGATGGATCGCTCGACATTGCGCCAGTTTCCGACGATGGCCAAGCACAAGGCGTGCTGGGTCTGTTTACGATTTCCGGCTGTCAAAAGCTGACGTTTCCGAATGATGAACCACGCTGTCAGGGCAAAGCGCCACTGACGGTGCAGCTTGTGCTTCTTCCCGTCGGTGTGACGATGTATCGCTGGCAAGTCACGCCTTCGTCGGGAAGCAGTGCAGATGGTGGACTTTCCGACGGTGGATCAGGCGATGGTGGCCTTGGATCGATCCTCGATGAAGCGCAGAGCAAGAGCAAGAGCCCGACGCTGACGCTCACCCGTCCAGGCAGCTACTTGGTCTCTGTAGCCGTCGCTGGACCCGGTGGAACCAGCACAGCAAGCGGCGAGATCGTCGTCGGCAGCGGCACGATCGGTTCGAGCTGTGACAGCGACGATCAGTGCGACACGGGCCTGCGCTGTCTGTGCGGAAGTGCGACTCCGGGACGGGACGGAAAGTGTCCGGGCTCTCTCGGCAGCGGCTTGTGTACCAAGAGCTGCGACGGTGTGGCTTGTCCAAGCGGCAGCTCGTGCCTCAACCTGTCGCGCAGCAACGTCGTCGGTGATGCCGGAACTGGCGACGGCTATCGTCAGCCCATCTGCGTCAAGTCGTGCTCACTCGATACCGACTGCCGTGCCGACCACAGCTGCCGAGAGCTACCGATCAGTGCGCCCGGTGCTGTCGCCAGCGCTCCGCTTCAGTTTGGCAAGGTCTGCTTCGCGGCAGTTCCCGGTAGTGTCGGCGCAAGCTGCATCGGTCCCGACGAGCTACCCGATCGCACATCCTGCGCAACGGGCCTGTGTGAGACGCTCGGCGCGCGTCACTTGTGCACCATCGCCTGTGGCCCCAGCGGCGTCAGCTGTCCACTGAGCGCGGCCTGCGCAACCTGGCGAACCACGATCGCGCCCGCTCCAACCGGGCCTCGCTGTCTGCTTCGCTGCGACGCCAGCCGTCCGTGCGCCGATCCGCTGCTGGAGTGCCTTCCCGGTGGCGGCAGCGGCGGCCTGGGCTTTACGCTCAGCGGTGAGCCAATGACGACCCAAGTCTGCGCGCCCAAGCGCTGTAGCAAAGCGACAGACTGTCCCGGCGGTCGCTGTGTCTCGGTGTTCGGCGCTTCGTTCTGTCTTCGCAGCTAGCGCGGCGTACAGACTGTCGGACCGTGCTGCGGAAAACAAACGCTCCGCCAAAAGGTACGGAAGCTGCACACCTAGACTCCGCGACGGATCGCATCCAAAATTGGCCAAAGAAGCGCTCTCCCACAGGAGTCCCCCATGGCGGATGCAGCGTCCCAGCCTTCTCTCCTTAGCAAGGAACAGTTTCTGCTCGCGCATCCCTGGCCGAGTGAATATGCGCAGCACAAGCGGCTCGAGTGGTTTTGGCACTTTGATGTCGAGCTGTCAGCAAGCGAGCTGTGGCGGCTGGTTTCCGATACGTCGCGGATGAATCGCGCGCTGAAGGTCAGCGAGATGAAGTTCTCTGAGCGCGATGGCGTGCTGTGGGGAACGTCTCGTCCCGCCGGTGTCTTTCACGAGTGGATGGAGGTTCCGTGGAACTGGGTGTCCGAGCGACAGATGGACTCTGTTCGCATCTACACACACGGATTTTCCAAGGTCGTCTACGCCGTGTTTCGCTTGCAGCCGATCGATGAAGCAAACACGCGGCTGTATGCGTACTTTGGATCGATCCCAAGCGGTGTCTTTAGCATTCCGCTTCTCAAGCTCGGCTTTGCGAGCCTGCACAAAGACTATCAGCGACTGCTTCCGACGCTGGCTGAGGAAGTTCGGAATCGTCGTCCGTTTTCCCTGTTGGAAGAACAGGGACCCCTTTCCGAGCGTGCAGAAGAGCGACTGATTTCGATCGCACAAGAGCTGCGAAAAAAATCGCTGGATGATGTCTGTATTCGCAAGCTGACAGACTGGATCCGTCATGGTGACGAACAAGATCTGTTTCGCATCCAAGTTCGCGAGCGCGCACAAGCGTTTGGCGTCGATGAAGATGCCCTGCTTCGGGTCTGTCTGCATGCCACGCGACTCGGACTCCTAGAGCTATCGTGGGATGTGATGTGTCCGCACTGTCGAGGGGTCAGCAAACAAAATGGCAGCCTCGGATCGGTGTCTACGGAAGGACACTGTGATGTCTGTCTGATCGACTTTGGAACCGATGTCGCTGATGCGATCGAGATCACGTTTCACGTTCATCCCTCGATTCGCGAAGTGGCACACCGAACCTTCTGTAGTGCAGAGCCAGCGACGAAAGAACACATCCGTCTTCAGCAGCGTGTGTTGCCCCAGGCCGCAATCCAGCACACCGTTTCGCTGCGACCGGGACGCTATCGGATGCGCCTACAAGGACAGAAGGATTACGGATTCCTCGATGTCTCTGTCCACGCGGAGTCGCGTTCCTTTGACTGGACAAGCAGTACGCTTCCGCAGCGGATCTCGCTCGGTCCCGATCCGGTGCTGACGCTGTCAAACGACTCTCAGACCGCGCAGACCTTCATTGTGGAAACCGCAACGTGGAGCGATCTTGCGCTGCATCCCGGACGACTCCTGAGCCTGCAAGAGTTCCGCGATCTGTTTAGTGAAGAGTATCTGGGACAAGACGTACAGCTTGCGATCGGAGAACAGACCATCCTGTTTACGGACATGGTTGGATCCACCGCGCTGTACGCACAACAAGGTGATGCGATCGCGTTTCGTGAAGTACGACGTCACTTTGCGGATGTGTTTTCGATCATCGGAAGTCATCGCGGCGCAGTGGTCAAGACCATCGGAGACGCGGTGATGGGCGCGTTTACCAATCCGCTCGATGCAGTGACTGCCGCGAAGCAGATTCACGATCGATTCCCACCGGGAAAAACGGACTCTGTGACACGACTGCGCATCTCGCTCAACACCGGACCGTGCATCGCGGTAAAGCTCAACACAGACATCGATTACTTTGGTCACACCGTCAACATCGCAGCCAAGCTACAGAGTCTGGCTGGTGCGTGGCAGGTGGCGATGAGCGAGCGCGTGTATGAAGCCCCCGGAGTGAAGGAGTGGCTTGCGGCGCAACAGGCCGATCTCAGCGCACAGCAGTATGAGTCCCCTTCCCTGCGCGCTGCCGTCGAGGTCATGCGCTGGACAGTCTATCCGCACGAGGCAAGCCAGCGGGTCTGATCTCGCGATTCACTCCGCGTACCGCTTGCGGACCAGCGGGCACGCTTTCCGCTTGTGTCCACGCTATTGCTTCTTCGCGTCACCGACGTTGATCGACACCTTGCGCGGCTGCGATGCCGTTCGCTTGGGAATCACGATGCTCAGGACGCCGGCGCTCAGATCGGCTTTGATCTGTTCGACATCGGCGCTCTCTGGAAGCGTGAACGTACGCTGGAAGCTGCCGAAGCTGCGCTCGACCATGAAGTAGTTTTCACCGTCTTTGCGCTCTTCCGCTTCGCGCTTTCCGGCGATGCTCAGGCGATTGCCATTGTGCGAGATCTCCAGCTCCGATTCCTTGACGCCGGGCAGATCCGCTTTGAACAGAAACGCATCCTTGGTTTCCTTCACATCGAAGCTCGGCGCAAACTCCGCATGACGCAGAGAAGCGTCCGCAGCTGGATGCACACGGAACAGTCCTTCCATCGCACGGAACGGATCAAACTCGGCAAACAGCGACGGGAAGTTCGGAGCAGACACAGGACGACGGATGATGGTAGCCATGAGATTCCTCCTCAAGACGTGATGACCTATCAGTTGCTCGCACCACAGGCTCTGCATGTGGCGCATAACGGTCTGGATGTAACCGGAGGGAGTCTCTGCTCAGCGTTGAGAGAGTTCCCTTGCGGTCAGAGAAAGAGATAAGTTCGGCTGCGAAACCGAGCAAGGGGGGCGCAGTTATTTTTTTGCGGAAACGCTGCTCTGCCGCAGTCTTTCGAGGAGACCGCGCCGTGTTTCCTTCGTCAGATCCGAGAGCAGAGTGTCTCTGCTCCACGATCCCACGACACGATTCCCAATGATCACGTAGCTGGCCGATTGCAGATCCAGCAGCTGAAGTTGCGCGCGATCATTTGCGATCCGCAGTCTTCCTTGCGCGACTTTGGATTCGACCTTGGCCAGATCTCCGCGACGACGCAGCACGGCCACAACATCTTCGTAGCGAAGATACAGACGTCGCGTCATCACATCGAGCAGATCATCCAGCACGCGGAAATACAGATGCGAATCCACCGCAGCAACTTGTCCGAGCAGCTCACTCACGCGTCGCGCACTGGGTGACACCGGAGCCAGCATCATACAGAGTCGCACACGGTCTCGGAGCGAAGACCACACATCAAACACCGCACGCGCCTGCGCACCGGCATTCCACTGCTCGTGATGAAAGACAAAGACGACGGTGGTCGGCGTGATCTCTGGACCTTGACAGGGCAGACCGGACAGCGAGATCTCGACGCTCTCTGGATGACGAGGCGGCTCACGCAGACGTCCAAACGAACTCGGCGAAAAGCGAGCCAGCGAGCGCCTGTCGTCATCGCGATCGCGGCGCGGATCCATCAGGTGATCGTGAAGGGAAGCGGGCGTGACACCGCTGCGCAGCGCCTCTGCGGCTCGCTCACGCTGAAGATCCAGCTCGTCGAACAGACGCGACTCCACCTGCGAACCGATGATGCGCTTGCTGTTGACGCGCACATCCGACAGAAGCTGATTCTTCAGCGGACCTTCCCACAGAGACCGCAAGGCCCGACGCTGGCGATGAACCCGCAGAGAAGTCTGTAGGTCTGGAACCGAAAGCCCAAGTCGCGACGCGGCGCTCCACAGCTCGTCGCTTAGCTCTGCGACAGAACTGCCAGCAAACCAGGCGGGATGCGCGCACAGCTCGAGCAGAAACGGAACGCACTGGCTGGGACGCTGCTGACAGGCCGTCAAGAGCAGCTCTTCTCCCCGCTCACTGACGCTGCGTAGCGGATAAAAGCGCAGACGTACATCACGCACATCGGACAGCCTGCGGACCAGACTGCGCAGCAGCGGAGCCGGACAGACACCACCGATCGTTCCCGTTACATCCACAGAGATCGCAGCGCTCGTCGAGCCAACCTGCGGAACAGGAACCGAGGGACTAGACGATACCTCGACGATGGAATCAACGGAAAGCGCCAAGTCCGCGCGTGCCACAGACGAAAGGCCGAGCCCAACCGCGAGCAGTCCCCCGAGCAGCCAGCGCAGTCCCGTACCTCGCGCAGGCGCTTTCGAAGCCGCACAAGCTGGCTGCTTCACCCCACGCAGCGCTGGTCGAACCGTAGTCGGCACCGCCATGTCTCTCTCACCTGAAATTACTCCAGTTCGTAGCCTAGCTGCGGGCTTTGTGATACACCGCAAGCTTATGCAAAGACGAGTTGTGGTCACTGGCATCGGGCTCTGTACGCCGCTTGGACTGGGACGCGAGGCATCGTGGAAAGCGTGCCTGGCGGGCCAGAGCGGAATCGGACCCATCACCCACTTCGACACGACCCTGTACAGCACGCACTTTGGCGGCGAGGTCAAAGGGCTCGACCCGACGACGTTCATCGACAAGCGCGAAGCGAAGCACCTGGACTTGTTTGTGATCTACGCGCTGCATGCGGCGGAAGAAGCGATCGCGCACGCGGGCCTTCTGATCAATCCAGAGCCCGCCGACAAGCCCGGTCTGTTTAACCCGAACCTGACGCTCGAAACCGGCGCGCGCGCGGACGGCAGCTATCCGTGCGACCGAATCGGTACGTTCATCGGCGCAGGACTCGGCGGCGTCAGTCACATCGAATCGACGCACGCCACGCTGACCGAGCGCGGACCGGGACGCATCTCTCCCTACTTTGTCCCGCAGATCATCATCAACATGGCGCCGGGACTTTTGTCGATTCGCAAGGGAATCAAGGGTCCAAACTTCAGCCAGGTCTCGGCCTGCGCGACGGGAGCCCACGCCATCGGAGAAGCCGCTCGCACGATCATCGAAGGCGCTGCCGATGTCATGATCGCGGGAGGAACCGAAGCCACGGTGTCACCGCTCGGGGTCGGAGGCTTCAATGCAATGCGCGCACTCTCGACGCGAAACGATGCGCCGGAAAGAGCCTCGCGTCCGTTTGACATCGATCGCGATGGCTTCGTGATTGCGGAAGGCGCGGGCGTGCTGATTCTGGAAGAGCGCGAGTCAGCCCTTCGTCGCGGCGCAAACATCCTGGCCGAGCTGGTTGGCTACGGTCGCTCGGCAGATGGCTATCACATGACGTCGCCGTGCATCGATGGAGAAGGTGCGCAGCGCTGCATGCGAATGGCCCTTCGAGAAGCGCACAGCCACGGCATCAGCTTGTCCGACATTGGCTACATCAACGCGCACGGCACCTCGACCAAGCAAGGAGACATCGCAGAGACGGTCGCGATCAAGACCGTGTTCGGCGATCACGCGCGCAAGCTGGCGGTGTCGTCCACCAAGTCGATGACGGGACACATGCTCGGGGCAGCCGGTGGTGTGGAAGCAGCGTTTTCGATTCTGTCGATCCTCGACGGAGCGGTGCCGCCCACGATCAACCTGGAAAAGCCCGATCCAGAGTGCGATCTCGACTATGTTCCGAACACCGCGCGCCAAGCCAAAAACAGCGTCGCACTGTCGAACAGCTTTGGCTTCGGTGGCACCAACGCCACGCT
>CALMML010000016.1 GCA_937868485.1 uncultured Myxococcales bacterium | reverse complement strand
CTTTCACCAGGGCGTCGACCCTTCCTGAGTACTCCCCGAACCACTTTCACCAGGGTGATGACCCTCAATCAGCCCGTGGGACCGGACGGTTAGGGGCTCGGCTTGGGAGGATGTAGCTCGGGGTGGGCGTAGACGCCGCCCGCCAGGGATCGCACATCAAAGCCGTGCTGCGCCAGGATGCGGGCCGCGAAGTAGCTGGTCTTGCCGTGCGCACACAGCGTGATGACCGGAGCCTGCGGGTCCAGGGTCGCCACCGCCTCCCGCAGCGTGGCCAGCGGGATGTTGCGCGCCCCCGGCACCGGCAGCTCATGGGAAGCCGCTGCGCCTCGCACATCAATGATCTGCGTCTGGGGCTCGACCGGCAGCGCCGCAATCGGTCGCACCAGGCCGTCACGCTGGTTGCTGGCCGCAAAGCCCGCCAGGTTCACCACATCCTTGGCGCTGCCAAACGGCGGGGCATAGGACAGCTCCAGGTGGACCAGGTCATCGATCGTCAGCCGACCGCGCAGCGCTGTCGCCAAGATGTCGAGCCGCTTGTCGACGCCCGCGCCCCCATACGCTTGTGCGCCCAGGACATCGCCGCTGTCGGCATCCCACAGCAGCTTGAGCGTCACCGACTCTGCCCCTGGATAGTACGAAGCGTGCGACGAGCCAGCCACCAGCGTCGTCTGATACGTCCGTCCCAGCGCGCGCAGCCGCTTTTCCGAAAGTCCCGTCACGCCTGCCGTCTGGCCAAACACCCGCACAATCGCGGTCCCAAGCGAGCCCGGATACGGCAGCGCGCGGTCGCCCAGCACGATGTGATCGGCGCAGGTGCGACCCTGCCGGTTGGCCGGTCCACCGAGCGGCACGTTGGTCAGCTCTCCGGTGAACAGATCCGGCGTCGCACAGACATCACCGACCGCGTAGATCAGCGGATCGCTCGTCTGAAGGTAGGAGTTCACCGCAATGTGACCACGCGGCGTCAGCGCCAAGCCCGCTTCTTTGGCCAGCCGCGACTCGGGCACCACCCCGATCGACAGGATCACCGCCCCGACTTCCAGCCGCTCGCCCTGGGACGTGATCGCGCAGACCGGTGCGTCGCTGCGTGAGCCAGGCTCAAACGCCACGATTGCAGTGCCCAGCCGAAGCTGGATGCCATGACGAACCAGCTCGTGCGCCAGCGGCAGCGCCATGTCGGGATCGAGCGCGGGCAGCACCTGCGGCTGAAGCTCGACCACATGCACGGTCTTGCCCAGGTGAACCAGCTGCTCGGCCATCTCCAGCCCGATAAAGCCTGCGCCAATCACCAGCACAGACGACACCGACTCGACCTTGTGCTTGACCCTGTCCATGTCTTCCAGGCTGCGCAGCGTCAAGATGTCGGGCCGATCAATCCCCGGCAGCGGTGGTCGCAGCGGTGCGGCCCCCGGCGCCAAGATCAGCCGATCGTAGGGAAGCTGCGAGACCTGACCGCTTGTGCGCTCGACCACCGTGACGGTCCGCGACTCGCGATCGATGTGGGTCGCTTCGGTGAGCGCGCGCACGTCAATCCCGAGCAAGCTACGGAGCGACGCAGGGGTCTGTATCGCCAGCCGCTCCCGATCGGCAATCTCGCCTCCGATGTGATAGGGCAGCCCGCAGTTGGCAAACGACACATCAGGGCCGCGCTCGACCAGCGTAATCTGGGCAAACTCATCCATCCGACGAAGCCGGGCTGCCGCAGAGGCACCGCCCGCCACTCCACCGATGATCACCACGCGCCGCGTGGGGGTTTTCGCGTTCATCTGTAAAAGGCTCCTTCAAGAGACAACATCCGGTCCCGTGCGTCATCCGACGTACCGAGCGTGGTCCTTGCACTGCCCGTCCCGGTCCCGGAACCTGCACCCGGGCAGTACAGCAGAAACCGTACCAGTGCCACGGGGCCTGCACTGCCGTCGCAAGAGCCGACAGACCACCCAGCACCCGCGCGCACCCAGGTGCGACCGTTTCATCCCGATGTTTCAGCATGAAACAATGCCGATGAAACAGGGGGCGGACCCACTAGACCCGCTCTTCTGCCAGCCAGTTGTAGAGCGTCTTTACATCGACCCCGAGCTGCTCTGCCGCTTGCCCACGGTGTCCGCCCACCTGCGCCAGCGCCCACGCTGCATAGCGACGCTGAATCAGGCGAATTGGCAAGATGCCACCGTCTAGCGAAAACGGCAGGCGCAGGCCCGCTGGGCTGAGCGAGGAAGGCAGATCACCTACGTCGACTTCTTCGGATCGCCCGAGCACCACCAGACGCTCCAGCACATGCGACAGCTCGCGGACGTTGCCCGGCCACTCATGGTCGATGAGCCGCTGCATCAGCTCGGGGCTGACTCGCCGCACCGGAGACTGCGGATGTCGCGCCACAAGGACGTGCAAAAAGTGTCCAATCAAGATGGGAATGTCTTCGCGACGATGACGCAGCGCGGGCACCTGCACCGAGATGACATCCAGCCGGTAGTACAGATCCTCGCGGAACCGACCCGCTCTCACCGCTTGCTGGAGATCACAGTGGGTGGCCGCCAAGATCCGCACGCTTACGCGCAGCGGACGGTTCGACCCGACGGGACGGACCACGCCTTCTTCCAGCAGGTGCAGCAGCTTGACCTGGAGCGCAGCGGGCAGCTCCGCGATCTCATCGAGGAACAGGATGCCGCCATCGGCTTCGGCCAGCAGTCCTTTGCGGGCTTGGATCGCGCCGGTAAACGCGCCCTTTTCATGACCGAACAGCTCACTTTCCAGCAGGTGTTCGGGCAGCGCGCCGCAGTTGATGGACACAAACGGACCGCCCGCGCGCAGACCTTCGGCGTGAACGACGCGCGCAAACAGGCTCTTGCCGGTGCCCGTTTCCCCCCCGATGAGCAGCGGAACGTCAGTCCCCGACACCCGATCGAGCAGCTCGAACAGCGCACGCATCGCCGGACTCTGTCCAATCAGGCCGGTTCGTCCGTGCTTGTCCCGCAGCTGGACCCGCAGCGCGCTGGCTTCCCGACGGACCTTGGCTTCATCGAGCGCACGCCGCAAAAAGACCACCAGCTCTTCGAGCTTAAACGGCTTGGTCAGGTAGTGCGCCGCGCCTTGACGGATCGACTCGATGGCGCTGTCAATCGCACCGTGCGCGGTCATGATGAGCACCGGACGCTCGGGTGCGTGCCGACGTGACTGGAGAAGCAGCGCGAGTCCATCGACCTCGGGCATCCGCAGATCCGTCACCAGCGCATCGAACGGCTCACGCAGAAGCAGCATCGCCGCTTTTTTGCCCGACCCAAGCGGCACGGCCTCAAAGCCTTGATCGATCAGACCTTCGGACAAGACCTCGGCCATCGCCAGGTGATCATCGACGACAAGGACACGAGGCCGGACTTCACTCGGCATGTTCTTCCTCTGACAGGGTAGGCAGTGAGATCTCGGCGCAGGTTCCACCTTCCGCACGCGGTGCAATCCGCAGCGTGCCGCGATGGCTCTTCACGATCTCGTGGGCAATCGCCAGCCCGAGTCCGGTGCCTTGACCCGCTGGCTTGGTGGTAAAAAACGGCTCCATCGCATGGGCTGCCGCTTCCGCACAGATGCCCACGCCGCCATCGACAACCGAGAAGATCACCCGATCCGCTTCGACCCGCACAGTCAGCTCGACCAGACCACGACCGAGCGAACCCGACGAGCAGGCGTCACAGGCATTTTGCAGCAGGTTCACCAGGGCATGCTCCAGCAGGCGCTGATCGCCGCGCAGACAAGCCGACGACGCAGGCACATTCACCCGCAGCCGCACCCCCGCTTCGGCAAAGCGATGCTCCAGCAGCGACACCGCGCCCCGCATCACCGCCTGCGGAGTCAGCACAGTGGCCGCGACCCCTTGACCACGCGCGAGCCCGAGCAGGCCGCGAATGATCTGACTCATGCGCTCCGCCTGTTCCAAGATGATGCGCACGCTGCGCAGGTTCCTGTCGTCGCCCGCGACCTTGGACTGAAGCTGCTCGGCGCGCGCGGTGATGATGCCGAGCGGAGTCGAAAGCTCATGCGTGATGCCCATCGCCAGGGTGCCAATCGTGGCGGCGCGGCTGGCTCGCGCTAGCTCAGTGTCCCGTCGCCGATGTGCATCTTCCACCAGCAGCGAGTTGTGCGCCCGCAGCGCCCGCTGCTGACCCCACAGCGCCGCGCCCCCCAGCAACAGCACCGCGGACGCCGCCACCAGCACCGCCAGTACCATCCGCCAGCCCGCTGCGTCTTCCCGATCCCGCGCGCGATAGATCGTCGCCACCGCCGCCACCCAATAGACGTCGTGCGCAGCAGTCTGTAGGGGAGCCAGTCCCACCACCGCCGCCCGTCGAGGCAGCCGCAGCCGCGCCGCATCCGGTCGCGTCATCCGCAGCGTTCGGACCCCGCGCTGCACCGCTTGCCACAGTGGCTCACTTGCAAACGTCTGTCCGTCTGGTGCTTCAAACACCGTCGATCCTGGACGCAGCACAAAGATCGCGAGCGCACCGGGCTGTTCGATCTGGCCGAGTCCTTCCGTCAGCGCAGCAAGCGACAACGGATCCGCCTGCGCAGCCTGTCCCGATGCCGGACCGAGCGCCGCTTGCCGCGCCGTATGCAGTGCCAGCCGTGTCGACAGCTCCAGGGCCAAGCTGCGCGCCAGCGTCTCCTGCGCGCGGGCGTATTCCTGCAGCGACTCTGCGTAGCGCCACTTCACATCCTGATAGGTCAGGAGCGCCACCGTCGCAATCGACGCCGCCATTAGGATCACCAAGATCCCTGTGCGGTGCCATGACTTGAATGCAGGAGGCGGAAACGAAAGCTGGGTCACGATCGACTCTCTGGGGCGCGGACTCTGTACCGAGCTAGAGCAATGGCCAGGCCAGCGCGGCTCCCGTCTCACGCTCGGCACCACGCAGAAGGAGTCGTAGCGCAATCGGGAAATTTTTCCGATGCCTACCGGGAAATTTTTCCGAACCGACCCCTTACGCGGACCCAGACGCGGTGTCCAGCGACGATGGATCCACACGATCCCGCTGGTCAGTTCCTGGCATGTCCTATGCACAACGGGCTCGCTTGTGGATGTCGCCATGATGAGAGCCTCGCTTCCCAGTCCTTCCCCCAGCCGATTCCCAAACGGACTCCCAAACGGACTCCCGAGCGGATGCCCAAGCGGACTCCCAAACAGACTCCTTCGCTGGGTCTGTTCGCTGGCTTGCTCGCTGCTGATCGGAACGGGTGCGGCAGCCGAAGAACCCGACGTAGAGACACACGCAGCATCCGCCCATCCAGACGCGACATCACCCGCAGCAGCACCGACTGCGGTTGCGACCCTTTCCCTGTCCGAAGCACTTGCGTATGCGATGGCGCATCAGCCCACGCTGCAAGCGGTCAAGGCGCGGGTGGAAGTGGCGCGGCGCAGCGCAGCAGTGGTCCGTGCAGAGTGGCTGCCGCAGCTCGGCGGCACCGCGCAGATCTTTGGCGGAACGATGAACAACAGCACCGCGATGTTTTCTTCCGTGCGCACGATGGATCTGCCTCGCATTGGGGGCACGCGATCACCGACCACAGCGGATCTTGCAGAGATCTATCCATCGACGCTGGTAGGAATCGGTCTGCGCCAGACGCTGTTTGACTTCGGACGGATTGCCGCACAGACCGCCGTTGCAGAGCAGGAAGCGATCATGGCCTCTCATCGTGCGGATCTGGAGCGGCTGGAAGTGGGCCTGCAAGTCGAGAGTGCGTACTACGCCGTGCTGGCTGCCAAAGCGGTCGAGCGCGCAGCCACCGAAGCCTACGCTCGCGCCTCGCTACGGATGGAGCTTGTGCAAGCGGGCGTGGCGCGCGGACTGCGGCCCCCGATTGATCGAACGCGCGCGGAAGTGGATCGGACGCGCTTTGATGTAGCCAGAACCCGGGCGCGCGGAAACATCGAGCTGTCGCAGGCGCAGCTTGCGTCGGTGGTGGGCTGGAAGGACGCGCTGCTGGATGCGCAAGAAGTAGACCCCGAAGCAGAGCCCCTGATGCCCGTGCTTGGGGAAGCGTTTCAGCGCGCGATCGAGCAGGAACCAGCGGTGCGGGTCGCGCTGGCGCGGCTGATTCAGCAGCAAGCGGTGACACGCTCCGCAGCGATGCAGTGGATTCCGAGTCTGCACCTGACCGCAAGCGTAAGCGGACGCGCAGGAGGAGCCCCCACAAACGCCGGTCCATCGGGCTTTTCAGGCTGGGTTCCTGAAGTCGCAAACTGGGATGTTGGCGTGGTGCTTTCGGTTCCTGTGTTCGACGGTGTGCTGCTCGCCAAGCGGAGCCAGAGTCAAGCCCAAGAAGCGGTGCTGCGTCACGAGATCGATGCGCAGAAGCGACAAGTCCTAACCCAGATTGCGCGGGCCCATCAGAGCGTTCTCATTGCGCGCGATGCACTGCGGGCACTGCGAAGCTCTGCGAGCGCGGCCCGCCAAAACTACGATCAAGCGAGCGCGCGATTCCGTTCCGGTCTGGCCAGCAGCATCGAGCTTGCGGATGCCGAAGCGCTGCGAACAGAGTCCGACATCTCGCTGGCGATTGGACGCTTCGAAGTGGCCCGCAGCAGAGCACTGTTTCAGCGCGCCCTTGCGCAAGGTCTGTAACCGATTTTTCCGTCGAGGTCATGATGTCTAGGCCCTCCTCTTCTGCTTCCTTCCTGTCGCGGCTGCGCGTGCCCCTTTTGATCGGACTGCTGGTCTGTCTGCTGCTGGGACTGCTGGCGCTGCTCCACACGCGCGCGCGACAACAGACCAATCAGGTTGCGCTCAGTTCGCAGCCCAAAGGCGTCACGGTGATCGCGGCGGCGTTCGCCAAGTATCGACCCTCGCGTCGCTATGTCGGAACGGTGGCGCCGTGGCTGGAAGCGCGGATCGGACCGCAGCTTACGTCCGCGTATGTTGATACGGTGCTGGTGCGGCCAGGTGATCGCGTACAGAGATCGCAGGTGCTGGCCACGCTCGACTGTCGCAACGCATCGGAACAGAGCAGAGCACTGGCGATGCAAGCGCGCGCACTACATGCCACGCAAGAAGCACTGGCCAAGGAAACAGGTCGTGTCTCGGGACTTCTGGAAGGGGGCTATGTATCTCCCAATGAAGTGGATCGCCGCGTCGCAGACAGTGCCAGCAAACAGGCAGAGCTGCTGGCAGCCAATGCGCGTCTGGCCCGCGCTTCCTTGGAAGTGGACGACTGTGTGCTGCGGGCTCCGTTTGATGGAGAAGTGGCGGATCGCTTCCTCGATCCCGGTGCGTTTGCGCGACCCGGATCGCCGGTTCTGTCGGTGGTCGATCGCGAGCAAGTTCGCATTGTGCTCGATGTTCCAGAGACAGACTGTGCGGTGGTGGAACCCGGATCAGAAGCAAAGATTCGCTTTTTGGCACTGGGAACCACAATGGTCGGAAAGATTGCACGACGCGCACCGGCTGCGGACAGTGCCACGCGCACCATTCATGCAGAGATCGATCTGCTGGATGCGCAGCGCAAGCTTCCGGTAGGAACCACCGCAGAGCTGACGCTTTCCGTCGGTGAAGCAGTCGATGCAAGCGAGCTTCCACTGCGCGCCGCATCAATTCGTGGCGACCAAGCGACGCTGTTTGTCCTTGCAGGAGACATCGCGCACAAGCGCAAAGTTCCGGTGCTGGGGGAAGCGCTCGGTAGCTTGTTTGTTCCGAAGCAGGCACTCGCACAAGGGGAGCTGGTGGTGACAGAAGGACGCGCGCTGCTGTCGGAAGGAGATCGCGTACAGAGCAAGCAGGAGCCCCGACCATGACACGCCTTTCGCTCCAGAATCCGATCGCGATCTTGATGCTGAGCTTGGCGCTGATTGTCTTTGCGGGCGTCATCGTTCCGCGCCTGTCGATCGATACGTTTCCTGAGCTGACTCCGCCGGTGCTGGTGGTGGGAACGCTGGCACCGGGACTTGGACCCAAGGATGTCGAAAAGACGATTACGTGGCGGATCGAAAAGTACGTGAGCGCAACCCCCGGAGTCGATCACGTCCAGAGTCTGTCGCGCAACGATCTGTCGGTGGTCTATGTCTGGCTAAAGTGGGGAACGGATCTCAACGCAGCGCAGACGCTGGTGCAGCAGCAAGTGGCCTTTGCGATGGCGGCGGTTCCCAAGTCGCTCGGGGTGCTGCCTCCGTTTGTGCTTCAGTACGATCCGTCGAATGCGCCGGTGATTCAGATTGCCGTGTCGGGAGATGGCTTTACCGGACCACAGATCTACGACTATGCACAGAACGTGATTGAGCCGGTGATCG
>CALMML010000015.1 GCA_937868485.1 uncultured Myxococcales bacterium | reverse complement strand
GCAACCTTGCCCGCAGGCTGTCCCGGATCCGCCGCCACCGGCTCCGCAGCCGCTCCCAGCACCAGCGTCACCGCCCACAGCAGCCCACTGCGCCTGACCCGTTCCCACCTTGCCCGTGATTTCATCATCCTGTCAGGATAACAAAGCACCGCGTGTGGCGTCGGCAACAGTTGTCCAACCGCCGGGTGTCCGCGATAAAATCAGCTCTTATGCTCCCTGCAGCCGAAGAGACACTGGTGCTGAAGCGAGCCGTCGAAATCGGTGAGCTGTCCGAGGCTGAAATTCCTCCCGAGACTGCATCGGCTCCGCAAGGGGCGACGCTGCGCTTTGGCCGCCGGCTCGACCGACTGATCACCCGAGGACGAATCAGCGAGCAGCGCGTCTTGCAGATCCTGCGCGAGATCCGTGTCGAGAGTGTGGTCTCGGGCGTGACGATCCTGCCCAATCGAGAACAGGTTCGTCGCGATCTGGGAATCGAAGTGACGATGCTGCCCGAACAGACGCAGGGTCCGGCGGACGCGCGATCTGCCAGCACCCCTGACTTTGACGAAGACGACAAGATCAGCGCCGAGCGCACCGTCGATGGCTCGCTCGTTGGCTACAAAGGTCCGCCCGCAGGAAGCAAGTTTCCCGTCGAGTCGTGGGATCGCTATGAGTTCCAAAAGCTGCTCGGACAAGGCGGCATGGGCGCGGTCTACAAAGCCCGAGACAAGCGGCTCGGACGGCTGGTGGCGCTCAAGTTCATTCGGGGCGGCGACGAGCAGATGACGCATCGCTTCATGCAGGAAGCGCGCGCGCAGTCTCGTCTGGATCATCCCAACATCTGTCACGTCTACGAAGTCGGAGAAGTCGCAGGAAAAGCCTACATCGCGATGCAGCTTGTCGACGGCGATCCGCTGGAAAAAGCGCAGTCCTCGCTGAGCCTGATGACCAAGGTCTCTGTCATGCGCGATGTCAGCCTCGCGATGCACCACGCCCACGAAAAAGGCGTGATCCATCGAGACCTTAAGCCTTCTAACATCATGATTGAACAGCGACCGGATGGCTCGGTGCTTCCGGTCGTGATGGACTTTGGACTGGCGCGGGAAGCAGGCGATGGCAAGGGGCTTACAGAGTCCGGTGCGGTCATGGGAACGCCGGCCTTTATGTCTCCCGAGCAAGCACGCGGAGAAGCCCGGCACCTCGATCGCCGCTCGGATGTGTACAGCCTGGGTGCGACGCTGTTTGATGTCCTGACCGGACATGCTCCGTTTGAAAGCGAGACCGTGGTTGATGTGATCCTGAGCGTGATGAACGAAGAAGCGCCCCTTCTTCGTACGCTCGCGCCAGCACTTCCTGAAGCACTGGAAGTCATCTGTGCGCGCTGTCTCACCAAAGACAAAGAACAGCGCTATCCGTCAGCACTTGCCCTGGCCGAAGATCTGTCTCGCTTCCTAAACAGCGAAAAGATCGTACTCCGTCGAGCTGAAGGAATTCCACTTCCCCACCCCCGAGTAGGCGATTCAGGGAATCCGTCCGGTGCATGTAGACGCGCCGTAGCATGTCCCGTCCACACCTCACGCGCCCCACGTCCGAACCGCGTTGCCGCAGGGGCACAGAACAAGCGATGATGAGACATGCACAAGGAAGACGGATCGAGAGAAGCTGGACATTCCGCACAAGGATCGCCAGGTCGATGCGTGGACAACCAAAGAGCTAGGACAGACCTTTCGCCAAGGAGTAAGTCTGTTTGATCCAGCGCGCGTGAATCACCTGCCGCTGCTTCATGTCAGCATTGCGCGTGGTCAGTTTTTGACTGCACATCAGCACTTTTGCGCAGACTCCCAAGTGGGCACCGCGAACTACTTTCACTTCGCTGGGGACAAGCTGGGAATGGTTCTCCTTGAACATATGAAGCATGAGCCCATCTGGCTGCGTCACACGACGGACGTAGTGTAAGCGCAGGGTAGACAGCACGGCCCAGACTCCGACATCTGCTGACCCTTCATTCCGTCCATTGGGAATACAGCGCGCAGAGCAAAAGCAGTGTCTCTACATGTACTTCTGCGTCGGTGTTGATTGATTCCTACCGTAACGGTAGTGTACCTGTGGGCTGGTCTGCTCACTTGACACAGACAAGGGATAGAGACATGTCACGGATTGCGGGGGAGCTCTTTGCGGGACGCTTTTCAGTCGAGCGGATCGCAGGGAGCGGAGGAATGGGAACGGTCTACGCTGCGCGGGATCTTTCGACGGAACGAAAGGTTGCGCTCAAGCTGCTGCAGGCTGGCACTCATTCCTTCGGGGACATCGAGCGCTTCTCAAGAGAGGCGTCCGTCTTGGCTGAGCTGGAACATCCGGGCATCGTGTCCTACGTTGCGCATGGTGCGGCCCCTGATGGCCAGCGATTCCTCGCGATGGAATGGCTGGACGGAGAAGACCTTGGGCAGCGACTCCGCAGAGGCCCACTCTCGATTCGCGACACCATCAGCTTGCTTCGGCAGGTTGCCTCTGCACTGGCCATTGCACACTCACGCGGAGTGGTCCATCGCGATCTGAAGCCAAGCAATCTGTTTCTGACCTTTGGCGAAATGGAGCGCGTCAAGATTCTGGACTTTGGCATCGCACGACGGATGGCAGCATCTCAAGTGATGACCAGAACCGGACTTGTCATCGGAACGCCTGAATATATGGCGCCCGAGCAAGCGCGCGGAGACAAGGAAATTACCGCTGCGACAGACATCTTTTCCTTGGGCTGCGTGGTGTATGAGTGTCTGACCGGACAGCCTCCGTTTGGTGGCGAGCATGTAGCTGCGGTCTTGGTGCGCATTCTGCTTGAGACACCTGTTTCATTGCTTGATCGTCGGCCAGGAACGCCGGAATCGCTGGCAGGAATCGTCGATCAGATGCTCCAAAAGGAGCCCAGTCAGCGCTTTGCAGATGGACAAGCGCTGCTGCAAGCAGTGGCCCATCTACAAGCGACGCAGCCCATGGAAGATGAGCTGGCCACGACGCTACGGATTGGCAAGACCGAGTCTGAACCGACCTTTGCAAGTGATGAACAAGAGCTGCTCTCTGTCGTGATTGCCAGTGCCCCCGGATGGATTGCAGCAGAGGGTCCGACAGCAGATCATCGCACAGGCCCCGTGGAACAATCCCAGCGACGCGAACTACTGACCGCACTGGGTCAGTTGGGAGCCCGTTCAGAGTGGCTTCTCGATGGCGCACTGGTCGCAACACTGCATGGGTTGGGAAGCGCAACGGATCAGCTTGCCCAGGCAGCACGCGCGGCACTCCTCATCAAAGAGAGATGGCCAGACAGCGTCGTTGCACTGGCCACCGGACGCGCTGCAATCTTGGGAAACCTTCCCGTTGGAGAAGCGGTGGACCTAGCAGCCAGACTGCTACGCACTCATGCCGATCACAGTGCCGTTGTGCAGCGCTCCGGCGTTTGGCTGGATGACTTGAGCGCATCGCTTCTGTCTCGTCGATTCGCACTCTCTCGTCATGAAGGAATCGCTCTTCTTTCAGCGGAAGATCTACCTACAGATGACGCGCACCTGCTGCTTGGGAAGCCGACTCCGTGCGTAGGAAGAGATCAAGAGCTAGGACTCCTAGACATGCTCTTGACCGGATCGGTAGAAGAGTCTGTTGCGCAAGCCGTGCTGGTTACAGCAAAGAGCGGCGTCGGAAAATCGCGACTCTGCCGCGAGTTTCTTCGGCGCGTTGCGCTGCGTGATGAATCCATCCTGATCATCCGTGGCGATGGCGATCCAATGACCGGAGGCTCTCCGTACGCGATCTTGCGAGCCGCACTCCGTCACTTTCTGGGGCTCTCCTCACGCGATCAGGAATCGCTCCACAGTCCGTCCGCGCAGATCGCAGAGCGGCTCCGTACGTACTTGCCCGAAGCGACGCAGCGCAGCACGGTTGCGTTCGTGGGAGAGCTGTGTGGCGTACCATTTTCCGACGAAGGACTTCCTGTTCTGCGGGCCGCTCGCAACGATCCAAAGATCATGAGCGATCAGATCGCAGAGGCAGTCATCACCTTCTTGGGGGCGCTGACTGCGCAGCATCCGGTGGTGTTTGTACTGGAAGATCTTCACTGGGCAGATGCCCTGACCGTGAAGCTGATTGCGTCAGCCTTGCGCGACTTGGCAGAGCAGCCCCTGTTCTTTTTGGCGCTGGCACGACCGGAAGTGCATGAACGATTCCCTCGCATCTGGGCCGGTCTGCGTGTGCGTGAAGTGTCGCTCAGTGGTCTATCAAGGAAGGCCTGTGAACGTCTGATCGGAGCCGTGCTTGGGAAAGGCATCACGACAGAGAATGTGTCACGAATCATTGAGCAAGCCAGCGGCAACACACTGTTTCTTGAGGAGTTGATTCGCGCGGCAAAAAATGGCTCGATTGAGCATCTGCCACCGACGCTGCTTGCAATCCTTCAAGGTCGCATCGGACAGCTTGAACCAGCGGCGCGTCGGGTGGTTCGCGCAGCCAGCGTCTACGGCGCAACCTTCTGGAAGGGAGGAGTCCGCGCACTGTTGTCTTCCGAAAAGTCCACACATGACATCGGTCATGCACTGCGACAGCTCCAAGAAGCAGAGATGATCTCTATGCGAACAGAGAGTCGACTGCCCGGTGAAGAGGAATATGTCTTTCGCAGCGTGCTGATTCGGGAGTCTGCGTATGGCCTGCTGACAGAAGAAGATCGACGGGTTGGCCACCGACGCGCAGCAGAGTATCTAGATCATGCCGGTGAAGACGATGCACTGGCACTGGCTGAGCACTTTGAAAAGGGACAGCTGCCGATCAAAGCGGCGCTGTACTTCCTGAAAGCTGGACTTCGATCGTTTGAGTGTAATGACCTAGAGGAAACGCTGCGCAGAGCGCGCCGAGGTCTTGCCTGTAGTGAAAATGGCCAAGTCCAGGCAGAGCTTCGGACACTCCTTACCATGGCGCACTGCTGGCGATCAGAACTGGAAGAAGCGTTTCAACACAGCGTCGCTGCGTGGCCTCTGCTGGCGAAAGGAAGCCGCTGGGAATGCTCGGTGCTCTTTCACGGAATGTGGGCCGCGCTGGTCACTGGGCATGAGCCTGAGTTCGCAAGCATGGCAGCTGCACTCTGTCACTTTCAGCCAAGCGCTACGGATGCTGCGCGCGAGCTGGTCCTGTGGGGTGCGCTGGGTGCGTCGCTTTTGACTTCGTACGGACGCAGCATCATCGCAAAGCAGCTGCTACACAGAGCGGAAGACACCCTGGCGCAGATTCCTTCGCTTCGTCAGGAACATGTCCTTCGTGGTGCTCTGTACATGGGCCAAAGTGACTACGTTCGCGCATTCGAGCGAGATCCATGGCAGCCGTTCGTGCTCAGTCAGCAAGCCACGCAAGCGTTCGCAGACATCGGTGATCGTCGCGATCAGATCACCGCAATGAATCGCTTGGGACAGGCGCAGGGAGAGCTGGGAGACACGGCAAGTGGAGAGGCCACGCTACGAGAAGCACTCACCCTTGCCAAGCGGATTCGCGTTCCCTTTGCAGTGCTACAGACAGAGCTTCACCTGGCTGCACTGCTGTGCTCTGTCGGGAAAGAATCAGCGCTACAGGAGTCCGCCGCGCTGACAGAGTCCATCCTGCATACACCAGGTCTTTCGATGGGATACACAGGCTGGTGCTACGGAATCATGGCAGCCATCGCGCTGACACGACAGCAGTATGCACAGTCTATCGACTACGCGCACCGAGCTGCTCCGCTCTGTGTACGGGTTCCGCTGCGTCTGCTCTGGGTTCAATCAGTGCTTGCACGCGCGCTGTCTGCAAGTGGTCAGCAGACGGAAGCCACCGCGCTGGCAGAGTCGCTGCATCAATCTCTGGATCAGCTTGGTGGCGGATACATTGAAGTCACGGTCCGAGCTGCGATCGCACAAGTGCTGGACCACGCAGGACAGACAGACAGAGCCGACTCCGAACGAGCCCGCGCGCTCCAGAGCCTCGCCATCCGCGTCGATCACATTGCAGATCCAGCCCTTCGCGCACAGTACCGAAACAGCCAGATTCCCAGCGCGTAATCGCGCCACACGCCAGCCCCAAAGCGTCTTCACGGGGTGGATGTTGGGTTCCCAGCATCGCACACATCGCCAGATAGAAGGGACTCCTTTGCCGCACAGTCGTGGACCATCGGGCCCTTCCCTCTCACGTCCCTGCAAGACAACGTGTCGGCATTTCTCGACGGAATTCAGCATGCAGATCATCACAGCGAAAAGATCGTCGCCAAGAGGGTGAGTCTGTTCTATCGGCTCAAGTGGCGGGCCAGACAGAACAAGCCAGCGGCGGCGCTGGTTCTGTCTCTGCTGCTAAGTGTGATCGTGTTTGCGGCCTACGGACTTCGGCAAAGCTATGTGGCGCGCAAACAGAGTGAGCTTCAGCGTCAGATCGCGCAGGACAGCAAAGACCTGGAGTGGATGGTTCGGACAGCCTACGCGCTTCCGCTGCACAACGTAGAGCGAGAACAGAAGCTTCTGCAAAAACGGATGCAGCAGGTGGAACAGAAGCTGCGTTCCTACGGCGACTTGGCAGCAGGAATCGGACACTATGCGCTGGGTCGAGGTCATCTGTCGCTGCATGCGTTCAAGGAAGCGCGCACGCAACTGGAAGAAGCTCAGCGACGGGGTGAAACCGGACCAGAGCTGCAGGCGGCGCTCGGTCGCGTGCTGGGAGAGCTGTATCATGAAGCGCTGCTGGAAGCGCGACGCTCAGGCGAAAAGTCCTGGGTCGAGCAGCGGCAAAAGGAGCTGGATCGAGAACTCCTACAGCCTGCGGCAAGACTGTTACAACAGGCACTTTCCCGTCGCAGTGAGCTGTCCTTAGATTCACCACAGTACATCGAAGGACTGCTCGATTTTTATGCCGGACGACTTGTGGAAGCCGATCAAAAAGCCCAAGCCGCACTCGATCAAACACCATGGCTTGCGGAAGCCGCCAAGCTGCGCGGAGAGATCGCACACGCGCAAGGACTCAGCAAAATCAGCGACGGAAAACATGACGAAGCACGCCAGCTCCTACGCCAAGCGATCGCACACTATCAGCAGGCTTCGGATATTAGTCGTTCCAGTGGCTTCATATACGCCGCACTGGCCCGCGCCTACATGGATCTGTCCGAAGTAGACCGATTCCAAGGCCAGCCACAAGAGCAGTCCTTTGCGCAAGCCAAGCTCGCAGCGGAGCACATCATCACCACCCTGCCCTCTGCCAGCATGGGCTACCTAGAGCGTGGTCGCGTCCTGTACTTTCAAGGCCGAGGCCTACAGCGCACCGGAAAAGATCCGGTCGCGCTCTTCAACCAAGCCATTGCGGATGCCGAACAAGCGGTTGCCAAACAGCCAAGCGACTTCATCGCCTGGGATCTACTGGGCAATGCCTATGTTTATCGAGGATTGCACGAAGCCAATCACAAGTCCGATCCAACATCGTCATGGAAACTCGCCGAAAACGCTTTTAGTAAGGCAACCGCCAATGCTTCAAGTTTCCCATGGATTCACAATGACTTTGCTGTCGGAAAAGTATTTCACGCAAATCATCTACGAGCACATGGAAGCAACCCTCAAAATCTGTACACCGAAGCAATTTCTCTTTTCAAAAAAGCAATCGCACTAGACAAAAATTATCAGTTTGCATACGCAAATATAGCAGCAGCGCTGGGAGAATTATCAGATTATAATTTTGAGCATGGACAAAATCTTGACCCAATCATTAGCGATGCCATTTATTTAGCCACAAGCTGTGGAGAGCGCTGCAAAACATATCTTACATTTCAACGAAACATGGCTGCTCTCTATATTACATCTGGGCAGAATGAGATTCGTCACGGTAGAGATCCTCGAAAGTTTACAAACATAGCACGAGAACACCTAGGAACACTCAGCAGTCTCATCAATAAATCATATACAAACTGTCTATTTAGCACTTACGCAGGTGTTTTCGATTATGAATACATCAGCACTCACAATGTAGCCACAGAAGAATCATTTCGCCACATAACAGAAGAGATTGAAGCCTGCAAAGCCTTTGATGCACAGGCAGAAGATCCATATGTCCTGGAAGCGCGACTGCTGATTGCGCGGGCAAGCTGGATTTCATCTCAAGGAAAATCGGCGCAGCGTGAGCTAGAGCTGGCACTTGGCGCAGCACGCAAGGCTGTAGAGCTAAATAGTGAATCCACAGAAGCAGCCCATGAGCGAGCCCGAGCGTGTCATCGCTTGGCGCTGATCAGCAAAGGAACAGAGCACGCTGCGCTCCT
>CALMML010000014.1 GCA_937868485.1 uncultured Myxococcales bacterium | reverse complement strand
CGTCAGCTGTTCCCGTGTCTCTGCGGCTGCGCCATCCCCTATCCGTGCAAGCCCGCCTTTGAGTTGCAGCGACGATCCCGCTCGCAGTCCGTCCTGACTCCGCAGCCAGCGCAGGATCTCTTCTTGGGTTGATTCCGAAGCCGTCAGCATCGTCTGCGTCAGCGCTGGAAGTCCATCTTCCAACCGAGACAGCTGCGATCGCAGCGTCACCCATGGAGCGGGACTCAGCACGCGACTCTCTTTTTCGCCTTGCCACGACAGCGCCAGCGCAGCATCCAGCTCAAAACCGGGTCGCTCTTGCGGATAGCAGCGAAGGTATTCAGACAGCGAACGGACTCCACTCGGATCCCGAAGGCGCAGAAGCGACGATCCCAAGACCAGCTGCTCGCGACTTGCTTTGTCCGCAGAGACCCAGTCACAGCGCTGTTTGGACACCACACTCAGCGGAGTCAGTAGCTCGCGCAGCGTCGATCGAGAAGGATAGTCTTGCAGCTCTCCCAGCGCGGACACTGCGGACTGCCAGGCACTGCTTCCGCGCGATTCCGATCGAACCAGCGCACGCAGACTGTTCACCACAGACGTCTCACGCGCTCGTCCCAGCTGCACAATCGCGCTCTGTCTCTGCGCTTCCGAAGTCGATCGCAGCTGATGCTGTAAGTGCGCAAGCGCCGCGCTTCGCGCTTCTTTGTACACCGGATAAGGGTCCGGTTCGCTGCGCAGACGAAGGCCAACCACGACTCCGCTTCCGACGAGAACACCGATTCCTAGGCCCCCGAGCACCAGCCACGGACTGCGCCGCTTTGCACTGGGAGCGGGCGACTTTTCACGCGACAACATCGCGATGACTTGCTGCATGCTCGGACGCATCGCAGCCTTTTCCGACAGCATCGAAGCGATGAGATCATCCAGCGACTGCGACACACTGTGGCGAATGCTGCGGACTCTGGGCGCAGGCTCCGACACGACGCGAAACGACGAGGTGTCTCCAAACGGAGGCTGTCCGGTACACAGCTCAAAGAACACCGCGCCGGTTGCAAAGACATCTGCTTTGCCCGTCACTTCTGCGGCGGCTCCGTACTGCTCAGGCGCCATGTACATCGGCGTCCCCAGCATGCGACCAAACCCGGTGTTGTCACTCGATGACGGAGGCAGCGCAGACCCTGGCTCCTGTCCGCTCAGCTTGGCAATCCCAAAGTCGAGCACTTTCAAGCGCAGCGACCCCGCCACCAGCGAGTCATCCACCAGGATGATGTTGCTCGGCTTCACGTCTCTGTGAATCACGCCTTTTTCGTGGGCTGCGGCGATGGCCAGTGCAAGCTGATGCATCAGCTCGACCGCTTGCTCCATGGGAAGTCCGCGAGGCGCCGACCGGACCAGCTCACTCAGCGTCCGACCGCGCAGGTATTCCATGACGATGAACAGACTTCCGTCTTCGCGCTGACCGAAGTCGAAGATCGACACCAGACCCGGATGCTGGATGATGTTGACGGCCTTGGCTTCGTTGAGAAATCGACTCGCGAACTCCGCATCTTGGGCGAACTCAGCGTGCAAGACCTTCACAGCGGCACGGTGATCGATGCGAACGTGCGTGGCCTCATAGACCGTTCCCATCGCACCTTCCCCAAGCCGTCGCACCAGCCGAAAGTTGCCAAACTGCTGACCGATTAACGGATCGCCGCTCATCGCGCGCACTCTCCTGCCTTCCGGTTGCCGTTCGGTCGAACCAGCCAGCACGTTCCCAACCTTGCAGGCTGCACAGTGGGCTGCCCAGTGCCCAGTGGGCATGCCGCTCCGCCCAGGACCGCGCGCAGTGGCTCAGTCCGTTGGTGGAGCCGCCCGACTACGCCAAGTCCGCGTCGCATCTGGCTGTTTGATTCCTCGTGTGTCATCCGCAAACACCTATCCAGCAGCCCCACACGCCTGCGCTGCACCACACGACAGAGCGCTTCACTCGTCAGCTTATCACGCGCCGTGCCAGTCCTGTTCGATTCGCTGGCACATCGCGTGCAGTTTCGGTCCGATGTGCCTCGCTGCTACGTCCCCTTTCCACAGTTTCCGAGGAGGAGTGCAATGACCTGGCGATTTGTCCAAAGCGCAATTCCCAACTTCGCTTGGAGTGCGGTGCTGTCCTGCGTGCTGGGCTTCCTAAGCGGCTGCGATGCCGAGCAGAGCCCGCGCGAGGTGCTGATCTTTGAAGCGCCCACCGGACCCGCAGGCGGAACCATCACCGTTCCCGATTCCGACCCAGCCCTTGCCGACTTTGCAGGCACCACACTGCAAGTTCCGCCGCGCGCCTTTGCCAGCCCCGTCACCCTTCAGTTCTATCGCGTCGCTGGCTGGGATGCGCCTGGGGCACGCTCCGCCGGACCCGCGCTCAAGATCGTCGCCAGCGGCACGGACAGCCAGACCGCGCTTGATGTCCTTCACCTCAGCATGCCGCTGCCCGACGCGCGCAGCGCCAGCGGGGACCGAAACCTGATGGCCGTCGAGTGGTCCTCGGGTGAGCGCTTCTACACCGGCGGACGAACCCTTCGCCCCCAAGGACAGTCCCCGCGCCTGGAGATTGAAACCCCAACGCTCGGTGCATTTTTTCCCGTGATTTATCCCTTTGGGCCCGCACTGCCAGACGAAGTGGTCACGCCGCTTGATGTGCTCTTTGTGGTGGATAACTCCAGCTCGATGTCGGCCTTTCAATCCATGTTGTTTGAGCACACGGGCAGCGCGATGCTGCAGCTCAAGTCGCTGCCATGGACGATGTTCAATCGCGGTACGGGAGACAAGTGTAAGCCTGCCGGCTCACTAAACTCCATCAGCAACATTCATATGGCCGTCGCGTCCAGTGATCTCGGGGTTATGCCACCGCTGCCACTGATGGCTGGAAGTGACTGGCCGTCTCCGCTTCCGACTGCTTTTACAATGGGCAAGTGCGGACCACGCACCGATGCGGCCATGAAACAGCATGGCAATGGTGATAATGCCAATCTACAGACGGAGCTGTGCACCACGCGCGGAATCACGGACAAGGACGGCTGTCCCAGCTCTTGCAGCACAGCACTGCCTATGCTCGAATCTTCACTTCCTTATGTACGAAAGTGGCAGGTCACCAAGTTCAATCCCATCACGATGATGTACGAGGACCAGCTGTTTCCAACATACGCAACAGGAAACGCCGAGACTGCGCTGCACTGTCGCGCCGTCTTGGGACAAAAGGGCTGCGGCATTGAAATGCCACTCGGGAGCGCAGCCCAAGCGATTGCGCGTCAGAGCAGCACGCCCAGCGACTTTCTGCGCGATCCGGCCACCTCGCTGCTGGTGGTGGTTGTCGTCACCAATGAAGACGACTGCACGATCTTGGCAACGCGACGCAAAGACGAGTATCCATCGCACGCCAAGTACCTGGCGAATGCGTCGGGGCTGCGCGAAGACTGCAACCTGCTGAGCGCGCCCGAGTGCTTCAACATGGAATATCGCTGCTTTGCGTTGGACAATGTCTGCGCAACCGACCTCAGCTCACCGGGGATGAAGACGGGATGTCAGATCAAATCTGTCAATCCCAATCCATTTTTGGCTTCGGTCGAATCGCTGGTCAAGCAAATGGCAACCTATCAAGATGCCATGGGCGTCACCAATTACCGAAACATTGGCTTTGTCACCGTCAATCCATCCAGCAAAGACTTTGAAGTCGAGTATCTGCCCGATGGAATGATGTCATCGCCCAAGCTGACGCCGTACTTGAACGTAAAGATGAAAGAAAAGATGGTTGCGGGCAAGACGTTCCAGATCGGTCCGCAGCTTCGCTATGAAAAGCTCTATCAGCTGAAAAACAGCATGGTTGCGGCAGAGCGCTTCAGCGATCCAAACCTTAGCACATATGTTCGCTTTGTCATTCAAAGCGACATTGAACAGCTTATCGATCCCGCAACAGGGACAACCAACAGAACCGAGCTAGCCAAGCTCACAGACAGATTCCACAAAGAGATTGCACCATACATCCATCTAACCAAAGCAGGAAAAGACAGCGGCTACATGGAACCATGTCCGTAATCGACAATCGCTAGACAGTCTGCATTGTGCGCTCACAGGGAGCGCGCAGCAGCAAATGGGGGGGAAGATCATGAAGGTTGTGAAGAAACACAGCATGAATCGGATGTTCACGGGTGTCCCGGCGGCGGCGTGGCTCCTGGCGCTGCAAGCGGGATGTAGCGGCGGCGTTGTCCCGACGGGCGGCGCGCAGCACGATCCGCAGCCGGCGGCCCCCGAGCGACCCAAAGACCGCATGCCCATCGAGGGATCGGTGCCGATTCCGAGCGGCGGCACAGTGGTGGTGAGCAGCAACCAAAACCTGGCGGTGGTGTCGGAAGCGATCTCCTCGCAGATTGTCGTTGTCGACCTAACCAAGCAGGCGGAGACCAAGCGGATCACGCTGCGGCCCGGCGACGAGCCCGGTCAGTGCGTCGAAGGAAGCCTGCCGACCGAGTTCTTCTGTGTGCTGCGAACGGGCAGTGCCGTCGTCCGGTTTCGGACCGACCAGCTCCGCTTGACACCGATTCAGCGCAGCTATGTCTGCAACGAGCCTCGCGGCCTGGCGTTTGCCAAGTCCGACCAGCGGCTATACGTCGCGTGCGATGGGGGCGAGCTGGTCACTGTCGAGACCGCACGCCTTGAGCTACAGCCCGTCAAGTCGCAGAAGCTGGACGCAGGGCTGCATGACGTACAGCTCATCGCGGGCAGTGGCGGTCCAGACGAAGAAGTCTGGGTCAGCCGTCGCCGCCAAGCCAAGGTCTACAAGCTCAATCGCCAGACGGGAGAGCAGCTTGGCAGCATCGAGCCACCAAAGAACAGCTCGCCCGATGCGCAGCCGACGACGGCCTCGCGGCTTGCGCGACTGCCCGACGGGACAGGAGCCTACCTGCTGCACGAGTACGGAGGCCTTCTGCCCTTTGTGTACTACCAAGGCTGCGTCAACTGCGACCCGACGCTGATGGAGCTAAAGAACAGGCAAGCCGCCAGCCGCGCACTGACATTTCGGACCACGTCGGGAGAGAAGCTTGTCGCACCGCTCGACCTGGCGATCCACAACAGCGGCACCGTGGCTGTGATTGCCGCAGGAAACCGCTCGATCTCTGGCTCAGATGCACGCAGGCCGCTGCTCATCGGTCCGCCGGGTTCGCTCCAGCCCTCTTCCGCGATTCCCGAGACCGCCATGCCCGTCGCCGTCGCTGCGTATCGAGATGGCTTTGTGGTGCAGACCATCGGTCAGGCTTCGCTGTGGATTGTGCCAAACACTGGAACCCCGCAAGCGCAAGAGATTCGGCTCGAGAAGGATCTGCAGCCGATTCGTCCGCTGGAGCTGTTCTATGCATCCAGCAGCTCGGTAAATCTGGCCTGCGCAAGCTGCCATCCCGACGGAAAAGACGATGGCCACAAGTGGCAGATTCTCTCTACCGACGCGACGCGCCGCCGCACGCTCAGCCTGCGCGGAATGCTCGCAGGACGCAGCATGTTCCGACGAACGGGAAGCGACAGCTCGCTGGAGACGATGATCCAGCATGACCTCACCAACTTGAACCCGCGCGCGACGGTTTCCTCAAGCGACGTCCAGGAACTGGCCAAATGGATGCTCACGCTGCGACCGACGTGGAGCTCGCAAAGCGGATACAGCCAGGAATCCCTCGCGCGCGGCGAGAACCTGTACAAGGCCTCGTGCGCAAGCTGCCACGGCACCGACAAGCCAGCGGACGGCAAGCACGCGCTAGCTGGCCAACCCAAGCCGCTGGTGGCCCCGTTCCTGGTGGATCTGAAGAACCACGCGCCGTACTTCACCGATGGCTGCGCCAAGACGCTGGCTCAGACGATGGACGGAACGTGCAGCAGCGCTGGAACGGAACACCAGTTCAAAGGAAGCGAAGCGGACCGCCAAGCGCTGCTCGACTATCTACAGACGCGCTAGGCACCGCGCCCCGAATCGCCACGCTTCGTCATTTGTCTGACCCCTGCCCGAGCGCCCTTCCAGCCACTGCGCTACGCTTTCTGCGATGAATCGACTCGGGATCAAGCTCCTGCTCACCCTTCCCATCGTGGCCCTGCTCGTGTGGCCCTTTTACGATCCGCGCGTCCAAGGCGGCGTCTTCCACGATCTCCAAGTGCTCGGTCCGGTCGGCTTTGCGCTGACCGCGCTCGGCTTCTTCGCGCTGGTCTACTTCTACTGCCGAGATCTGTCCCGCGTCGTCCAGCTCGTCTCTCCCGCTGCACGCGCCGCCACCCCACGCAGCATCTGGCTGATGCTGCTGCTTCCGCTCAACTTCGTCGAAGACTTCTTCATCATCGTCCATGTCTCGCAGTCGCTTCTCGCCGAGTCCCAGCACAACCCTCGCCTCGCGCAGCTTCCGAGCGTTGGGCTACACGCCGGGCTCGCTTGGTGTTCGCTCCAGATTCTGTCGCTGCTTCCGCACTGGACCGGGTCTTTGTTCGGACTCATCGCCCTGCCCTTTTGGATCCATCACTGGCGAGTCATCCGTCGAGCCCTCCACGCGCTCCAGCCCTAGCCAGCCCAGGCTGCTTTTCAACTCGGCTTGAAAAGCGACCCTCACGCGGCGCGCAGTCCCCGCTCGGTCCGTCGCACGCCCTACTTCCGGCTTCTCTGGAACGTCGCTTGCAACTTCCGCAGCCCGGAGGTTTTCCGTCCATGAACACAGTCTCTTGGACCCACCAAGCCGTCGCATCCAGGCTGCTTCCGCTCCTGCTGACTGGACTGCTTGATGGCTGCGCATCTGATCCCGTGGGAGGCGACGGCCTCCGCTACGCCCAACCCGTCGAACAAGTCGCAGTCTGCACCGATGAAGCCCGTCGCGCCCCCGAGCAGTGCACCGGCCTTGATAGCAACTGCGATGGCTTTGTCGACAGCGACTGGATCGTCACCGACTGCACCCGCAAGCTGCTTTCCTACGTCAGCGAGGTCGCCCAAGCCCAAGCCCTGGCCCGCAAGCAAGACGGACGCGCACGCTTTGACTGCACGAGCAGCGGCACCGGACTTGGCGCCGTCACCCGCAACATCTTTTCCTTCACCGGCCCGCTTCCCGTCGCTTGCAATCGCATCATTGCCGACGACTGCGCCGACCCCGACCGCCGAAACTACTGGGTCACTGTCATCGCCAACGCCAACGACTACGCCGCCACCAGCTATCAAATCGTGTGGGGCTCCAGCGCCGCGCAGTACAGCCGACTCGGCGTCTGTGGACCCCAAGGTACCGATGGCGACGAATCATCGGTTCCCAAGCTGCTCATGCCCACCCGCGACGTGGACCAAAGCGGCCAAGTCGAAGCCTGTTACGAACACACCACCGGATCATTGTCGTTCTATCTGGACTCGCCCGACGTGCGGATTCCGATTCGTGACATCGCGGCGATTCGAGATCTGCGTGTGCGCAACAAAGACATCCTGCACGCCGATGCGCCCACTCGCGCCAAGCATCGCTTTCGAGTCGACCGTCTAATCGTGGATGTGCAGCGACCGGATGACTCTTGGCAGACCGTCCAGCTCGCCACCAACCTTGAAAACGACAAAGAGCCGTTCCTTCAGTGGACGCAGGAGCTGACCTGCCCCTAGCCGCTACTTCGGCAGCGCTGCTTGATTCTGTCCCGGCACCACGGCGGGCTTGGCGGCATCAGCGACCGCCTTTTTCTTGGCCGGTTCCAAAAAGCGAATCGATCGCCATGCATTTTGCATCACGCTGTCGGCCACCTGCGACGAGCTGCCCAGCGCTTCTTCCGGCTTGAGGTGCTGCGCCCCGTACGTCTTCCAGTCCGCATCCATCGTGCTCGGCTTGGTGCGATCGACCGACGGATCGACCTGGTTTTTCCGCGACGGCGTGCGTCCCGCCTGGCCCTTTTCACCGTACGCATCACCGACCTGCGCCACGTTGTAGTTCGATCGAATCCGTCCGTACGGATCATCGGCAATGATTCCGTCGTCCGTCATCTGCTGCACCGACACGATGTGCGACGCGTTGAAGTTGTTTCCGCCCTTGTGATGGAAGCTCAGCATCGCCGAGCCCCCTTCGTCGAGCACTTCATCCATCTGACCACGCGCCTTCTTCCAGTCCATGTTCTTGCCCGGCGTGATCGAGCGATACGTCGGACGCTTTTCCGCATCCGGCTCCAGCTTTTCGAGCAGCTTCGGCGTCACCGTATCGAGGTCTGTGCGGCCTCCCGCCTTCGTCAGATAGCGCAGAAAGTCGAGCGTATCTTCAAACTGCGCATTGTCCCGATACTGACCCGCGATGTTGTCCCAGGCCTTTTCGTCCGTGTCTTTGCCTCGCACGCCCTGATACGGCTTTTCCGCCGCCGCATCCACCGCCTTCAAGTAGCCCTTGACCTGTCCCTCGAAGTAGCCCGCTGGCAGCGTCACATCGGCAGCCGTCTTCGGCAGCGTGCTCGGGTCGCCCTTGGCCTTCGCGAGCTTGGCTTTTTCTTCATCCAGATAGCGCTGTTTCAGCTCGCCATCGATGGCATCCATGGCGTTTTCCCGACCGTAGCCCATCCGCTCCAGCGCCATCGCCAGGCTCGTCATGTTGCACGACGCTTCGGGCGGAATCAGGTTGTCCGACTGCGTCCGGTACTGCGGCACCCCGAGCGTCGTGTTCCAGTCCGTTCCCGTTCCAACGTGCGCGCCTTCCGGATTGGTTCCCCCCGCAGGAGTCGTCGCATCCGGCGTCATCCGTTCCAGCTTTTCGATAAGCGGTCGCGCGTTGTCGATGAGCGGCGTCGGCACCGTCTCTGCCGCTTTGCCCGTCGCATCGTCCGGCGCAACGTCTTTGGAAAACCGCGCCAGCGCCTTGAGCTGATCTTCGATGTATTCGACCTTCTGCTGACCCTTCAGATTCCCCGCCACATACGTCGCGCCATCGAGCGTCTGTTCGTAGTTGTCGATCTTCTTTTCCCGCACCACCGGATCCATCAGCGGCATCGGGCGAAATCCCGTATCCGAGTACATCCCAAGTGGCTGCGAAAACAGCGAAGACGGAAGCTTGTCCGGCGATGGAATCGGCTGAAGTGGCAGTGGAACGTGCTGCATCGGCACAGGTGCCAGCATCTCCCACGGAATGTCCGCCGTCGGCTTTTTCACCCACTTGTCAGGCGTCACAACTGGCTTCGGCTCCGCAGCGTGAACGTCCTCAGCGCGTTTTTCCAAAGTCGGCATGAAGGTCCCCCCACCTTCCTTGCTTATCGGCGTAGACCGCTACAGATTGCGACCCTACCGCCCCGAGAGAAAGTCCGGCACCGTCCTCGACGATCGCTTCTGCTTCGTACTAAGCTTTTTGTCATGTTCTTTGACGATCCCCGAAAGCTCCGACTTCCAACCAAAGCCGATGCCCTTCCCGGTCGGACCGAGCGGATGAAGGTCCCCGAGGTTCACTTCGTGTCCGGCAACCGCATCGTCCCACCGTTTCCAGCCGGCCTTGCGCAAGCGATGTTCGGTCTGGGCTGCTTCTGGGGCGCTGAAAAGCAGTTTTGGAAGACCAAAGGCGTCTACAGCACCGCTGTCGGATACGCCGCAGGCATCACCGAAAACCCGACCTACCACGAGGTCTGCTCGGGACTCACCGGCCACAACGAAGTGGTCTTGGTCGTCTACGATCCAGCGAGCATCCGCTACGAAGACCTGCTGCGCGTGTTTTGGGAAGCCCACAATCCAACCCAAGGCATGCGTCAGGGCCCCGATGTCGGCACCCAGTATCGATCCGGCATCTACTGCTACACGCCCGCCCAAACCAAGGCCGCCGAGCAGTCTCGCACCGCCTACCAGCAGGCCCTGCGCAGCGCTGGTCACGGCCTGATCACCACCGAGATCCTCGACGCCCCGCCGTTTTACTACGCCGAAGGCTATCACCAGCAGTACCTGGCCAAAAATCCCTCGGGCTATTGCGGCCTGGGCGGAACCGGCGTCGCGTGTCCGGTCGGCCTGCGCACCTAGCCACTCTCTACGCGAAGCGTCCCGTCACTGCTCGCTCACGGCGCAGCCGCTTGCACCTCGTCTGCCTGCGACAGCCGCCCGAGTGCCACGCGGAGCGCCTGCTCAACCGACTCCTCCGTCTCCACCGCCAGTGCCTGACCCAGTAGCTGCGTCGCCAGCGACACACACTCCCGGTGACGCAGCGCCAGCTCTGCCACCGCCCAAGCCAGATGCTGACGAACCAGCTCCGGCTCTCGCAAGAGCGCCGTCCCCAGCACCGGAAGCTGCGCGGGTGTCCCGACGTTGCCCAGCGCCACCGCCACATTGCGCAACAGCGAGGTCCGATTGATCCGTCGCAGCGCCGTCCGCTTCACAAGCTGCCGATACTGCGCCGCGCCAATGGTCAGAAGCTGCGCCAGCTCTGGCGAACACAGCGCAGGCTTGGGCAGCAGCTCCGCATCCCCTGGCTGGGCACGCACGTTGTACGGACACACCGACTGGCACAGATCACAGCCAAAGATCCAGTCCGCCAGCTTGGCACGCAGCGGCTGCGGGATCTCTCCGCTGTTTTCGATCGTCAGGTACGAAATACAGCGCCGCGCATCGAGCTGAAACGGCTCCGTGAGCGCCCCGGTCGGACAAGCATCCAGACACAGCCGACAGTCCCCACAGCGCGGCGACAGCGGCTGCGAAGTCGGCAGCTCCGTGCTAAGCAACAGCTCGCCGAGCACAGTATAGCTACCGACGCCGGGCGTGATGAGCAGCGTGTTTTTGCCAATGAAGCCCAGGCCCGCTGCCGCCGCCACCGACCGCTCCAGGAGCGGCGCGGTATCGACACAGACGCGCGACAAAAGAGGCTCACCGCTTCCCGCCAAATCGGTCGTCAGCCGATCGACCAGCGCTTGCAGCCGGGCCTTGAGCACCAAGTGATAGTCGCGCCCGCGTGCATAGCGCGCCACCTTGCCGTGACCGGGATGCAGCGCGTCATCAAACGGATGGTGATACGACAGAGCCACCGTCACGACCGACTTGGCTTCGGGTAGCAAGCTGCGGACATCCTGGCGCGCCAGGGCATCGCGGTGCAGGTACGACAGCTCTCCGGCAAAGCCCGCAGCCAGCCAAGCCAGGTACAGCGCGTGATCCGGCACGGACGAAGCCGTGGTCACAGCGACCACGGACAGCCCCACTTGGGCACAGGCAGTCCGCAGCACCTCCATCAGGGGATCGGGAGCAGTCTGCTGCGGCATAGGCGCTTAGGATACCCGGTTCGCCGCCCAACCACAGCAAAGGACATGCAGGGCAGCGTGACCCCAGTCGGAGATTTTTTGCAGATCGGGCGCGGGCAGCCTGTCCGCATCTTGTTGCCGGGCGCTTGGAGGGCTAATCACCGGGGCAAGCGAGGCGCTGGGCGTCTTTTCCCCAAGGGGTTTACATCAGACCCAAGTCCTGTGATCATCGCCGCCAACGGAAAACCCGGAGACTACAGAACCATGAGTGTTACTCAGACCCCGGCTGGTCAGCCGATCACGCTCGATAAGGCGACTGGCAAGCTTCACGTTCCCGCAAACCCGATCATTCCCTTCATCGAAGGCGATGGCACGGGCCCAGATATTTGGCGCGCTTCGGTGCGCGTGGTCGATGCCGCTGTCGAGATCTGCTACGGCGGCGAGCGCAAGATTGAGTGGAAAGAAGTGCTGGCCGGTGAGAAGGCCTTCCAGCAGACCGGCAACTGGCTGCCGGATGCCACGGTGGATGCGTTCCGCGACTACCTGGTGGGCATCAAAGGTCCGCTGACGACGCCGGTCGGTGGTGGCATTCGCTCGCTGAACGTAGCGCTGCGTCAGATGCTGGACCTGTACGTTTGTCTGCGCCCGGTGCAGTACTTCAAGGGCGTTCCTTCGCCGGTGAAGCGCCCCGAAGCGGTCAACATGGTGATCTTCCGTGAAAACACCGAGGACATCTACGCGGGCATCGACTTCGAAGCGGGCAAAGACGCCGCCATCAAGACGCTCGAGTTCCTAAAGGCGTCGTTCCCGAAGGAATTTAAGAAGATCCGCTTTGGCGCCGAAGATCTCGCTTCGGTGGGCGTCGGCATCAAGCCGGTGTCGCGTCCGGGTACGGAGCGCCTCGTCCGCAGCGCCATCGAGTACGCCATCAAGCACAAGCGCAAGTCGGTGACGCTCGTCCACAAGGGCAACATCATGAAGTTCACCGAAGGCGCGTTCCGCGACTGGGGCTACGAGCTGGCCAAGCGCGAGTTCGGCGCGGTGGAAATCGACGGTGGACCGTGGTGCAAGCTGCCAAACGGCATCATCATCAAGGACGCCATTGCCGACATCACGCTCCAGCAGGTGCTGACCCGTCCCGAAGACTTCGATGTCATCGCGACGCTGAACCTCAACGGTGACTACCTGTCGGACGCGCTGGCGGCACAGGTCGGCGGCATCGGCATCGCACCGGGCGGCAACATCAACTACGTCACCGGCCACGCGGTGTTCGAAGCGACCCACGGCACCGCGCCCAAGTACGCAAACCAAGACAAGGTGAACCCCGGTTCGGTGATCCTGTCGGCGGTGATGATGCTCGAGCACCTCGGCTGGCAGCAGGCGGCGGATCTGATCATTGCGGGCCTGGAAGCCAGCATCGGTCAGAAGGTCGTGACCTACGACTTTGCGCGCCTGATGGACGGAGCCAAGGAAGTGAAGTGCTCCGAGTTCGGCAACGTCATCATCGAGAACATGCGCTCGCTGCACAAGTCTGCCTAAGCATGCCTGACCAGCCCCTCCTTGCTGGGCGCTCTCGCCGCCCGAGTCTTCTGCTTCGTACAGCACTGCCGCTGCTGCTGCTCACCGCTTGTCCGCGCCGCTTCGATCCTCGGGCCGAAGAAATTCACGGCAGCGGGCCAGCGGCAGAGTCGGATTTTCGCAGCGCCGCGCAGCTGCTGTCGGACGGAAAGCTCGCGGAAGCCGAGACAGCGCTGTCGCAGTTTCGTCAAAAATTTGGACCGAGTGAGCCGCTGTGTCCGCTCGCGACGACTCATGAAGCGCGCGCGCTGCGGCTTCTGTCCCGGCCCGCCGATGCCAAGGCGCTGTTGTCCCCGCTTGTGCCGCTGCAGCCCGCCGAGACGTGGCTGGGCAGCGAGGTCCGGCGCGAGCTGGGCCAAGTGGAATACGCGCTCCAAAACTGGGACGTGGCGCTGCGGCTTTTGGCTCCGCTGTCGGCGCAGATTGTCGATGGCGAAGAAGGCGCAGAGCTGCACGCGACGCTCGCGGATCTGTATCGGCGCGCGGGACAGCCGGAAGCGGCGCTGCGCGAGTTCGAGCGGCTCGGTCAGTCCAAGGCGGTGCGTCCGGGAGAGCTGGCCTACGCACGGCAGCAGTCGCAGACCTTGATCGATCAGCTTCCCGGTCCGCAGAAAGAGTCGTGGCGCAAGCGGCTGGGCCTGTCCGCAGGTGAAAACCCGGTGGCAGAGCGGTCGCAAGCGCTGAGCATTGGTGTCCTTGTGCCGATGCAGGGACGGGATCGCGCGCTCGGCGATCGGGTGCTGCGGGGCGCGCTGTGGGCGGCGGATCTGCTCGGCGGAACCAGGCTGGGCGGACCGCAGGTGGAGCTGCGGCTGCGAGATAGCTCGTCCGGGTCGGTGGCCGCACTGGTGGCGGACCTGGCCCAGGAAGGCGCGCAGGTGATCGTGACGCCACCGACCAAGGCCGAAGCAAGCCTTGCCAGCGCGGAAGCGGAACAGCGCGGGCTGCTGGCCATCAGCCTGGGTCCACGCGACAGCCAAGGCGGCGGGACGATCCAGCTGCTGCGGACCAACCGAAGTCGGGCGCAGGCCCTGGCGCAGCACCTTCTGCGCAGTGGACTCAAGACGGTGGCGGTGCTGGCCCCGAGCACGCCGTACGGTCAGGCGATGACCAAGTCGTTTGTGGAAGGGCTGGCGGGATCGGACGTCAAGGTGGTGCAAGAGCTGTCGTTTGCCGAGCAAGCGACGACCTTTCTTCAAGATGTCCAGAAGCTGGCCAAGGCGCAGCCGGACGCGCTGTTTTTGCCGGTGTCAGCCAGTCAGCTGGAGCTGATCTCGTCGCAGCTTGCGTCAGCGGGCGTGGTCGGAACGTATCGCGTCAGCCGAGGCCCCGATGGCGAGCTTCAGCCGGACAAAAGCCGGATCAAGCTGCTGCTGTCTCCAGCGGAAGGCATGGGCGAGCGATTGCTCAAGTCATCGGGGCGGTATCTACAAGGCGCGGTGCTGGCACCGCTGTCGGTGGGATCGCTGCCGGTGGGCGGTGGTCAGGTGGCGCGGCTCGACTACGGCAGTGGGGAAGAGCCGACGTCGCTCGACGCGCTGGGCTACGATGCGGTGCGGCTGGCGCGATCGGCGTGTCAGCTGGCCGGGGGCGGCGCGCAGTGTACGGCGTCGGCCCTGCGCAAAGCGGTGCGGCAAGGCAGCCTGGATGGAGCCACCGGACCGCTGTCGTTTGATGAAGCGGGCCAGCGCCAAGGCGGAGCGCTGCTTGTGCGGGTCGAAGGCCAATCACTGGAGCTGGTTCGGCCATGACGACTCGCGCCGAGGACCCTGCGCTGTCGCGCCGCCAGTTTCTGGTGGTCAGCGCCGCGTCGTGTGCCTTGGCGCAGCATGCCGCAGCCCAAGAAGCCACGGAATCCCAGGCGCTGACGCCAGCCGAGCCTTCGCTGCGACCGGGAGACGTGATCCTTTCCTGTCGCGTAAACGGTACGCCGCAGCGGCTGGTCATCGATCCGGGGAGCAGCCTGTTAGACGTCTTGCGACAGCAGCTGGGTCTGTTGTCGGTGCGCCACGGCTGCGCGGACGGAACGTGTGGAAGCTGTACGACGCTGGTGGCAGGCAAGCGGGTGCCGTCCTGTCTGACTCCGGCGGCGCTGTGTCACCAGCAGGACATCACCACCGTGGAAGGGCTGAGCCCGGATGGCGAGCTGACTCCGCTTCAAAAGGCGTTTGTGCGGCATGACGCGGTGGACTGCGGCTTTTGCATTCCAGGTCAGCTGGTGGCTGCGCACGCGCTGCTGCAAGAGCCCATCGGGCCGGACCCAGCCTCGCTGGCCGAGGCGCTGTGCGGACAGCAGTGCGCGTGTGACAAGCTGCCGCAGATCTTGGCGGCGATTGCTTCGGTGCGGAGCCAGCGAGGCTAAGCCATGCAGTGGGTACGTGCTCAGAGCATTGCAGAAGCGCTGTCACATGCGGGACCGCACAGTCGCTATGTCGGTGGGGGACTCAGTCTGTCGCTGCTGGCCCAGCGCGGCATCGAGCAGCCCGAGACACTGATTGACTTGTCGGCGCTGCCGCTGCGGCAGGTGGAAGGACGGCAGGGCGGGCTCCGCATTGGGGCGCAGGTGCGACTGGCCGAGCTGGCCACCCAGCCGATGGTGCAGAGCCTTGCGCCGCTGCTGCTGGAAATCGCCGGGCAGATTGCGACGCCCGCGCTGCGCAACCAAGCGACGGTGGGCGGAGAGCTACTGGAACCGACGCGCTGTCCGCTGTTTCGCGACCCGAGTAATGCTCGCTGTAACAAGCGCTCGGCGGGATCGGGCTGCGCGGTGATCGATGGTGTGGGCGGTCCAGGGGCGCTGTTTGGGACCAGCGCGTCGTGCGTGGCCACGTCGGCTTCCGAGCTGGCGGTGGGTCTGTGCGCGATGTCGGCAGAAGTCACGCTGTATTCGCCAGAAGGCACGACCGAGCGCAGCCTGCCGCTGCTGGATCTGTATCGCGAGCCGGGTAGCGATCCGAGCAGCTCGCTGACGATACAGCGGACAGAGCTGCTGACCTCGGTGACGGTGCCGGTACTTGCGCAGCAGGTGTTTGGCTATGCACGGCTTGCGGAGTCCCCACTGGCACCGCTCGCATCGGCTGCGGTGATGCTGTCGGTGCGCGATCCGGTGGTGGTGGACGCCAAGGTCATCTTGGGCGGGCTGACCTCTCGTCCGTGGCGCGCAAAACGGTGCGAACAGCGGATCATTGGCCAGCCGCTGGCCGCAGTGCAGTCTGAGCAGGTGGTGGCGGCGGCGCTCGAAGGTGCGCAGCCTCGTCCGTCCAGTCGACCACTTCTGTCCCTGGCCGAGCAAGTTGTACGGCACGCGCTACGCCGCGCAGTGGAGGCCCATGTCGCTCACCGCCGCTGAAGAGACGATCATCATCACCCGTGCGCTGCGGGAAGCTGGCGACCGGATGATGGAGCAAGCGTATCGGGACCGGGACAGCGGCAAGCTGTCGCTGGATTCGTTTTTCCTGGTATCCGAGCGCTATCAACAGATTCAAGACGAGTGCAATCGCGCCGTTCGCGAAGCCGCAGCCCGACTGCCCAGCCTGCCCAAAGAAGTGGCGGCGCTCGGGGATGCGACCAAGCAGCTCGAGCAAGCGCTCAAGACGGTGACGGCGATCTCGGATACGGTCAACCTATCGGCGAAGCTGGTCTGGGCGCTGGGTTCGCTGGTATTAACCATCATCACGCCGAGCGTGGACAGCGCGACGATGACCGCAGCCGCGATCGTCGATGTGGGACGAACCATCGCCGAGCTTGCAACCCGCTAAGCCCGCGACCCGTCGCTTGACGCATCGATCCCGCGCACAGCCCGCTTCGATCACAGCACACAACCCCATGGACATGACGCAGACGCAACCAGACTCGCAGCGTATTTCTCTTCTTGAAGCCGCCTTTGCGGACCGCAGCTTGCTCAAAGACCCCGCCGTGCAGCAGGCGGTGCTGGCCACGGTGGAAGACCTGGACAAAGGACGGGTGCGGGTCGCGACCCCCGGCGAGTCGGGCTGGCAGGTTCATGCGTGGGTCAAGCAAGCGGTGCTGCTCTACTTTGTGATGCGTCCGCTGGAGCCAATGGAAGCCGGGGCGCTGTCGTTTCATGACAAGGTGCCGACCAAGCGCGACCTGGCAGCGGCGCAAGTGCGGGTGGTGCCGCCGGATGTGGCGCGCTACGGATCTCACCTAGAGCCGGGCTGCATCCTGATGCCGGGCTACGTCAACATCGGCGCGTACGTCGGGTCAGGCACGATGATCGATACCTGGGCCACGGTTGGTTCGTGCGCGCAGGTGGGCCGAGGTGTTCACCTGTCGGGCGGTGTGGGGCTGGGAGGCGTGCTGGAGCCGCCCTCAGCAAGTCCTGTGATCATCGAAGACGGCGCGTTTATTGGTTCGCGCTGCGTGGTGGTCGAAGGCGTGGTGGTGGAGCAAGAAGCGGTGCTGGGCGCGGGCGTGGTGCTGACGGCCAGCACAAACATCGTCGATGTAACCGGACCAGAGCCGGTGATTCGCAAGGGCCGGGTGCCCGCGCGGTCGGTGGTGATTCCGGGTCACATGCCCAAGCAGTTTCCAGCGGGGATTTATCACGTTCCGTGTGCGCTCATCATCGGGCGACGCAGTGCTTCGACGGATCAGAAGACGTCGCTGAGCGATGCGCTCCGTACGTTCCAGGTGCCGGTGTAGCGATGACAAACGGCCAACAGACAAGCCACGGGCACGCAGGATCTTCGCTGGACGACGACATGCTGCTGCGCTGGCTGGCGGAAGAGACGCTGGCGCTGTGTGCGATCTCTTCGGTGACGGGCGATGAAGCGGCGATCACGGATCACCTGATGCAGCGGGTGGCAGTGCTCAATCCGTTGGCGCAGCAGCTTCGCGTCGGCAATGCCCTGGTGGTTCGCTGCGGACGGCTGGGAGCGACGAGGATTGGGCTGTTTGGACACTCGGACACGGTGCCCCCAAACACTGCGCAGCCGCACACGATCGACTGGGACGCGGGCAAGATCTACGGGCTCGGCGCGAGCGACATGAAGGCGGGGCTCGCGGTGATGCTGCGGCTGATTGCCGATGCGGACGCGCTCTCAAACGAGCTGGTCTGTGTCTTTTACGACCGCGAAGAAGGTCCGGTTCACCAAAGCGGCATGGTTCCACTGTGCGAACAGCAAGGAGCGCTGCTCAAGACGCTGGCGGCGGCGGTGTGTCTGGAACCGACGGACAATCGCGTGGAAGCGGGCTGCTCGGGGAGCCTACAAGCGCAGGTGTTTACACACGGAAAGCGCGCGCACAGTGCCAGGCCGTGGCTCGGGGACAATGCGATCTACGCGACGCTGCCGCTGCTGACCAGGCTTGCGGGCTTTTCACGGCGAGCGGTTGAAGTGCGTGGGCTGACGTTTTATGAAGTGATGTCGGCCACGCAGATCCTGACGGAAAACGCGCGCAACGTGATTCCCGACCGGGTGATGGTGAACGTGAACTATCGCTTCTGTCCCGGCAAGAGCCTGGCGACTGCCGAAGCGGATCTGCGCGAGGTCATTGGTCCGAATCACTCGATCCAGATCGTCGATGCGTCGCCTTCAGGAGCAGTCTGTACCGACGATCGAACGCTGGCGCGCTGGATTGCGTCCTGTGGCGTGCAAGTAACGGCCAAGCAAGCGTGGACGGATGTGGCGCGGCTGACGGGGCTCGGCATCCCGGCGGTAAACTGCGGACCGGGCGACCCAGAGCAAGCGCACAAGGTGGGCGAGTGGTGTACGCTGGCGGGCCCGCTGCGCAACTATCATCTGCTACGACGGCTTGTGTCATGAACCGACTGGTTGAAACGATTCCTCCGTCTGCGATTCGCGCGCTCAACGATCGAAAGCGGCCCGATGCGATTGACCTGGGCCTGGGCCAGCCGCTGCTGCATCCGCAGATGGATCCGCTGCGTGCGGCGCTGTCGTGGGTCGAGCAGCATGGCTGTCCGTATTCTCCCAACGCGGGGTTTGCGGAGCTGCGGACGGCGATTGCCCAGCACTATGGCTATCCGGGGCTCGAGTCGGCGGACTCGGTGTGCATCACGGTGGGATCGCAGCAGGCGCTGTATCTACCGATCAAGTCACTGCTCGATCCAAGCCAAGATGAAGCGCTGGTGATCACGCCGACGTTTCCTGCGTATCAGAAGCTGTGTCACTTGGAAGGGGTTCGGGTTCGGGAAGTGGCGCTCGATCCGACGACGGGCTTTGCCCCGGATGCGCAAGCGGTGCTGCGGGCCGTGACCGACAAGACGCGGCTGATTGCGCTGGCGTCGCCGTGTAATCCGACCGGACGGGTGTGGCCTGCGTCTGAGCTTCGCGCGCTGTGTGAAGGTCTGCTGGCGCTGCCAAGTCCGCCGTATCTGCTGTCGGATGAAGTCTATGCAGAGCTGTACTTTGGCGAGGAGCGGCCTGCGTCTCCGGCGCAGTTTTATCCGCACACGCTGGTGGCATCGTCTCTGTCGAAGAGCTGTGCGCTGACGGGACTGCGGCTCGGCTGGCTCTTGGCGCCTAAGGCGGCGATGAAGGTGATGTGGAAAGCACATCAGTTTGTGGTGTCGTGTGTGGACACGCTGGCGCAGCGCACAGCGCTGGAGATCTTCGCGCACCCAGAGATCCTGACGAAGCATCGTCCGCACTACCTCGCGCAGCGGGACGCGCTGGCTGCATCACTGCGAAAGCAGGGACTGTCGTTTGTGGAGCCGGACGGTTCGTTCTACTGCTTGATTCGCCTGCCCGAGCCGTGGACGCAGCGATCGATGGACGCAGCGCTGCACATCATGGAAACGGAAAACGTGGTGACGATTCCGAGCAGCGTCTTTGGGATGGAAGGATTTCTGCGTGTGACGTTTGTGGCAGAGCCCGCGCGCATCGAAGAAGGAGTCCGCCGCATTCGTCGTGCGTTGCTCGGTGAAGCAGAGAGAGCGCGCTAGCTCACCATCAGCTGCTTGACCGTCTGCGGATACCACTGTCCGCCGCGCTTGGGAAAGTGTCCGGCTTGCGCCAGTCGCAGGCCGATCTCGCGCAGGCTAAGTCCCTGCTCTTTCAGATACAGCGCAAGTCCGCGTGGCGTGGCGCGATCGTGATAGACGGCAGAGCGAAGAAGCTCCATGACCGAGCTGGGTTTGTACTCACTGGCTTTGAGCGGACGGAGCCCGGCGCGGTTTAGCTCTTTGGCGATAAACTCGTAGGTTCGGTCGTCGCTGCGTAGCTCGTAGGCAATCTTGTACGCTTTCTGTTTGTCGTGGACGTTCGGGCTGTCGATGGATCGCGTCCGATGCACACCTTGCGTCCGCAACAGCTCGTAGATCTTGCAGTCTGTCCAGCCTTGCTTGCCGTAGCGAGGCTTCACACCGTGCTGATTGAGCCGCACCGCGATCTCTGCCATGCCGACGCCGCTGCGATACCAGTCATTGATCTGCTGAAGCCACGGGAACGTCTGCGGATCGGGAATCAGACGACGGAGCCGACCGTCTAGCTCGGTCTTGTAGCCAAACGGAACCTTTCCATAGTGTCCACCTTGCTGCTGAATGTGCCGCACGGTGGACTTGACGCGCTCGGAGGTGTTCTGCCGCTCGATCTGTCCGATGATCGCAAGGAATGGCAAGAGCATCTTGGACACGGGCTCAAAGGTGTTGATTCCGTCGCGAATCGCCACAAAGTTGCAGCCACACGGCTCGAGCAAGTCTTCATTGATCGTCAGCAGATCTCGCAAGCTGCGGGTCAGTCGATCGAGCTTCGTCACCACGACCGCCGAGACCTTGCCGTTGGCTTCCTTGATGCGCTTGGCCATCTGCTTGAACGCGGGTCGGTCGGTGTTCTTTGCAGAGAAGCCGCCATCGACAAAGATTTCCTCGATGGTCCAGCCGCGATCCTTGGCGTAGCGACGGATCTCTTCCTGCTGCGCATCCAGCGACAGACCATGCTGTGCTTGCATGTCGGTAGAGACGCGGCAGTAACCGAAAACAATGGTCATGTTAGGAGATTACATGTAGAGCGGGCCTAGGGGGAAGTCGTTCCTTTTTTCTGATTTTTTTTTTCTGCGTGCGCATGCAATCAAACGGTGCGCTCCGATCTCTATCAAGCAGCCATCAAGCAGACTGAATGGGCACGATGGCAACGAACTGCAGAGGACGACGCTGTCGTCGCTGCGCTGGCTGGCTCACCTTACCTTGGGGAGACGGATCATGAAAACGACTCTTAAGCTTGGCTTCCTTGGCGCGTTGGTGTTCGGACTGGGAATCGGCTGCGGCGACGCGAGCAGCTCGGTGGGGGAAGACGTGATGGCGATTACCGGCGGGAGTCTGGGCGGTGAACAGCTCGCGCTTCCCGACGGAGAAGGACCGGGTGCGCGGGATCATGCAGGGCCGTCACAGCGCTCGGAGCTGGATGAGCTGGTGTCTCTGCTGGGACTGAGCGCGGAACAGATTGCGCAGATTCAGCCGATTCTGGATGCGACGCGCGTGTCTGCCGAAGAGATTCGCGCACAAGTGAAGGCCGGAACCCTGAGCAAGGAAGAAGGCTGCCAGAAGATCAAGGCGCTGCGTGACGCGCAGAAGGCACAGATCATGGTGCTGTTGACTGCGGAACAGCAGGCGAAGTTTGCCAACATGCGCGCGCATCATCACGGTCCGTTTGATCTGACCAAGCTCAAGGATGCGCTCGGACTGTCCGACGAGCAGGTCAGTCAAGTGAGCGCGATTCAAGCGGCGACGCAGAGCAAGATCTCGGACATTCATGCGCAGGTGGAAGCTGGCAGTCTGTCCGCAGACGCAGCCCGCGCGCAGATTGAACAGATCAAGCAGGATACGATGGCGCAAGTGAAAGCCGTACTGACTGCGGAACAGGTGGCAGAGCTGGACAAGCTGCTGGCCCAGCGTCGCGAAGGCAAGCCCCGAGGACGTTAGGAGTCCGCGTAGGAATCGCTTGGGAGTCCCCATAGGAGTCCGGTTGGGAGTCGGTTGGGAGTCCGGTTGGGAGTCGGTTGGGGGTTGAGGAGAGGACTCACACCACGGCGGGCTCGCTTGGGGACCGCGTTTCTGCTTCATCCTGCTTCGTTCAACCCTTCCATCGCAAGTCGTGTGGTCTGCTTGGCAAAGATGGCGGCAGATGTCGGCAGATGTCGTCTTTGTCAGGCAGCCCACCGTCCGCAGCAACGCCTCTGCTTCTTTTTTCAGCGCACGATGCAATCGCCAGGAAGGATGAGCGCTCTAATGGGTGGCCAGTCGATGCACGGATCGTGCAAAGGCAAAGATATGATGGCCAAGGCGAGCTTATGAACAAGTCGATCGATTACTTGCCTTTGGGAACAGTGGCCGAGCGAGAGCTGGTGGCCGGGCTGTGTCGCGGAGAGTCTGCGAGCTATCGGCAGCTCTATGATCGGTTTTCTCCTCGGGTGTATCGACTGCTGCTGCGGCTGTTTGCGGACCCTCAGCTCGCGAGTGATGCGCTGCAAGCTGCGTTTCTGATCGTGTTTCAAAAGATTGATCGCTTCGATGGACGATCGTCGCTGCTGACCTGGGTGACGCGGATTGCCATCAACGAAGCGCACGCGCAGCGGAAGAAAAGCGCGCGCAAGCCGCCCGCGCAAAAGGAAGAGCATCACGGACCGCGCAATCCCGAAGAAGCGCACGGGGACAAAGAGCTTCAGGTCAAGCTGGCGGCGCTGCTCAAAGGGCTGCCCGAAGAAAAGCGCACGGCGCTGCTGCTGTTTGAAGTGGAAGGCTTCAGCGTTCAAGAGATTGCGGAGATCACTGGTGAGCCACGCGGTACGGTGCTGGCTCGACTGTCGCGAACCCGGGCCGAGCTACAAAAAGAGCTGACTGGCTGGTGCGCGCAGGGAGTGACCGAGTCCTCCGTCAAGGTTCGGGGAAGAGAGCATGTCTAATCGATCTCACGATAAGACCACGAGCGACGAGCTTCGTCCGCTGCGTGTCATGCTTCGAGAGTCCGGGTCTTCTGAACTGTCCGACGAGGATCGTGTGCTAGGACAAGCGCTACAAGCACTGTCCGACGAGCCGATGCCGCAAGTGCCACCACCGTCGTGGAATGCGCTGGAAGGACAGCTTCAAGGGCTGGCTCGTCGTCGTCGCTGGCGCTATCACCTGCTGGAAGCGTGGCGCAACCTGGGCAGCGTGCGAATGCTGGCGACGGCAGCGGCGGTGCTTCTGCTGTGCGGTGTGTCGGCGCTGGGTCTGCGCGCGATGTCTGCCCCGACGGGAACCGAGAGCGGAGCCACGCTGGCGCTGCGTCGTCTGCTTCGTCAAAGTCCGGGGCTGACCCAGGACCACGTTGCCATCGAAGCGCGTACGTCCGATAGCAAGACCACGATTCGCTGCGGCGCGCTGCTCACGGTGGCGTCGGGTCGCATTGACGTCGATCAGAAAGAGCCACGTCGTCCGCAGATCCGGCTGCATCAAGGTCGTGTGACCGTGCAAGTGCCGCCGCTGGGAAACCAGGGACGATTGACCGTAAGCACGCACGATGCCGAGGTGATTGTCCATGGCACCCGCTTCTCAGTGGTGCGCAGTGACAAGAACGACACGACGGAAGTGGTGGTGGAAGAAGGTGTGGTCGAGGTGCAACCGCTCGGCGGGCGACGTGGCGCTGTGTTTCTGCGGGCAGGAGAGCGAGTGACGGTGCCGAGCCTGTCGTCGTACCTGCGCAAGCTGTCAGACGATGTGGGCTCGCTGCTGGAAGCGGGACGCTGTGACGCGACGGCAGAATCGACGATCAGTGAGTATCTAACGGCGGCGACTCCCGATGGCGAAGCGGGACACAACATCAGCGCGGCGCTGTACCAAAAGGGCAGCTGTGCGGCAGAGCGCGGCGAAGTCGACAGCGCACTGGCCTACTTTGAGCAAGTGGTGAAGCAAGCCGGTGGATCGCTGCGGGCCGACAATGCCTTGGCTCGCAGTGCGCAGCTTCGCACCGATCGCAACAAAGCCGACGGAATCGCCGCGTGGCGCCGCTATCTTGCGCAGTTTCCAAGCGGCCAGCACCGAGAATCCGCCAAGCGCTTCCTGCATGACGTAGCATCGGCGCTTCACGAGGAGACGCCGCACTGATGACAGCTCTGGCTTGGGCCCTGGTCGCACTTGCGAAGGTTGCCGCACCGACACAAATCGATGCGCTACACGTCGTCGCCAGTGAGCCAGCGCTGGGGGACGAAATCGCCCGTGCGGCGCGACGCTATCTGCCCCGGCAGACCCAAGTGTTTAGCGGTGCAGCGCCAAGTCCCGAAGCCGCCGAGCAGCATGTGCAGCTGATTGTGCAAGGGGATCCGCAGGCCACCCGAGGTCTGCGCTGGACGCTGGTTGTGTCGATGGGACCGACGGCCAAGCTGGTCCGTGTGCTGGAGCTACGAGATCCTCCGACGCGCTTTGACCTGGCCGAAGCCGTGGCGATTGAGCTACCGGAGCTGCTCACCAGGCTGACCGAAGAAAACGCCGCGCAGAGTCAGAATCCGCCGCTGCCCGCCAAGCAGCCACCTGTGCGGGTGTCTACCACCAAGAGCGATCCGGTGCCCAAGCGGAGTGTACCGCCGACCGTCGAGCGTCCGCTTCCGCCCTCGCCTGTCCCGGAACCGAGCAAAGCACCGACGGTCGTTGAATCGGTCCCAGCGGCCAAGGCCCAAGCGACGCCGAGTGTGCCTGCTCCAGAGCCAGCCGAAGCCAAGCCGGCGGATTCCAAGCCTGCCGATGCAAAGCCGGCGGATTCTAAGCCGGCGGATGCAAAGCCTGCGGATTCCAAGTCGGCGCCAACGTCTAAGAGCGACGCGGCCAACGTACCGACCGATTCGCCAGCAGGTGCCGCTGCGGAGCCGCTGGCCACACCACCGCAGCCGCCACCGCTGCCTCCGCCGCTGCCTCCGCTTGAGACGTTTCAGCCGCCGGTTCCGCTGCGTCCCCAACGACCCGCCGGAGCGATTGGGCTTCTGTCGGGCGGTGGCGCGGTGCTGCTGGCTGGCGTCAGCACGGGCATCGCAGCCTTGGTCATCGCGCAACAGGTCAGTCATCCGACGCAGATGATGTTCGATCGAGCGCTCGATCAGACCGGCAAGGCGCTGGGCACAGCGACGATTGTGCTCGACGTGGTGGGCGCGAGCGCGATCCTGGTCGGCGGCATCTGGATGTATGCAAAAAACCATCGCGGCAAGCCGACAACACCTACGCTGACGCTGGCTCCCGCGGTCGGACCCGATAAGCAGGGCCTGGTGATGGAGGGACGCTGGCCATGAACCATCGCAATCTTGGCTGGAACAAACGCCTTCGCAGCGGCCTGATTGGGGCGCTGGGACTCCTCGGGATGCTCTGTCTGGGCCACTGCTATCGCCCGACGTATGAAGGCCCGTATTCCTGCGATCCGGCGCACGCCAGCGTGGACTGTCCCGACGGCTGGAGCTGCCAAAACGGCCTGTGTACCGCGCCCGGCAGCGCAACCGTCGCAACCGGCGCATGCTCTGGCGCGGGCACCTTGCTCGCCATGTCTCGCGGCGGTCAGGTCTGGGCCTGCGAGGGCAGCTTCGCGAGCGGCAACTACCGCAACCTGTGCGCCAGTCGAGCCTCGGCCCACGTCTGCGGAACGGAGCGCAGCGACGACAGCTTGCTTGGACTTATCGACTGCGACGCCCTGCGCGGCTTTTACATGTCCGGCGTCAGCCTCGCGCTTGGCGGCCCTCCACCTCCTCAGCCCATCTGCGACGGCGGCCCGAGTCCCAACCAAGCGGTGCTCGGCTGCGGATCGATCGAAGGCATTGTTCGCCTGGGTGGACCCGACTGCCACGGACTCCGCCACGCCATGTTCTGTCCGAGCACCAGCATCGGCTGGTCGTGCGACCGCACCCGCGCGCTCGGCAGCGTGGCCCACACCGCATCGGACAGCAGCCCCGGTGGCACGCTCTGCTGCGAGGACGCTGCCAAGTAGTCACGTCTTGACGGCTGGAACCGGCTCGGGCTACGCACGCTGCTTCGTCTTTACTTGTGCAAGGAGCCCGACCGATGCAGCAGCGCCTTCTGTCCCTGTCGCTTGTGTCCCTTTTTGGCTGGCTTGGGCAGTCCGGCTGTGCGGGCCCCGATGTGCCCGTGTTCGATGTGACCGACCGCGTCCCTGGCGTCCGTGCGCCACGCAGCGCAAGCTGTGACGATCAAGACCCGACCCGCTGCCTGCTGCCGTTTCCCTCGAACGTGTTTACGGTCAAAGATACACAGACGAAGACCGGGCTGCGCGTCGCTGTGCAGTCGCAAGAGCTGGTCGGAGGCGATGATGCCGCTGCGCTCAACCGCGCCGATGGCTTTTCGCTGGTGACGCCGATAGTGACCGCGTTTGCGGCCAGCGTGTCGCCGCTGCCGGTGGCCAAGCAAGGGGAAGGATCGCTGCGCGTGCTGCTGGCACAGCCCGATGCGGCGGACTTCGGCAAGCCCGTGCCGCTGCGCTATGCGGTCGAACAAGGCCAAGGCGAGCGCGGTGTCACCGAGTCGTTCCTGTTTGCCTACCCGCTGCGACCTCTGGCGCCCGCGTCGGATTACGTCGCGGTGGTGCTCGATGATCTGCCAATTGCTGAAGGAAATCGCCCGGCTGCGTCTGTGCAGACTCAAGTGGCGCTCGGTCTTCGCCCGCCGCAGACCCAGTCCGAAGCAGAGCTTTTCGCCTACCACGCTCCGACGCGCAAGGTGCTGAAACAAGCGGGCATCGACTTGGCGCGCGTGCTGCGGGTGTGGGACTTTACGACGCGGTCGGAAGACGACGCCCACAGAGTGCTCGCGACGATGCGTCAAGGCGCGCTTCAAGCGGTCGCAGCCGGACAGGTGAAGGTTGCGATCGATCAGGTGGTGTCGTCGACAAACCCGCAGGTGGCGCTGACGGTGCTCGGACACGTCGAAGGCTTGCCGCAGTACATCGAGCCGACGCCGGGCAGTGCGCTCCGCTTCGATGCAAGTGGTCGACCGGTTTCCATCGGCAGCCGCGAAGCCCCGTTCCGCATCGTGATTCCCACCGGCAGCGGCAACTACCGCTTCATCATGTATGGCCACGGCACCGGCGGGGCGTACACCGACTCGACGTTCGACACCGAGATTGCGGGCGCGGGCGCTGCGAAGGTCGGCATTCAGTTTGACGGCTGGACCGACAGCGAGGTGTTAAAGACACTGGGCGGCATCCTGAAGATCGTGAAAGGCTCGCACTACGCGACGGCGATGCTGATGCAAGCGCAGGCAAACGCGGCGGCCATTCAAGCGATGCTGCCGGGTGCGATCGGCGATGCGCTGTCGGCCTCGATGATCGCAGGCAAGCCCAATCCCGCAGCAGGTCGCAAGCCCACCAAGGACGGCATGCTGTGGGCGGGCGGATCGCTCGGTGGAATCATGGGCCTGGTGGCCGTGTCTGCCGATCCGACGCTGCGCTACGGCGTGCTGAACGTGCCCGGCGCGGCGTGGACGCACTACATTCCCAAGTCGGTGCTGTTTGACATGCTGTCGCCGCTGCTCGACTCGGGATATCGCGGGGTGGTGAACGCGCAGCACGCGCTGGCGATGACGCAAGGCATCTGGGATGAAGTGGACGGAGCGGCGTGGGCGTCGGCGCTCAAAGGTCGGGAAGCGGCGTTCCTGATTCAAGAGAGCATCGGCGACCCGGTGGTACCCAACGCAGGCAGCGAGATGGTGGCCGTTGTAACCACAGCGCAGCAGGTCGGCGCAGAGCTTGTGCCGATTCCCGCCCAGATCCAGCGCGCCACAGAAGTCAGCCGAGGCAGCGCCATCACCCAGTACAAGGTCGGCGACACCGGAGCGTACGACATCCACGGCTTCGCAGGTCGCGACACGCCAGCGGGCCGGGCCGCGCGCAGCCAGATCGTGGACTTTGTGCAGAGCATCTGGCAGACCGGCGCTGCCAAGATCACCGTCCCCGCAGCCTGCACGGGCGGAAGCTGCGACTTCAGCCGTCGTCCGTAAACGCGCTCCGCTTCTTTTTTGCGCTTCGCCCGTTCCTTCCGCAGCCTGCGTCCGCTCAGCCGCCGTGCAACCTGCTGGATTGGCAGGCAATGCACCGAGAGCCTTGGCCCAATATTAGTCATTTGATACTACTATTTAATGGCAAGGAACTGGACGCAGCGCATGACAGAGACAGCGAGTCTGTCTTTGGTCCTGGTGCTTGCCGCTTCGCTCGGAGTGGCGCTCGGGCTGGGGCTGTATACGTTTCGGTACGCGAAGGGCTTTTCGTACTTTAAGACCGACCCCGCAGCCTGTGCCAACTGTCACATCATGCAGCGGCAGTACGATGGCTGGCAGACCGCGAGTCATCACACGGTGGCGCGCTGCATTGACTGTCACCTGCCCGAGTCGTTCATTCCCAAGTACCTGACCAAGGCGGAAAACGGCTGGCGTCACGGCAAGATGTTTACGCTCGACCGCTTCGTCGAGCCGATCCAGCTCACGCCGAGCGCACGACAAGTGCTTCTGGACAACTGCAAGAAGTGTCACGCCGCGCTGACGCAGGAGATGGCTCCGTCCCGCGCGATGCATGGCGGAGCAGACTGTCTGCACTGTCACGCAGCGGTGGGACACGGACAGCGTGCGGCACTGGGTGGACCGCTTCGCAGCGACGAGATCGAGCGAGTCCTATCCAGTCAGCCCGCTTCATCGACAGCAAAGAAATGAGCGCAAGATGGTGAATCAAGAAAAAGTCACCTGGTGGAAGACTCGCGGTGCCGTACTGGCAGCCATCGCGGTGTCTGCGATTGGATCCGCCAGCGTCACGGCGCTGCTCACGAACATCACGGAAAAAAAGAGCGAGCAGAAGAACCAGTACGTTCGCACCGTGGACGTAGGCGAAGACGACACCGACCCCGAGAAGTGGGGAAAGAACTGGCCCGCTCAGTACGATGGCTACAAGCGAACGGCGATAAAGACCGTGACGCGCTTTGGAGGACACGCCGGAAGCGAAGCGCTGCCCGATGAAAAGATCGATCGCGACCCGTGGCTCAAGCGAATGTTTCAGGGCTACGCCTTTTCGATCGACTACCGAGATCGACGCGGCCACGCCTACATGCTGTACGACCAGGAAGCGACGCAGCGCCTGACCAAGCCGCAGTCTGGATCGTGTCTGCACTGTCACGCATCGGTGATGCCGCTGTATCGCAAGCTCGGCGGGGGCGATGCCATCAAGGGCTTTGAGCAGACCTTCACGTTCAGCTACCAGGATTTGAGCAAGCAGCTTCATGAAAGCGGTCATGCGCATCCAGTCAGCTGTGTGGACTGTCACGATGCCAAGACGATGGCGCTGCGGGTGACGCGACCGGGATTTATCAAAGGAATTGCCGCGCTCGCTGCGTCGGATGCGCCGGTTCCCGCCATTCCCAGCATCGCGGAATATCGCAAAGGGTCCAAAGACAAGCCCTACGATCCAAATGAGCGCGCGTCTCGCAATGAGATGCGTTCCTTTGTGTGCGGACAGTGTCACGTTGAATACTACTGCTCGACGAAGATGCCGCTGACATTCCCGTGGGGCAAAGGCGTCAAGGCCGAGCAGATCGAGTCCTTTTGGAACGACACCAAGTTCCCCGATGGGAGTCCGTTTTCCGACTACTCGCACAAGGAAACTGGCGCGCCGATCTTGAAGGCTCAGCATCCCGAGTTTGAGCTGTGGACCGAAGGTGTTCACGCCCAAGCCGGGGTGTCGTGCGCGGACTGTCACATGCCGTATCAGCGCGAAGGAGCGTCGAAGATCAGCGACCACTGGGTGCGCAGTCCGCTGCTCAACGTGAATCGCGCCTGTCAGTCCTGCCATCGCACCGATGAAAGCGAGCTACGTCGTCGCGTCGATATGATTCAGCAGCGCAACTACGAGCTGCTTCAGCGCGGTGGCGTCGCAATCACAGCCCTGCTGGATGCGATTGTGGCGGCGAAGTCACGCGGAATAACGCCCGAGCAGCTTCGTCCCGCGCTGGAGCTTCAGCGCAAGGCGCAGTGGCGGCTCGACTTCATCGCGGCGGAAAACAGCATGGGCTTTCACGCGCCGCAGGAAGCCGCGCGCATCTTGGGAGAAGCCACCGACTACGCACGCCAAGGTCAGCTTGCCGCCGTGCAAGTGGTCGCCACGCCAAGTCCTGCGGCCCCCGCCGTCGCGCCGACCCCGGTCGCGCCGCCCGCCCCGGCCAAGTCCAAGTCCAGCCGCTAACCGCAGCCCGCAGTCACCGGGCCACGCACCCCACACGGCCCGTTTTCCCAGCGGGCCGCTTCCACTAAAACACGATCGGAATGTCCAGCTGCACCGTGTGGTAGTGACGCGTCGCCAGCACCCCCGCGAGCCCCGGCACATAGGTGAGCGCAGGTCGCAGCCAGTGACCGCCCGGAAGCTTGATGTGAACGCGTGGACCCACCGCCAGCGATAGGTTGTGACGCAGACCCTGCACCGGCAGTCCCTTGTCCGCGTTCGCTTCATCGGCCACGACCGACTTGGGATCGCTCAGCCAGCGCTGATAGCGCAGCTCGGCCCCGAGCGATAGAAACCGCGCGACGAAGTAACCGACGTGCAGACCCGCTGTGAAGTTCAGCTTGAAGACATCGGGATTGAGCAGCTCGTTTCGCGCGCGGAACAGCTCAAACAGCGTGACTTCGGCCTGCACGGTCAGCCGATGCGCGATGTACGCGATGTCCAGTCCTTCGACCAGCGCCCAGTCGTTGGCCGCAAAGATCACGTTGTCGAGCGCCGATCGAGAAAGCTGTCCCGCTGGTGCAAGTGCTGCGCTGGCCCCTGGCTCACTTGTCGCACTGGTTCCCGAGGCAATCGGAATCGTCATCGATGCAAACAGACCCAGTCGAACGCTGCTTCCGAGCTTGGCCGAATACAGCCCACCCACGAGCACGTTCGTCGAAGCCACGCCACACTTGGTCAGCGTCGTCTTGCTCTGCATCGTGGTCGGATCGACCGAGGTCTGATCTTCGCAGTTGTCCGCGCCGACTTCATCACCCGTAATACGCGGCGGACGATTGCCAACGACGCCAAAGCGCACGATGCCCATCCACGAGGGATGAAACCGATAGCCAATCGTCGGCAGAAACGTCCCTGTGAAGCCGGGCTCCATGCGCTCGGGCTGACCACTTGGCGCGATGTTCTGCTGATAAAACGAAAACACCGTATCCAGCCGCAGCACCGTCACGGGGATGATCGGACGCAGACCAAATGGCAGCGAATACGGCGCGGCGGGCGGCGGTGGCACCACCACGTCAGCAGCCGGGGCCGGAGCCGGGCTCACCGAAGCGACCGGCACTGCCGCCATCGGAGCCGCTGGCTGAGGCAGGATATACGGCGGGGGTGGCGGAATCTCACTCGCTCTCGGAACAGGGATCGCAAACGGCTCTCCCTGCGCCGACGGCTCTCCCTGCGCCAGCACCGACCCAACATCCCAGCAGCAGACCAGCAGCGACACACTCAGCACACGCCGAAGCGAACAATGACCAAGACCAGTCCTCATCCGATGTTCCCCTACGGTACACGGGCTCATCCGCACGACCCTACCAAGCGCGTCCCGTGCCCCACATCGGCAACGTCACTTGTCGTCGCTGAACCCGTAAAATAGCTGACCCGATAGTTGTACGGCCCTTCGCTGTGGCACGCAACGAAATATTACTCCTTTGCTTTGCCTAATAAGTTCTGTGCAGTTGCGGCGGGCGCGGACACGAAGGCAAAAGCTGCTGTGGGCAAAAATTGCGCGGATGATTCGCGCAAACGTTGCGCAGGACCGGCGGGCACTGTGGGCACATTCCGTCTGACAGCGCGCGGAGGAACACTTGGCACACCGGTTGCCATGGCTCCGGTCGCAACGCTTTCAGCAAACAACGTCAACAAGGAGCCTGAACATGTCTCGTCTTACGCTACGCGGTGGTCTGGTTGGTCTGGTCGGTCTTATCGGTCTTGTCGGAGGCTGCGGAGAGCTGCCCGCCCAGGACGACGCCATCGGCCAGCACAGCCAAGCCATCAGCGTCAACGCCCAGACCGCACTTACCTGGGTGAACGGCTGGATCAGCGAAGTCAAAGCCGATGCCACCAAGCTCGAAGAAAACGTCTACACCACGGACTCGCCAGCGCTTCTGCGCGTCGTCGGAACCCAGAAGGCCAAGAATCGCAGCGTGTGCGGCACGCTGGTCACGCAGCTGTTTCAGCAGAGCCTCGGATTCACCGAGAGCAACTTCTTTAACTCGTTTAACAAGGCGATGGACAGCTGCACGTACGGCAAGGTGAGCGGTGTCAACAAGGGCACAAACAGCCCCAACGCCGCCCAGTACCGCTACAAGATCGAAAACTGCGCAGGCACCGGCGTCATCCAGTTCACCAAGCGCACCACCATCGGAGCCATCGAAGCCGGGGACGTGCTGGCAGTGACCTACCCGGAGAGCACGACCAACAGCGGACACGTCATGATCGTTCGCAGCGTGCCGGTTGTGGACAGCGGCCTGCCAGCCGGTCCGTCAGGCAGCACGGCCTATGCGGTGGAAGTGGTGGACTCGACCGAGACTCCGCACGGAACCTCGACGACCTATGCAGACTGGCGCGGCGGCGACACCGGCGAAGGGCTTGGACACGGCACCTTCGTCCTGTATGCAAACAGCTCGGGCACCATCGTGGCATCGCGCTTGAGCCCGACCGACCCGACGCTGTTTGACACCACGGATCATCCGCTCGCGGTCGGTGGCCTGAACTAATCAGTCCTGGTTCATGTTCCAGGTGGCGGCGCTGGTCTCACCGGGGGCGGGGGCTTGCTCGGTTGGCTCGGTGCCCGCCAAGAACACCTCTTCAATGCTTGGAGCCGCTGGCGCGGGGAGCATGCCGGTGACGGGATCAATGCTCTGAACGACGACGCCAGCCGGCTGCACAAAGCCCTGGACCCGACGGTCGCGCACCGCAACCTGCATCACATCCAGCCAGACCGGCAGTGCCGAGCGCGCGCCCTGCTCTTTTTCCCCAAGCGGTCGCGAGTCATCAAAGCCAACCCACACACCTGCCACGACATCGGGCGTATAGCCGACAAACCACGCGTCGCGGTTGGCGTTGGTGGTGCCGGTCTTGCCCGCTGCCGGTCGCTTGAGCTTGTTCTTGATGGACGACGCGGTGCCTTCTTCGATGACGCTCTGCATGACGTGGCTCATCACAAAGGCCAGCTCGGGCGACACCGCTTGATGCAGCGTGCTCTGCGTCGGGGGCTCGGTGCCGACTTGCAGGATCCACAGCGGATCGCCCAAGCGACCTTTGGCCGCCAGCGTCGCGTAGGCGTTGGTCAGCTCCAGCGGCGTCACCACCGACGCACCAAGCCCCAGCGCATAGGTCTGATCGAGCGACGACTCAATGCCGAGCGACTTGGCCATCGCGGCAACCGGCGCGGGCTTTAGCTCGTAGATAAGCTGCGACGCAACGGTGTTGAGCGACTGCGCCAGCGCAACCCGCAGCCGCACCGGACCCATGAAGTTCTTGTTGTGGTCGCCCGCGTTCTTCGGGGCCCAGGCCTTCAGATCCGGCAGATCGTAGACCTGCGGCGAGTCATTGAGCACGCTCGCTGCGGTCCACTTGCGCGACTCAATCGCGGTGGCAAACACAAACGGCTTAAACGCCGAGCCGGGCTGACGCTTGGCACGCAGCACGCGGTTGTAGCTGCCGCGCAGGTAGCCGTAGCCGCCGACCATGGCCAAGACGTGGCGCGTCTCGGGGTCCATCACCACCACCGCCCCTTGCGGTCCCGCGTCCAGCACCAGGATCGGACCTTCTTTGGCGTTGCGTCCGATGTGAACACGGACCAGCTCACCTTCGCTGAAGCGCTTTTGCGCGGGCAGTCCCTGCGGGTTGTAGCGGTCGCCGGTCTGCGGCAGCGGCAGCGACGCCACCACCGCGCCGAGGTCGACCATCGCCCAGCCTCCGCCCTTTTCACCGTCGAGCACCTTGGTGATGACGCCATCGACACCGCGACCCATCGGGGGACCGGACGGAAAGTCCTTCTTGAGCTGCTGAAGGTGCGCGGCGCGAGCGGCGGCATCGAGCTTGCGACCCTTGCGATAGCCGTTGCGCTCGTCGATCTTCATCAGACCTTGTTCGAGCGCGGTGCGAGCAGCCCGCTGCACATCGAGGTTGCAGGTCGTTCGCACGTTCAGGCCCAGATACGGCAGGCTCTCGGGCGTAAAGCGCTCTTGCAGCAGCTTTTCGACTTCTTCGGTGAACTCGGGCGCGAGCGTGCCGAGCGGCGACGGCTCTTTGACGAGCTGAATCGGCGCTTCGGCGTACTTGACAGCGTCAGCGTCGGACAGGTGGTGATAGCGAGCCATCTGCGACAGCACGTAGCGCTGACGGAGCTTGGCGCGCTCTGGATTGCGACGCGGCGAGATCTCTTCTGGGCCTTTGGGCAAAGACGCCAGCAGCGCAGCTTCCCCCGGATGAACGTCGCTGATGGACTTGCCAAAGTAGAAGCGCGCGGCCTCTTCAATGCCGTAGCGTCCGTGACCAAAGTAGATCTGCGACAGGTACAGCCACAGGATCTCGTCTTTCTTGAGCTTCTTTTCCAGCCGCAGCGCCAAGTACATCTCTTGGACCTTGCGCTTGAGGCTGCGCTCGCTGCTCTTTAAGACATAGGTCTTGACGAGCTGCTGGGTCAGCGTCGAAGCGCCACGCAGGTGACGGACCTGGACCAGGCTCTGGAGGACGGCGCGAACCATGCCGATGTAGTTGAGCCCGTGGTGCTCGAAAAACTGCGCGTCTTCGGCATCGACGAAGGCATCGACCACGACCCGAGGAATGCGCTCATAGGGGACGACGGTGCGACGCTCTTCAAACAGCTCGCCGATGAGCTGACCGTCCTGGGCGAGCACGCGCGTAGTGACCTTGGGTCGATAGTCGGCAATGCGATCGATCGTCGGCAGCGAGGGATCCGACGTGTAATACAGAAACACCGCCGCGACGCCGCTCACCGCGAGACAGCACAGGAGCAAGAACAGCAGCACGACGGTGCGCACGATGCGGTAAATGCGCACGGCTTTGCGCGACTGCCCCGGCAGGATCAGCCCACCGCGTGTCGACTGTCGATCTGAGCTTCGTTTGGCCATGTTGCGACTTGTACTTTGAAAGAAGGCCGCGCGAGGTGTCGGCGACCGACGTACGGATGCCTACGCGCAGACGTTAGAACGGACGAACAATCACCATGATGACGATACCGATCATCAGCAGCGTCGGCACCTCGTTGAGGACGCGGAACTTCTTGTGCGAATAGGCGTTCGGCTCGGTGATAAGGCGCTGGCGGTAATACATCCCTTGAACGTGACTGACAAGCAGCCCAAGGACAAACGTCAGCTTCGCGTGCATCCACGGCAGCTTCAGAAAGCCCGGGTTTAGGACCAGCATGGTGATGCCGGTGACGAGCGTGAGCACACCCGCTGGCGTCGCAATGCCGCGAATCAAGCGACGCTCCATCACTTGCAGGCGCTCGCGAACGACCTGCTCGGTTTCCATCGCGTGATAGACGAACAGCCGATACAGGTACAGCAGTCCAGCCATCCAGCTGATGACCATGATGACGTGAAGGGCTTTGATCCAAAGCATCGAACGACAGCTCCTTGTGTGGGCGAAACAACCAGCCCGGCGGTGTGAAATCCAGAAAATCAGGGACGTTAGACCGCTGCGGCGTGATGGCGCGGCGCGGGCTTGTGTAGCGTTGCGTCAAAGATCGACGCCACGGTGCGCAGAAGGAGCTGACCCGGCAGCAAAATGTGTAGCCGGTCGCCGTTCCAGCCGCACAGTCCGTCGGCGATAAGCGGCGCAAGCGCGGTCAGCTCAGACGCAAAGTAGCGGTCAAAGTCGATGCCGTAGCGATCCGACAGCACACGCTTGTCGACGACCAGGTTGCACAAAAGCTCCATGATGAGATCGCGACGAATCACGTCATCGGGACCGAGCGAATAGCCACGCACGACGGGCAGCGCACCGGACAAGACGCGGTCGCAGTAGGACGTGACCTCGCGCTCGTTTTGCAGGTAGTGCGCGCCCAGCTCGGAAATCGACGACGGACCAAAGGCCAGCACATCGCTCGACTTGCAGGTGGTGTAGCCCATGAAGTTGCGTCGCAGCTGTCCTTGTTCGCGGGCGGACAACAGCTCGTCTTGCGGCAGCACAAAGTGATCGAGCCCGACGTAGACATAGCCCAGCTCCAGCAGACGCTGCAGCGACAGCTCAAACAGCGCGGCGCGGGTCTTGGCGTCGGGAAGCTCGTCTTTGCGAAAGACCGATTGATGCAGGCGCAGCGTCGGCATGTGTGCGTAGCCAAACAGCGCAATGCGGTCGGGACGAAGCGCAGCGACGTGGTCCAAGGTCTTGGCAAAGCGCTCTGTCGTCTGAAGCGGCAGTCCATACATCAAGTCGACGTTGACGCTGACAAAGCCAAGCCGCCTGGCCGATTCAATCAGGTCGCGGGTCTGCTCAAACGGTTGGATGCGGTTGATGCGCTTTTGGACGACGGGATCGAAGTCCTGCACGCCCATCGAGACCCGCGAAAAACCAAGCTGCGCCAGCGTCTGAAGCTGCGCGGCGCTCGTCACGGGAGGATGCACTTCAATCGACGCTTCGATGCCCGCTGGAATGTCAAAGCGCGACGACAACATCTGCCACAGCCGGGCAAGCTGCGCTTCATTCAGGTACGTCGGAGTCCCGCCTCCCAAATGAACCTGCACGACCGGAAAGCGCGACGGCAAAAGCGACGCGACAAGAGCGACCTCTCGATCAAGCGCTTGCAAGTAACGCTCGACGAGATCTTGGCTGCGCGTGACCATCATGTTGCAGCCGCAGTACAGGCACAGCTTGCGACAGAACGGGACGTGAACGTACAGCGACAGCGGACGCGATCCCAGCGACGACAGCACGGTCTTGGCAAGCGACTCATCACGATCGCCCCACAGGTTGGCGGGCGGATAGCTGGTGTAGCGCGGCAGCGGCAGCTTGCCGTACCTGTCGAGCAGCGCGGGATGAAGCAGCGAAGGGGTCATGCGACGTTCTTTCTACGTTTGAGACGACGATAGCGGCGAGTGCGCGTCATCGTCCACCACCAGCACGCGCAGCGGCCTTGGGCGACTGAGGTACTGACAGAACACGATCTCGGTACTTTGACCTTGGCGCAGACGAAAGAGCAGCTCGCTCGCGGCCATCGCGGTCAGAAACAGCCCGACGCCCGATCCAGAGGTCTTGTCTTCGAGTGGGCTCTGATGGCGAAGCTGCGCACTGGCACAGCGTTCCAGATACGACAGCACGGTGTGACGACGAAGCTGGCCCATTCGGTCCGAAACACCGACGGCCAGGCGGGAACCATCGGACGCAAAGCGAACCCACGCCGACTCACCGGGAAGTGCTTGAATCAGCACACGCTCCGACGGCGGAATCTCCGCATAACGAGGCGTTCCACGCGGACCACGCGGCGCGTCATACAGCGCATTGAGCAGCAGCTCGTCGACCGCTTGCTCCAGCGCCAAGACGTGACGCGACGGCAGACCCAGGCTCTGCGCCCAGTCGGCGACCATCGTCACCGCCAGCCCTTTTTCTTGATAGTTGCAGACCTCTTGCTCAAACAGCGTCGCCGTCGCTGACAAGAGCGGATGCAGCGGCTTACGCACGGTCTTCGGACGAAGCAGCCGCTGCGCCAGCGACGAAACCGCCTCGTCAGGAAGATTCGCCGTCGAGATCGCGCCTTTTGCCGACGAATCAACCAGCGCCCGCGAAAGACCAAGCAGGTCCGCAGAAGGCAACAGAACCAGCGGCATGCGCGGTGAGCCCCGGACGCTCCCCAAGCTGGTCCCCCGACTCATCCCACGCTCCTGCTTCGGCTACTTCGCCGAAAGCTCCATTTTCCGAAACACCGAGCCCAGGAGCAAGCCCGCCGCGATCAGAATCGCCGCCCACTTGAGCGCCATCACGCCATCGGGACTCGTTGCAACACCCAGCAAGAACACCGCGCAGCCAAACAGCGCCAGCAGCGGAACGAGCGGTCCGAGCGGGTTCACAAACGCATTGGCAGGCGCTGGGCCTCTCTGCCGCATCAGGATCACCGCCACGCAAGTCGCAATGTACTGAACCACCACCGCGACGTTTGAGATGTCGGCAAGCTGCTTAAACTCCAGCCCGAGCATCAGGAACAGAATCACAAGCACCGACAACAGCACCACCGACCACACCGGCGAGCCCAGCTTGGCCGGACGATGCGCAAAGATCGCGGGAACAAAGCGGTCTTCGGAAAACGACTCCAGGTAGCGAGGACCGACGAGCGCACTGCCCGCGCAGAAGCCAAACATCGAGATGAGCCCGGCGACGTTCATCAGCTCTCGACCACGCGAACCGGCAAACTGCGCCACCGAGTCCGCAAGCGGCGTTTCGGTTCCCCCCAAGCTGGGATGAAGCCCCGTCGCAACCAGCTGAACCAGCGCATAGAGCACCGTCGTCAGAAACACGCTGATCACCATCGCGAGCGGAACGGTGCGCTGCGGATTTTTGGCTTCTCCGGCGGGAACAGGAATGAACTCAAAGCCCGTGGTCGCAAACAGACCCGCAAAGGCTGCGGCCAAGATGCCAGTGGTTTCCCCCGTCGAAGGCATGGGAGGCTGACCGCCCATTCGATCAAACTTCACAAAGCACAGACCGACGACGATAAAGCCAAACAGGCTCAGCAGCTTGACCGCCGAGATGATGTCGCTCGTGCGTGCCGAGCTACGGACGCCCAGGATGTTGACGATGGACAGAACAACGACGACGACGCATGACAGCGCGACGACTCCGGCATTGCCAAGCTGCACACCGAACATGTCGTGACAGATCTGCGCCGCCGTGGTGCCAAAGCCGCGCGCCACCGCCGAATAGCCGAGCAGCACGCTGATGAGCGTCACCCAACCGACGGCAAAACCAACATACGGACCAAACGCGTCACAGGCATAGCGATAAGGGCCTCCAGAGCGGTCGGTACGGCCCGCAGCTTCCGCGAACACCAGCGCAACCAAGCAGCACAACCCACCCGCGACAAACCAAGCCCACGGAGCCTGCGAACCCGCTTTCCGATACAGCACCGCTGGCAGCAGAAAGATGCCCGAACCGACGATGCCGTTGATGCCGATGCCCAAACAGTCAATCAACGTCAGCTGGCGCTTGTCAGAGTTCGCTTCGCTATGTGACACCGCACGAAAGTACTTGAACCGGTAGCAAATCCAAGACCTTTCGGATGAGCGATTTGAAACTTTGCGGCGACCGCGATTGCATGTCACCGGGCCGAAGATTTACCTTGCGCGACGTGTGTGACCAGGCAAAACGCAGCGTGGCGGTAAAGACGCGATGAAGCTGCTCCTTTTATCGACGGTGGCTCTGTTTTTGGGGCCGCTGCTTCAGCGGTCGCTGCGCTGGGCCAAAGCGGCGATGGCAGCGCTCGATGGGTTTGTGCTGCTCCTCGTGGTGGGCATCATTTTGGGGCGACTGATTCCGTCGGCGTATTCAGCGGCGGGCTGGCCCTCGCTGCCACTGGCGGTGCTCGGCTATCTCGCGGTGCGACAGGTCGAGCGCATGCATCACGTCGGAGGCCAGCGTGCGCACAAAGTCGCGGTGGTGCTCGGTCTGCTTGGCCTGGCGATGCATGAGTTTCTCGACGGACTGGCGCTCGCGCTGGGACATGCCGATCACGAACACACCGCCGATGCGTTGCTGCCGCTGGCGATTGTCCTTCATCGCATTCCCGTCGGTCTGTCGGTGTGGTGGCTGCTGCGTCGACTGGGCACCGGCTGGAGCGTGTTTGGGCTGATGGGAATTGCCGCAGCGACGGCGCTTGGCTACGGTGTATCGACAGAGTTTTTCGCACACAGCGGCGGCGTAGGCATCGGACTGTTCCAAAGCGTCGTCGCTGGAGCCTTGCTTCACGTCGTCGTCCACGAGCAGCAAGATCAGAGCGGCAAGCACGTCTTTTTTGAAGGACTGGGCGGACTGCTGGCGCTCGGGCTGCTCGCGCTGCTTCACAGTGAGCTTTTACCGACCAGTCGCGTCGGAGAAGCCAGCATGGCCAAGACGCTGACGCTGCTTGCGCTAGAAAGTGCGCCCGCGCTGCTGATTGCCTATTCGTTCGCGGGACTGATTGGCGTGTTCTTGCCAGCGACGGGCGTTTCGTGGCTACGAAGAGGCTCGACGCTGTCTCAGTCGCTGCGCGGGGTGCTGTTTGGACTGCCGCTGCCCATCTGCTCGTGTGGTGTCCTGCCGGTCTATCGCAGCCTGATTGCACGAGGCGTTCCGTCGGCTGCAGCGATGGCATTCCTCGTGGCCGCACCAGAGCTGGGCGTCGATGCGGTGCTCTTGTCGTTTCCGCTTCTGGGTCTACCGCTGACGGTGGCGCGAGTGCTCTGTGCGACGGTGGTTGCGCTGGGCGTCGGCATCTTGGTTGGCGGTTTCATGAAGACGTCCCCGCAAGACCAAACGCCGACCTTGCCGACAGAGGAAGTCACGGGCTCGCTGCAAACCAAGCTGCGGGCTGCGCTGCGACTCGGGTTTGTGGAAACGGTCGATCACACCGGACCGTGGATTGTGATGGGCCTGGGTGTCGCCGCCGCGCTGGAGCCCCTGCTGCGCATGGACTGGGTGACGGCGCTTCCGACGGGACTTGATGTTCCGCTGCTCGCGGTGCTGGGCATGCCGATGTATGTCTGCGCGTCGTCGGCAACCCCGCTTGTGGCTGTGCTGATCCACAAAGGTGTGTCGCCGGGCGCTGCGATTGCGTTTCTTCTGACGGGACCTGCGACCAATGCGACGACCTATGGTGTGCTGGCCAAGCTGCACGGACGCAAGGTCGCGATCGGTTATGGCGTCACGATTGCGCTGCTCACCGTCGGGCTTGGCTTTCTGGTCAATCGCATCGTTGGAACCAATCCCGGTTATCCGTTTCACGTCGGACACGATCACCGAGGCTGGCTATATCCAGCCTGCTTGGTCATCGTCGGGCTGCTGTTTGTCGGTTCGTTTCTGCGCCAAGGCCCGCGCGGCTTTTTGCATCAGCTCTCCCTCGATGCGACCGGAATGGACCCGCACGACCACGGGCACTCTCACGACCACGGGCACGACCACGGGCATTCTCACGACCACGGGCACGACCACAACCACGGGCACGGGCACGACCACGACCACGGGCATTCTCACGACCACGACCACGACCACGGGCCGAATAGGTCGCGCTGATGCCGACTGCGTGGTCTGCGGCGACGGTCGAGAGAAAATTACCTGCTCGCTTGCCGTCGTCGCCCAATTGAGATAAAAAGCCCCATTCTGATGCGACCACGCACGGTTGCGGACTAGGCTTTTTCGTCACATGGCTCAAGACAAATCGAATTCGACCGTGGCTCCGGCTGGCGACCCGCCGAGCGCCGTCTACGTTCAGCAGATCCACGACGAGATGCGCTCCTCGTTTATGGACTACGCGATGAGCGTCATCATCTCGCGAGCACTTCCCGACGCGCGAGACGGACTCAAGCCGGTACATCGTCGCATCCTATACGCGATGCACGAAGCCAACGTCGTCTGGAATCGTTCCTACGTAAAGTGTGCGCGTGTCGTCGGTGAAGTGCTCGGTAAGTATCACCCACACGGTGATGCTTCGGTCTACGACGCACTCGTTCGGCTCGCGCAAGACTGGAACATGCGTCATCCGCTCGTCGACGGGCAAGGCAACTTCGGTTCGATTGAAGGCGATCCGCCCGCCGCGTACCGATACACCGAGTGTCGTCTCCAGCGGATTGCGTCGACGATGCTGACCGATCTGGACAAAGAGACGGTCGACTTCGTTCCCAACTTCGACGACAAAGAGCGCGAACCGACCGTGCTTCCGGCGATGCTGCCGAACCTGCTCGTCAATGGAGCAGCCGGTATCGCCGTCGGTATGGCGACGAACATTCCGCCGCACAACCTCGGGGAAGTGCTGGATGCGTCGCTGCACCTGCTGAAAAACCCGCAGACCACCAATGCAGAGCTGATGAAGCTGGTGCCGGGCCCGGATTTCCCGACGGCAGGCTTTATCTACGGCAAAGCGGGCATTCGCCAAGCGTACGAGACCGGACGTGGCTCGCTGACGCTGCGCGCGAAGACCGAGATCGAAGAGCTCAAGAACAACAAGTCGCAGATCGTCGTCACCGAGGTTCCCTATCAGGTGAACCCGAACCGACTGATCGAGCGACTGGCCGAGCTGGTTCGCGAAAAGAAGATCGAAGGCATCTCGGACCTGCGCAACGAGTCGAGCCGCGAAGGCATGCGGCTGGTGATTGAGCTCAAGCGTGATGCCGTCGCGCAAGTGGTGCTCAATCAGCTGTATGCGCAGACGAGCCTTCAGGTGACGTTCGGCGTCATCATGCTGGCGATTGTCGATGGACGGCCTCGGATTCTGTCGCTGCGGGATGCGCTGGGGCACTTCCTCGATCACCGTCGGCAAGTGGTGCTGCGTCGCTCGCTGTATCTGCTCAAGCAAGCGCGCTCGCGTCGAGAGATCGTCGAAGGCTTGGGCCTGGCGATTGATCAGATCGATCGCATCATCGCGATCATTCGCGCAGCCAAAGATCCGGTCGAAGCCAAAGAGCACTTGATGGCCGAGCCGCTGACGGGACTCGCTGAGTTTTTGCGTCGCGCCGGACGTCCAGAAGACGAGATCGCGGCACGAACCGGTCGCGGCACGCTGTACTTTACCGAGGCACAGGCGAAAGCCATCCTCGAAATGCGACTGCAGCGACTGACGGGACTGGAGCGCGACAAGCTGGCCGAGGAATATCGCGAGCTGACGGCGACGATCGTGGATCTGGAAGGCATCCTGGCGAGCGAGTCGCGGCTGCGTGACGTCATCGCCGGTGAGCTGACGGAGCTGCGCGCGATGTACATCGAGCCGCGTCGCACCCAGATCATCGACGACGCAGGCGAGATTCGACTGGAAGAGCTGATCGCCGAAGAAGCGATGGTGGTGACGCTGTCGCGTGAAGGCTACGTCCGTCGCGTATCGCTGTCGGAATATCGCGCGCAAGGTCGCGGTGGTCGTGGTGTCCAAGGCGCGTCGACGAAAGAAGAAGACCTGATCCACAAGCTATTCGTCGCCAGCACGCATGACTATGTGCTGATGTTTACGAACACGGGTCGCGCGTACTCGAAGCGGGTGTTTGATCTGCCGGAGTCGCAGTCGCGGTCGGGCAAAGGCAAGGCAATGGTGAACTTCCTGGAGCTTCAGCCCGGAGAGCGCATCGTCGAGATGCTGCCGCTGCCCGGGTTTGAGGCGGGAAAGTTCGTGCTGCTGTCGACGGCCAAGGGCGTGGTCAAAAAGACCGAGCTGGATGCGTTTTCGGCGATTCGATCGACCGGCATCATCGCGGTGGATCTCGACGAAGGTGACGATCTAGTTGGCGCGGCCATCACCGACGGACACAACGACATTGCGCTGTGTACTCGCGACGGCTACGTGGTCCGCTTCAAGGAAGAACAAGTCCGCGCGATGGGCCGAACCGCTCGTGGGGTACGCGGTGTCACGCTCAAGAGCGCAACCGATCGCATCGTCGCCATGCAGGTGCTCAGTCGCGACTCGGGCAGCGAGATCACGCTGCTCACGGTCTGCGAAAAGGGCTTCGGCAAGCGCACGCCCGCGTCGGATTATCCGCAAAAGAACCGAGGCACGCAGGGCGTCATCACCATCAAGACCAACGATCGCAATGGCAAGGTCGTCGGTGTGCTGACGGTGGTGGACAGCGAAGATCTGATGCTCGTCACCGACACGGGCCGCGTGATTCGCATTCGGGTGCGTGACATTCCGACGCGCGGTCGCAACACCCAAGGCGTGCGACTGATCCGCATCGATCCAGCGAGCGGCGAGCGCGTGGTGGCCGTCGAAGCGCTGAGCGATCCGGGCAAAGATGACAGCGAGCCCGTCGAAGGCAGCGAAGAAGAGCTAGCGGCCAGCCCGATTGAAGTGCTCGACGATACCGAGGGCGAAGAAGACATCGCGGACGACTCGGATGAATCGTCAGACGAGCAGTCAGAGTCGTAACGACGGATGAGCGACGGCAGCGAGACAAATCGGCTCTCGGTCGCGGAGATCTATCGGCGCAGCATCAAGGCCGAGGATCTCCGCTTCAATCGCTACATCGCGCGGCCCAAAGCGGCGGTGCTGGTGTATCTGCTGCGAGGCACGCGGATTACGCCGAATCAGGTGACGCTGCTGTCGCTGCTCACGTCGCTGTGTGGCATTGCGACGCTGGTGTTGTGTCCGGGTCGTGTCGGACTGATTGCGGCGGCGCTGGTGCTGCACCTGGCGTTTGTGCTCGACTGCGTGGACGGACAGCTTGCGCGGATCAAAGGTCTGTCGTCGCCCGTCGGAGCGTATCTGGACTTTCTGGTCGATGAGATCAAAGCGGTGCTGCTCGTCGCAAGCTGCGCGGCACGCCTGGCCATCGACGGAGCCCCGACGCTGGGCGCACTGCCCGTATCGTCGCAGGTGTTTTGGCTGGGACTTGGACTGCTCGGCGTGTGCATCGCGGCGGCGGGAATCTCGACGACGACGTTTATGCGTCGGCCCGAATACTTTGAAGCGGTCCACGGTCGCAAAGGCGAGCGCGTCGCGGGATACACCAAGTTCAAGGAACCGACCGAAGCGGCTCCGTCGTCGCTGCTGAAGAAGATCGTGCTTCTGCCGATTCGCATTGTCGAAGCGCTGGGCAAGCTGACGCTGCACTATCCGGCGTGGTTCTTCGTCCCGGCGGTGCTCGGGCACATGGAGTGGTTTCTGCTGCCGTACCTGACGGCGCACACGCTGTACCTGGGACGCTCGTGGCTGGTGGTGGTGTGGAAGCTCGGACGATGAGCTCTCGGCGGCAGGTCTTGCAAGCGCTGATCGCGGGCGGACTGTCGCTGGGATCGAGTGGACGCGTCGCAGCTCAGACGACTGCGCCCCTTGCGCGAGGCGTGGCGCTCGGGCTGTTTCACGAAGATCCGCTGTGGTCGTACGGCGGGCTGCTGCGCGAGCTGCGTGACCTGTCGGCGACGCATGTGTCGCTGGTTCCGGCGTATTACCAAGATCATGCGGGCTCGACGGAGATTTACTCGCACCCGCGCTTTAGTGTTCCCGACGAGACGATTACACGCACCATCGGTGAAGCGCACGCGCTCGGGCTTGCGGTGATGTTGTTTCCGATTGTGCGGCTGGCTCGACCTCGCAAGTCGTCGGAGTGGCGCGGCACGCTGGCCCCCGACGATCGCGCCGCCTGGTGGACGAGCTACGAGCGACTGACGCTTCACCTTGGCAAGCTGGCGCAGACGCACAAGGTCGCGCAGTTTTCGGTCGGCAGTGAGCTATCGACGCTCGATGGCGAGCGCGATCTGACGGACTGGCGACGGCTGATTGGCAAAGTACGCAGCAGCTTTCGCGGCAAGCTGACCTATTCGGGCAACTGGGATCACTACGAAAAGGTCGCGCTCTACGAGCTGTGCGACAGCGTAGGCATGTGTGCGTACTTTCCACTGGCGGGACGGCTGAGCAGACCGCCCTTCCCCGTCGAAGACTTGCTGGCTGCGTGGCAGAAAAAGCGCCAGGATCTGGTCGCGTTTGCCAAGGCCAAGCAAAAGCCGCTGCTGCTCACCGAGGTTGGTTATTTGAGTCAGCGCGGAGCCGCCGCCTGGCCGTGGGAAGAAGGCGCGGAGCAGCCGGTGGACCTGGAAGATCAGCGCCGAGCGTACGAAGCCTTTGCGCGGGCCTGGCAAGGGGAAGCGCAGCTCGCGGGCGTCTACTTTTGGAACTATTACGGCTTTGGCGGTCGGGCGTCGCGCGGATACACGATGCGACACAAGCCAGCGGCACAAGAAATGGAACGCTATTTCTTAAGTGAGCCGCAGCGCCCAGCGAATCCGTAACGAGCCGTCGCAGCCACGGACCTGTCCCGCAGACCCTCGCAAGTAAGATGAAGTCACTTGGCAGCGGAAACCCAAGCTGCGATGGTGCCGGACCATGCGAAACAAGGTCGTCTCCTCGGAGGAGGCCATCGCGCTCATCCGCGATGGTGACACCATCTGTACTTCAGGCTTTGTGGGAACGGGCACGCCGGACGGACTGCTGGCCGCGCTGGAAAAGCGCTACTTACACAGCCAGTCGCCGCAAGGGCTGACGCTGGTCTTTGCTGCGGGACAAGGCGACGGCAAGCAGCGTGGGCTCAATCGGCTGGCGCACGAAGGTCTGCTCAAGCGAGTCGTCGGTGGTCACTGGGGCTTGGCGCCGAAGCTAGGCAAGCTGGCGCTCGAAGACAAGCTGGAAGCGTACAACCTGCCACAAGGCTGCATCTCGCACCTGTATCGAGACATCGCCGCCGGCAAGCCGGGTGTAATCACCAAGATTGGTCTGCACACCTTTGTCGATCCTCGGCTGCAAGGCGGCAAGGTCAACCAGTCGGCGAAGCACGATCTGGTGCGGGTGATTGAGATCGACGGTGAGGAGTGGCTGTTTTACAAGTCGTTCCCGATTCACGTCGCACTGCTGCGGGGAACCACGTCCGATCCGAACGGCAACATCACGATGGAGCGCGAGTCGCTTCTGCTCGACAACCTGGCGATGGCGCAGGCGGTCAAGAACAGCGGCGGCGTCGTCATTGTGCAGGTCGAGCGCATCGCAGCGGCGGGATCGCTGCATCCTCGTCAGGTTGTGATTCCAGGCATTTTGGTGGACTGCGTGGTGGTGTCGCCGCCCGACTATCACCTTCAGACCTACGCGACGGCGTATAGCCCGGCGTTTTCGGCTGAAATTCGCGTTCCCGTCGATAGCATGCCGCCGATGGCGCTCGATGTTCGCAAGGTGATTGCCCGTCGAGCCGCCTTCGAGCTAACCGCCAATGCGGTCTGTAACCTTGGCATCGGCATGCCCGAGGGTGTGGCCGCGGTTGCACGCGAAGAAAAGCTGCTCGAATACCTGACGCTCACCACCGAGCCGGGTGTGATTGGCGGCGTTCCTGCGAGCGGACTCGACTTCGGAGCAGCGGTCAACACCGACGCGATCATCGCGCAGAACCAGCAGTTCGACTTTTACGACGGCGGCGGGCTCGATCTGGCGTGCTTAGGCATGGCCGAGTGCGACAGCGCGGGCAACATCAACGTCAGTCGCTTCGGTAGTCGGCTCGCGGGCGCGGGCGGCTTCATCAACATCAGCCAGACCGCTCGTCGCTTGGTCTTCGTCGGAACCTTCACCACCGACGGACTCGAGGTCGCGGTCGGCGGCGGCAAGCTGGCCATCTTGCGCGAAGGTCGCAGTCGCAAGTTCGTCCGTCACGTCGAGCAGATCACGTTCAGCGGCGCGTACTCGGCGCAAAAAGAACAGCAGGTCTACTACGTCACCGAGCGCTGTGTGTTCCAGCTTGGCCGCGACGGTCTGGAGCTTATCGAGATCGCGCCGGGCATCGACCTACAAGACGACATCTTGGCGCACATGGCGTTCCAGCCCATCATTCGCAACCTGCGTCTGATGGATGAGCGGATCTTCCGCGTCGAGCCGATGGAGTTAAAGAGCGAGATCCTACGGCTCGATCTACGTCAGCGTGTCAGCTACGACGCCAGCCGCAACATCCTGTTTAACAACTTCGAAGGCATGCACGTTCGCAGCCTGCGCGATGTCGAAGCGATTCGCCAAGCGGTCGAGCGCAAGTGCAAGTCCGTCGGACGCAAGGTCGCGGTGGTGGTGAACTACGACTCGTTTGTCATCGAAGACTCGGTCACCGAAGCGTATGCCGAGATGGTTCGCTATCTCATCGAGCGCTATTACACCGAGGTCTCGCGCTACACCACGAGTGCGTTTTTGCGGGTCAAGCTCGACGATGCGCTGAAAAAGCAAGGCGTCACGCCGCAGCTGTTCGAGACCGCCGAGCAAGCGCACGGTTTTCATCAAAAGCCCGACGCATAGCGACGGATTGAGCGTGCTTATCCGGCGGCGCGCTCGCTGAGTCCGCGATCACCGCTTGTGCGATCTCGGCTGTTGCGACGGACGACACAGACGCTGACGCTGTCGATGAGTCGCCAGCCGCCCGGTGCGGTTTCGATGAGCTCGCGGCCCGGCAGAAGCTCTCGCAGCGCCTGACGAAGCCGTCCGATCGCGACGTAGATCGTGTTGCGATGCTGAAGCGGATGATAGTCACGTCCGCCCCAGACTTCGTAGAACAGTCGCTCAGCGCTCGCGCCTTCCGTCGGTGCAAACAGAAGCTGCGACAGAAGCTGCGACAACAGGGGACGACCGACGATCGCCGGACCGCTCGGCTCACCGCCACGAGTGATCGATCCGCGCTCGGGTTCAATCAGCAGCTCGTGCGCAAACAGCGCCGCCTGACGCGCTTCTTCGTCGGCTTCTTTGCGGCCCGCGCGGGTCAAGAGCTCATACGGAAGCACACTGCGCAGTCCGAGCGACGACAGAAGCCAGGTAAGCTGCGCGGATCGCTCTGTGGATTCTTCAGACGGATGACCCAGCTCTTGCAGCGCCCCTCGCAGCAGCCGCGCTTCCAGCGTATCGCCGAGCGATCCCAGCTCATCGACGCCTTGTTTCAGAAGCAGCAGCGCGCGTCGTCCATTGCCTTGTCGTCGCTGAAGAGACGATTCAAGCAACAGCCCGCGCAGATGCAGCAGTCCATAGGCATGTCGCGTCGACAGCTCTTGCGCGCGACCGAGCGCTTCGTCCGCTTCCGGCAAGTCACTCGGCTGCCCGAGGCTGAGCAGCAACCACGACAACGACAGCGCCGCACGGGCTTCTTCGTAGTGACGATGCGACGCCGCGTAATAACCGAGCGTCTGCTGCATTCTTCGTCGCAGCGTCACAAAGCCCATGTCCGGCAGCCGACCCATCTGAAGCCACAGCTCGGCGTGTTCTAGCTCTAACAGGTGCTGCGCCGCTGGTTCCAGTGCACGCGCCGACTGCATCACCAGCGTCATGGCCTGCGCGGCGGCCTGCATCTCGGACTCTCGCAGCGGAGAGTCAATCGACGACAGCGCATCCAGCCGCGCCAGCAGTCCTTGCGACAGCGACAGCAGCCGTGGCGACGGAGCCGACGCATCGGGACGCATCACCCGCAGCAGCGCCAGCTTGGCGGCACTCGGCTGAACCTGCGCCATCAAGACCTGTGCGGACAGCACTTCCAGTCGCTGCACAAGCGGCCACGTTCCCGCCTCACGCGCACTCGCAATCGCTCGTTCCAGCGTCGTCAGCGAGCCGCTCAAGTCACCGAGCTTGAGCAGCACCCGCGCCAAATAGAAGCTCACCACCGTCGCTGCAAGCTGATCACCGTGTAGCAGCAGCGCCTGAAGCGATTCCGACAGCAGTGCCCGCGATGCCGTAAGCTCCCCTTTCGCACCCGCCATCACCCCGCGCATCAGCGCCAGCAGCGGCACCGCATCGCTCGAAAGCTCCTGCTGAGCCACCCCGCTGGTCAGCGCTTGAAACAGGATCTGATCGATCACCGACTGCGCCGCATCGAGCGAGTCCGACGCAATGTGAGCAATCAGCGCATGCAGGGCCCAGTCGAGACAAAACGTACCGCCACCGAGCAGCGACAGCGCTTCCTGCGCAACCTGCGCCGCTTCGAGCAAGCGATCTTCCAAGATCAGCACGAGCGACAGCGCACCGCTCCAGCGTGCCCGCTCTGCCGGTGCTTCCAGCTCGGGATCGGTGCGCAGCGCTTCGATCAGCTGTCGGGCCCGCGTTCGATCTCCCGACAAGGACAGCGTCTGGGCGAGCTGAAGCTGCGTCCGCAGTCGCTCTCGCGGTGACTCGGCCCGCACAAGTGCCAGCTCCAAGTGCTTCTGCGCCAGATCCATCCGTCCGCTGCGCTGACAGACTTCCCCGAGCAGCGCCAGGTAGCGCGACGACTCCGCCACGTCCGCCGCAAACCCGAGCGACGACAGCACCATCCGCGCCGCCGAGATCTGCGACCGACTTCGCAACAGCCTCGCCGTCAGAAACTCGACTTCCAAGCGATGCTGACGAAGCTCTTCGCTGTCACCGTCTGCCAGCTTGCCGCGCAGATCATCGAGCAGCTCCAGAAGCTGCGCATCCAGCCACGCCGCCGAGATCGTCCGATGAATCTGCCGCAGCACCTGGACCGCTTGGGTGTACGACTCCGCCACGACAAGCTGCTTGAGCGCTTCGATTCCTTCCTGCGCCGAGCGCTGTGGCGCAACAAAGAACCGTCCGAGCAAAAGCGACGCCACTTCGCGCCGGGTCTTTTGCAGATCCGCATCCGGCCAGACCGACAACAGCACATTCCACAACGGCTCCGCCAAGATGATCTTGGCGCGCGTAAGCGAGCGATTGGGATTGCTGGTCGGTCCCCGCGCCACGCCTACATCCAGATCGATGAGAAAGCGACGCGACAGCACCCGCAGGTCTTCCGAGAGCGTATGCAGCGACGGAAACAGATCATGTAAGTCCTTGATCGTCACCGCGCGCGATCCCGAATAGATCCGCGCCAGCAGCAACAGCTGACGCTGCGAAGCGGTCAGCACCGACAGCGTATCGACGCCGCTCGATGGAAGTCCATCCACCAAATGTCCCGTCGGCGATGCAGTATGAAACAGCGCTTGGCGAATGACGAGCGGACTGCCCGAATCCATCGTCTCTCGCACGTCGGGATGAGATCCAGAATGCCCCAGTCGCAGACACAGCTGCTCGACGAGCTGCGACGACTCAAGCGGCGACAGCGGCGGCAAGCGAATCACCACCGGAATCGCACAGGACGGCGGAAGCTCCAGCTCGCTGCGCAGACAAGCCACGATGCGACTGCGACGGACATGACGGCTCAAATAGCCAAGCAGCGTCGAAAGCTCGAAGTCCGCGCCTTCTTCCAAGACATGAAGCTCGTCCAGACACAGCAAATAAGGCTGCGTCGGCTGTTCCAGCAGCTGCACAAGCTGACGAAGCTCGCTTACGGGCTCGATTCCCGATCCACGCACCACCGCATCCGGCGACGGCAATGGAAGACAGGATCCACTCGCTTCCTCGATGGTCCGTACAAGCTGTGACACAAGCTCACTGCCACGCTGACCTGGCTGCACACAGACAAGCAGCGGGCGCAAGCTGCTCAGTGACGGAAGCTGAAGCGCTTGTTCGACAAGCTGATAGACAAACTCGCTCTTTCCGATTCCCGCGATGCCATAGACCAGACAGAGCGGCTCTGATGGCAGCAGCGTCAGCGCTCGCCGAAGCTCCTCGGATCGACCCACGAACACGCTGCACGAACGAGGAAACGGCGAATGTAAGCGCATGTTAGTTGAGCCCCGTTTGTAGCGCTCTGATGCTCCGAGCACAAGAGAGCCTCCTAATGGAAATCCTCACAACAATCGCAGCGCTCTGTTTCCTGATGTTTGTAGCCTACCGTGGCTTTAGCGTGATTCTGTTCGCGCCACTGGCTGCACTGTTCGCGGTGGCGTGGGTGTCACCGCATCACATCCTTCCGTTCTTTTCCGGCATCTATATGGAAAAGCTGGTGGGATTCCTAAAGCCGTACTTTCCGGTGTTTCTCCTCGGAGCCATCTTCGGAAAGCTGATTGAGATCTCTGGCTTTGCCAAGTCCATCACCGCCAAAGTGGTCGGCATTCTTGGCAAGAACAACGCGATGCTCGCTGTCGTCGCAGTGTGCGCGCTCCTTACCTACGGAGGCGTGTCTCTGTTTGTCGCTGCGTTCGCGGTCTATCCCTTCGCATCCGAGCTGTTCAAAGCGTCAGACATTCCGCGTCGCTTGATTCCCGGCACGATCGCGCTCGGTTCCTTCACCTTCACGATGGATGCCCTGCCCGGCTCGCCACAGATTCAGAACATCATTCCGACCACGTTCTTTCATACCAATACCTGGGCGGCCCCGAAGCTGGGACTGTTTGGTGCGCTGGTGGTGCTGACCGCAGGAATGAGCTACCTCAGCTATCAGCGACGAAAAGCAGCCAGCGCGGGCGAAGGATACGGAGCCGATCCAGAGAGCCCAGCCAATGCCAGCGCAGCAACCGGACTGGATGGATCACTTCCTTCTCCGTGGCTGGCACTGCTTCCGCTGCTGCTTGTGGGAATCCTAAACCGCGTCTTTACCGGCGCACTTCCCGCGATGTATCCGCAGAGCTTTGACTTCGCCAAGCTGGGAATCGCGCAGACTGCGGCGCTGGATACGAGCAAGCTGGTTGCGATTTGGGCCGTGGAAGGAGCGCTCCTTGTGGGCATCCTGACCGTCGTGGTGTCCGCGTATCGCAGCGTCGCACCGCGCTTTGCTGCCAGCGCCAACATCGCAGTCGCAGGAGCCATGCTCGCCGCCATCAACACCGCTTCGGAATACGGCTTCGGAGGAATCATCGCCGCACTTCCGGGCTTCCGAACCATCAGCGAGTTTATGTCGCACGCGTTCACCAATCCGCTCATCTCGCTCGCGGTGACGACCACGGGACTGGCGGGAATCACCGGCTCTGCATCGGGCGGAATGAGCATCGCGCTGGCGACGCTGGGACAGACCTACCTAACCCGCGCAACCGAGATGGGAATTCCCCCCGAAGTGCTGCATCGCGTTGCCTCCATGGCCAGCGGAGGCATGGACACGCTGCCACACAACGGCGCCGTGATCACGCTGCTCGCCGTCACGGGACTGACCCACAAGCAGTCCTACAAAGACATCTTCGCGATGACGCTGATCAAGACCGCTGCGGTGTTCTTGGTCATCGGCTTTTATTACCTCACGCACCTTTACTAACAAGGACTCCGCACGCGCATGTCTGCACAGTCTTTGTCTTCCGCGACCTTTTTGGCGCTGGCTGTTTCGCTCTGTCCCGTCGCTGCTTTTGCACAGAGCACCACGACGCCCAGTCCGCAGCCGCAGCCGACTTCGCTGCCTCCGAACCTTCCGCCCGCTGCAGCAGAGTCGCTGCCGCCGAACCTTCCGCCGCCGATTCCTACGCAGGTGTTAGCGCCAGCCCAAGCGCCGACGCAGGCTCCGGTGAATCCGCCAGCTCCGGTGAGTCCGCAGGCTCCGGCGCAGAGTCCGCCCGCTGCGATGCAGCCACTTCCGCTTGCGCCGACTCCGCCCGCGCCACCGCCGCCGCGTCCGTTTGTCGAGCTGACGTCGCTGCGACTGTTGCGCGACAAGGGACTCATCACGCAAGCCGATTACGACAGCGCCATGCGCGATCTCGCGGCCAGCATGGGAAGCCGCGCTGCGGACTCGACGACGCTGGTGCTGGGCAAGTGGGCGACGACGCTGTTTGGCTTTGCACAAGCCGACGTCATCTACTTTTCCACGCAGAGCTTTAACGACTACGCAGGAAACTTGCAGGTTGCGCGACCGGATACGTACGCCGGACAGCATGGACGAACGGAGTTCACGGCGCGTGACTCGCGGCTCGGATTCCGCGTCGAAGCGCCAGAGCTTCCGTGGCTGCGTGCCTCGGCGCTGCTGGAAATGGACTTTCTGGGACCGACCGGAACCATCGGAAGCACCATCACCGAAGCGTCGTTTTTCAACAATCCCAACCTGCGCGTCCGTCACGCCTACTTCAAGATGGAAACGCCAGTGGTCGACATTCTGTTCGGTCACACCTGGCACTTGTTTGGATTCCAGCCCAGCTTCGTTCCCGCCGACGTGCAGTGGTCAGGAGTCGTCGGCTCGCTGTTTTCGCGAACGATGCAGCTCAAGATTTCCAAGACCATCAAGACCAAGCCGGTGACGCTGGAGTTTGCGGTGTCTGGCAATCGCCCTCCGCAGCGCGACTCGATGGTTCCTGAGTTTGAAGCAGGCGCACGCATCGCATTTAACGGCTGGAAGGGAGTCCATACGCTGTACGTGACAGCGACGACAACGATGGCTGCGCAGATTGCCATCAGCGGAGACATTCGTCGCTTTACGCTGCCGCAGTTTGCTGCCAATCCGCAGGACACAAACTCCAAGACCGGACTGGGAATTGCGGTCGATGCATTCCTTCCGATCATCCCGGGAACCAAGGACAAGCGGTCGAACTCTCTTTCGCTGGTCGGTGAGTTTGTCAGCGGTCAAGGAATCAACGATCTGTACGTTGGTCTCGTCGGTGGAGTCAGCAATCCGCCGCTTCCCGCTCAGCCCGGAATGTCCCCCCCAACGTTTGTGTCTGGCGTCGATCCCGGACTCGCGGTGTACGACAAAAATGGCGAGCTCCGACTGCCTCACTGGATGACCTTCATCGTCGGGCTGGAATACTATCCGCCCCGCATCGGTGATCACCTGGGCCTGTTTGCCAACTTCTCGCGCAGCCAGCTGTTGGAATCGGACATGTACGTCAGTCCGGCCAAGGTTCGCGACACCGAGACGTTCTACAACGCCGGGTTCTTTGTCGACATCACGCAGGCAATTCGCGTCGGTGCGGACTGGGCATACTTCGATGATCTTTACGCAGACGGAGTCCATGCCACCACCCATGCGGTGCAAGGAGTCGGCTTCTTCTTCTTCTAGCCTCCGCAGCGTCCGTCACAGCAATATGAGTCCTTTCACATGCCTCATATTGCTGTCCCTTCCCAATATGAGTCCTTTTGCATGCCTCATATAGTCACGGCTCCCACAGTGGAGACAGCGGACTGCGTCAAAACCACTAGCAGCGACGCACGAGCCCCGGCAAAATAATCCGATCCTGCGCTGCGTCATAGCGTCTGGAAAGGACAAGACCCCGATGAAGACCTACGGAAAGACTGTGGCTGCTGGCCTTCTCTCGCTTGCGCTGATGGGTAGCGCGCTCGCCGAGGCCCCCGCGCCCAAAGAAGCGGCGGGCTCTGCGCCGGTGATCAAGGCGGATTCAGCTGGAAACAAGGACGCAGCTCCCGTCGGTGAGACTCGCGAACAGCTGCTGGAAGAGCTCAAGAAAGCCAACGCGCAGCTTGCGGAAGACAAAAAGGCGATGGCCGCAGCCAAGGGTGATGCCGCCAAGGCCGCGAAAGACAAGGTCAAAGCCGACGGCAAGCGCATCAACGAGATCAACATGAAGCTGCACAAGCTCAAGACCAGCAAAAAGCCTGTGCCGAAGTCGCCTGAGCCGATCCCGCCGCCCGCAACCTAACGTCGCGCGCACGAACACCTGCAGTCCCGCACAGCCAGCGCTAGTTCAGGCCAGCGGTAGACTCCGCGACGGGACGCTTGCCTTTGGTCGCCGCGATGATGACGTGCGGATAGGGCAGCACGTCGGGCACGCGCACCACGCGCACCGTGTAGCCAAACTCGCGCAGCAGCTCGCTCCACTCGTTGTGGTGACGATAGGCCAGCTCTTCCTTCATGCCGACCATCGCGCGATCGAGGATTTCCGTGAACTTGAGCCCAAACCACGGCTTGGTCGTGATGTCTTTGATGAGCAGCGTGCCGCCTTCTTCCAACATGTCGGTGAGCTGACTGACCACCGAGATCTGATCCGCCGACGGAATGTGATGCAGCACGTCGAGCAGATACACCGCACGAAACGGACCGCGCGCCGCCGACTGACGAACGTCTTCGGCATAAAACTCGGTCTTGACCCCAAGCTGCTGCGCAACCTTCTGTGCCATCGAGATCCGATGTGCGTTCGGATCGATCCCGATGATGCGACGGCCCGGCTGCATTTGCGAAAAGTACGCCGACCACAGACCGAAGCCGCAGCCCACATCAAGGATCGGACCTTCCGCCGGAAGCAGCAGATCCATCGTCGCGAGCAGCTTCACGCGCAGGATCATAAAGCGAATGATTGCGTAGCTACGCTCCACGACGGGAAGGGCTTTCGCGATGCGCCACAGTGCCTGGGTTGCAGACAGCTCTGAATCGGGACTGGTCGACGGAAAGAAAGAAGATCCAGCGGAAGTGTTCGAAGACGACATGGGCGCAGACTAGCGCCGATTTCCCGAGCTGGAATCAAAAAAGCAGCCGCAGCGTGTCCGCTCGTCCGACCACTGGCACGAGCCAGCGAGCCGACGCGCAGCGACTGACGAGGAAGCTAACCAACCACTGGCGGCGCCGTCGGAGGAACCAGGATGATGACCTCGCGCTCGTCCAGATCGGTGCAGCCACCAGCCAGCACCTTGATCTTGGCGCGGAACACCTGCGGCAGCTGCGTCGGCTGCACGATCTTGTTTTCCGCCGTCACCGTGAAGCGCACCGTGCTGCCCGGATAGACCTTGGTAAACGTGCTTCCCGCAATCACTGGCGCAGGCAGCGTCGGAGGAGCCGCCGGAGCCGCCGCATCCTTGGGCAGGATCGAGTTGATGAAGTCCGCCGTCGTCTTGCCCGCCGGTAGCACTTCTCCCTTGTCGCCCGTGGTGTTGCCCGACGTCTGCGTCGTCACGTCAAACTTCGAAAAGCGCGCCACCTGGGTGATGCCCGCCGTCACTTGCGCGCCCAGCCCCGAGGCATTTTGCAGCACTTTGAACACCAGCGGACATTCCCCGTTGGTGTCCGGCGCTTCACCCGCACCGCTCAGACCCGTGCAGCACTGTCCCACCGAGCAGCCCGACGGACGAGTTCCCGCATCCCACGCCGATGGAAGAACCACAGCGCCCGTCGCTTTGGCTGCGGCCACCAAGTCAGCTGTCGCTGCGCAGACTCCGTTTGGGTTCGTCGTCGTTCCAATCGACGTACGCAGCGCCGACACACCAATCACCTTCGCGCAGATCTTGTTGAGCGCGTTGTGCGTATCGGTTCGCGTGTGCGCCGCAGTGGCCGCCGGGCCCGCATAGTCCGTCGCGATCGGATGATTCCCAAGTCCATCCTGATACGAGCACGGAATCGTTCCTTCGCCTTTGGTGTGGAACACCGCGTCGGAGATCATCGTAATGACCGGCAGTGCGCCCTTGCGGAAGCCCGCGCCACCGATGCCCGTCTTGTTCGCAGCAATGTTGACGACGTTGGTCACGACATTGCCTTCTCCCGTCGCCAGCTGATACAGCGCTTCCATCTGGCCTTCGGGCAAGTCCATGCCCGCGCCACGCGGATTGGAGCCATTGAGCAGCTTGCCCACCGCCGTCTGAGCCGCCGTCACATCCGCCGAAATGCTCTGCAGCATGATGAGCGGCTGATCGTCGAGATTGCCCGCGTAATAGCCCGGCGTTCCGTAACCTCCCGTTGGGAAGTCTTCGACCGCAGCGACGCCAAACTGCGCATCCTTGGCGGCTCCCGCCTTCACGCCGGGAATGATGGTGTTGGTCAGGCTGTCGCGCAGCGCGATGATCGACGGACCCATGCTGCCGGTTGTATCGACGGCAAAGAACGAGTCGAGCGACTGCACGTTGGTGCCAAACTGCAGCGGCTGATCCTGCGGTCCGCCCATGTACGGAAGCTGAAAGAAAAAGTCCGTTGCAGTTCCCGTCTGACGCAGCCAGACCACCGTCAGGTTGGCATAGCCGCTCGCGGTCTGTCCGTTGTCGGTGTAGCTGGCCAGCACCTTCGAAAAGCCGACCTGCGCCGTCGCGCTCTTGGCCGACGTAAAGGTGGTTCCCGACAGCGATCCAACATTGGAGTTATCGAGCGACAGCGTCACGCTCGCCGTCACTTCGACCGCCGTTCCATCGCTGTAGTGCGCAAAGACCTTAAACGCTTTGTCTTGGGTCTGATTGACGTCGACCAGCAGCACATCGTTGTCCGGCGTCACCGACAGATACATCAGCTGCCGAGGCAGGTTCGAGCCCATGTCATCGGTGGCATCTTCTCCGCCGAGAATGCTGCTTCCACAATCGATGGACAGCATGCCAAGCGAGACAGCCAGCGACGAAGCCAATAGGAAGCGATAGCGACGATTCAAACCACGAAGCCGAACGAACATGACGCTCTCCTTTGGTGGATGAACACAGAGCGGAGCTGCTGCGCAGCGTAATCGCAATGGCCAGCAGACAACACGGACAATCGAAGCGGTCGCGAGGCAAACGAGAGCAAGCGGCTCTCACCAAGCGAGGGAATCAGACCGCGTTACGCGCGCTGCTGAAGCTCGCTGCCGGGATCATTCTGTTCATCCGTGTTGGGATTGGGATCGCCGTCACGGCCACGACTTTCATCACTCGACAGGGCCACCTCGGGCGGGGATTCGCTCTCAACCGGTTGATCAGGCATGGTCCTTTTCCTTCCCAAACCGCACTTGCCTCTTAGAGGACAGATCGCGCGGCCAGATTGCTTCTTATTTTCAGCGTATCGCGTTTTCTCGTGCGAGGTAAAGCAAAGCAGCGAGGCCAACCTTGACGTACGCAGAGGTTCGCTATACACGCCCCACCTACAAAGGAGTGCTCATGATCAAGTGGCTGGTGCGAATTGGCTCGGTGGTGGGACTGCTGCTCATCGCATTTGTGGGTGTGATGGTGCTGCTCGGCGGTGGAAGAACGCAGGTAAACACCCAAGCCAGCATCGAGCTTGAGCGCTCCGCGAGCACGATCTATCCGTATTTGACGACGGGACCGCTGCTGATGAAGTGGGTGTCGGGCATGGAGTCGTTTCAGTCGAGCGAAGAGCTGCGCGTCGGACGACGTGCTCAAGTTGTGATGTCGATTGGCGGTCATCGACACGAAGTCACCAGCGAAGTGACGGCGATGCAGCCGCCCAGCTCGCTCCAGATTCGCATCGAGCATGCGGAGTTTACCGACACAATTGACTACGTCCTGACGGAGCATCAGGGACCACACGGAACCGCAACGACGCTGACGCAGCGCGCAAACTCTCACTACAAAGACCTGATGATTCGACTGCTCACGCCGCTGTTTCAGCGCGATGTCGAGCGAGCGATGAACGAAAACCTGGCGACGCTCAAAGGGCTCGTCGAGCGAGAGCCCGAAGTCCGCGCACCGCATCCGATGCCTGGCCAAAACGGCTTTCACGGCTGCTGTGCCCCGGCGCTGCCCAGTCAATAAGCGGCTCGCTTCGCCTCTCACTTGACGTTACGTCACATTCTGGATACACCACCGTCGATGCTGCTGCTCAATCACCCGTACTCGGAGTTTATCTCGCTTGTCGACAAGCCGGCCCGCTACCTGGGCGGTGAGTACCAATCGGTACGCAAAGACTTCGACAGCGTCGATGTCCGTGTCGCACTTGCCTTTCCCGATGTCTACGAGATCGGCATGTCTCACCTCGGGACCAAGATCCTCTACTCGCTGCTAAACCGCGACGCGCGCATCTTGTGCGAGCGAACGTTTACGCCGTGGGTGGACATGGAAAAAGAGCTGCGCAAGCGGAAGCTGCCGCTCGTGTCGCTGGAGTCGGCCCGGCCGCTCAAGGACTTTGATGTCGTCGGGATGTCGCTCCAGTACGAGCTGACGTATACCAACTGCCTGACGCTGCTTGAGCTGGGCGGAATCCCGCTGCGCAGCGTCGATCGAGGCGAAGAACATCCGCTGGTGCTCGCTGGTGGTCCTGTCGCGACGCATCCCGAGCCGATCGCGCCGTTTTTCGACTGCATCTTGATTGGCGAAGCAGAGCAGGTGCTGCCCGAGGTGTTGCTCGACTGGGCGCGCTGGAAGCGAGAAGGCATTCCTCGTCGAGAGCGCTTGATTCGCCTGGCGGAGCGCGGCTATCTGTACGTTCCGTCGCTGTATTCGCTGACCATTGACGAACAGACGGGACGGCAAGTTGTCGGCAAGCCGCTCGATCCGCGCGTTCCCGAGCGAGTCACTCGCGTCTACGTGCCGAACCTCAACGAGTTTCCCTTTCCGTCGGATACGCCGGTTCCGTACGCCGAAGCCATCTTCGATCGCGCCAGCATTGAAATCGCCCGAGGCTGCACCGAGGGCTGTCGCTTCTGCCAAGCCGGCATGATCTATCGTCCCGTGCGCGAGCGCGATCCCGAGTCCATCGTCGATTCGGTGGTGTCCAGCATCAAGCGCGGCGGTTACGACGAGACTTCGCTCACCTCGCTGTCGACGGCGGACTTTTCGTGCATCTTGCCGCTGATGAAGAAGGTGATGGGTCGACTGCGTGAAGAGCGCGTCTCGCTGTCCGTTTCGTCGCTGCGTGCCTACGGCTTGTCCCCGGAAATCCTCGACGAGATGTCGAGTGTACGCGCCACCGGACTGACGTTCGCCCCCGAAGCGGGCACGCAGCGGATGCGCGACGTCATCAACAAGAACATCACCGAGGAAGACATCAGTCGATCGGCGGAAAACGTATTTTCCCGAGGCTGGTCGCGCATGAAGCTGTACTTCATGATCGGTCTTCCGACGGAAACGGACGAAGATGTCGCGGGCATCATCGAAACCGCCGTTCGTCTGCGCAAAGTGGGTCGTCGCATCCGTCGAGACGCTGAAGTTACGGTGTCGGTGTCCAGCCACGTGCCCAAGCCGCACACGCCGTTTCAGTGGTGTCAGCAGGACAGCTTGGCCGACCTCGGACGCAAGCAGCAGCTCCTGCGCGAGCTGGCTCGTCGAGAGCGCATCGACTTCAAGTACCACGAAAAGCAGATGTCGTGGCTCGAAGGCGTGTTTTCACGCGGGGACCAGCAACTCGCCGACGTGATTGAGCTGGCCCATCGCAAAGGCGCGCGCTTCGATAGCTGGGACGATCAGTTCAACATTGCCGTGTGGCACGAAGCGATCGCGGAAGTGGGCATCGATCCTGAGCCGTACTTTATGACGCTGCCGCTGTCGGCACGCTTGCCCTGGGATCACATCGACATCGGGATGGAAGACGGCTTTTTGCGCAGCGAGTACAAAAAAGCGCTCAAAGACAAGCTGTCGCCGCCGTGTGGCAAGCCGTTTGGATCGCTCTTGCATCACAGCAACGCCGAAGACGCGCTCGCCGATGAGCGCAAGCTGGTCTGTTTCGACTGTGGCATTGCCTGTGACCTGACGCAGATGCGGACGGACCGACTGGTGGCGCTGCGCAAGCTCGGGGCGGACAAGCGACCGACGACGGCGCCGCGTCCAAACGAAGAGGTTGCGCAAGAGCAAGCCGAGCGTGGTCAGCCTCGGAAAAAGGCCGCGTTTGCCCAGAGCGAAGGCCAGCGCTATCGGCTGCGTTATCGCAAGCTCGGACGGGCGGCGTTTATTGGACATCTCGACGCGATGCGGCTGCTTCAGCGCATGCTGCGACGGGCGGGCTGCGAGCCGATTTATACGCGCGGCTTTCATCCCAAGCCCGACATGGTGTTTGGTCCAGCGCTCGGACTTGGGGTGATGAGCCTCGGGGAAGTCGTCGATCTGCGACTGGAGCGCCTGAAGGAAACCGGTGAGGTCATCAGCGCCGACGAGCTCAAGCAGCGGCTTCGGTCCGCAGCGCCGGAAGGCTTTCTCGTCGATGAGGTGACGCTGCTTCAGCCCGAAGACAAAGCGGTCTCGCGGCTCATCACAGCGGCGGACTTTGCGATTGGCGTTCCCACCGACGATGTCTCGACGGATATGAAGAGTGCGCTCGGACAGATTGATACCTGGTCGCAGCGGCCACTTATCGTCGAGCGACCTGGAAAGTCCGGCAGCGAAGCCAAGCGCGTCGACGTACAGCAGTTTTTGATGGAAGCCGAGCGCCTCGAAGGTCCAAAGTCCGCGTCGGTGCGCGACGAGCTGGGCTGGTCATCCGACTACGAAGTGGTTCGCGCGCGCGTTCGCATCGACAACCAAGGTGGCGTGCGTCCCGTCGAGCTGGCCGAAGCGCTGCTCGGAAGCTTGCCGAGCGGCATTCGCTACGCACGACTTGGGCTGCTGCTCACGCAGTAGTCGCACAGTCCGCGCCCGTTTCCTACGTCTACCCGCCCGTCTCTACCGTCGCCCACACCGATTCCGCAGCATCGTATGCACTAGACCGGCATCTGCCTTGACACCGGATGGGCCACTAGCTTCTCATCAAAGGATGCTGGCCCAGCTTTGCAACGCGTCGGGGGGAGAGTCCATGACACTGTTGGGACTGCTTGGCCGCGCGGCGCTGGTGGTGCTGGGAATGTGCGTGCTGCTGCTGGTGTGGCGAAAAAGTCAGCGAGCCCAGCGTCCAGGTCCGATTGACGTGGTCGCCGAAAAGAGGCTGTCGGCCTCGCACTCGCTGTTTGTGGTGAAGGTAGAAGGTCGATCGCTGCTGCTCGGGGCATCACCGCAAGGCTTATCGACGCTGTGTGAGCTGCATCCAGCAAACGAGCCGCCCAGTCTGTCCGCACCTGCCCTTGTCCCCGGCCCAGACAGCAAGCTGTCGCTGGTTCCGACGACGTGGCCAGTGTCCAGCGTCGAAGGTTCTCGATCATGACAGTGGAGCTTGTGCGCGCACTTTTGCCGACGCTGCTGTTTGTGCTGCTGTCGCTTTTGGCCTATGTGAAGGCGGCGATCGTGCTGCAAGTGCTCCGACGAGGTCTGGGCGGATCGATGCCACCGCTGCTGGTGAACCTGATCCTGGCGCTTGTGCTGTCGGTGCTGGCGATGTCTCCGCTCATCAAGCGCAGCCTGTCGGCACTCGACGCGATGCCCCAGACGGCGACCACGACCGAGCTGCTCGCGTCGGGAACCACGCCGCTGCGTCAGTTTTTGCAAGAACGGACCGCCGCGCGAGACAAAGCGCAGCTCGAAGCGCTGTCCCACAAGCTGTCGCAGCGTCAGAACGCAGCCTATGAACCGAACGAGCTTCCGACGCTGGTTTCGGCATTTCTCCTCGGAGAGCTTCGGACCGCGTTTCAGCTCGGCTTTCTGCTGCTTTTGCCGTTTTTGGTGATGGATCTGCTGGCTTCGCTGATTTTGTCGGGGATTCAGCTACAAGGCTTGTCCGTTCGCACGGTAACGCTGCCGTTTAAGCTGCTGCTGTTCCTTGTGTGCGATGGCTTCACCCTGCTCTTTCGCGGGCTGCTGCTGGGATCGTCATGAGCGAGTCGCTGATTCAGCTTCTTTCGTCGGGTCTGTGGCTGGCGATCTGGCTGAGCGTGCCGGTGCTGCTGGTTGCAGTGCTCGCGTCGCTGATCGTGTCGTGGCTGCAAGCACGTCTGGGTGTGACCGATTCGTCGCTGCCCGTCGCAGTTCGACTGCTGCTAGGGATCGTGACGCTCGCTGCGCTGGGTCCGTACCTGAGTGGCCGGCTGCTGGGCTTTGCGACGCAGGTCTGGTCGGCGCTGCCAAGCGTACACTGAGCCACGCGCACCGACTTCTCTCGACGAAAAATCGTGCAAGCAGAAGCCCTCGACCGCGAAACAAACGTGGCTACATTGCACAAGACCATGAACCCAGATCGCCAAGCGACTCCAGCCGAGGCTGTCTCTCCCGAGGCTGTTTCACCCCATTCTCCGTCTCCATCTGCGTCGCCTTCGGAAACTCCGCAGTCCAACTGTGAGCTGGCCGACGCGCTGGCGACGTCCTATCGACAGACGGGCGTGCTGCTCACCGCCGGACATGAGCTGCCGTCTCGTCAAGCTGTCTCGTCCGCGCTGGAGATGCTGCGAGAGCTGATGCTCCCCGGCTCGCAAGGCTGTGCGGCGCCGCCGGCTGCGATGCTGCGATCGTGGCTGGAAGGCCGCATTGCGTCGCTGCGTGTCCAGCTGACCGAGCAAGTCTGTCGTGGGCTTCACGTCGGCTGTCCCGTACCGCAGCCGCTGTGTGACAAGTGCCAAGCCGACGCGACCGAGATCGTGGGACTGTTTCTGAACCAAGTGCCCGCGCTGCGCGACGATGTCCGCCAAGATGTCCAAGCCGCGTTCGAGGGAGATCCCGCCGCACGAAGCCTCATCGAAGTCGCGTGGTGTTATCCCGGCGTGCGCGCAGTGACGGTCTATCGCATCGCACACACGCTGCTTCGGCTCGGCGCGCAGATCGTTCCCCGCATGATGACCGAGCAAGCGCACGCCGAGACCGGCATCGACATTCATCCCGGCGCACAGATCGGCAAGTCGTTCTTCATCGATCACGGCACCGGCGTCGTCATCGGCGAGACGTCGATCATCGGCAACCGCGTTCGCATCTACCAAGGTGTGACGCTCGGTGCCATGAGCCTACCGACGGGCAAGACCCGGCAGCAGCAGAACCGCAAGCGACACCCGACGATCGAAGACGACGTGCTGATCTATGCGAATGCCACCATCCTCGGTGGTGACACGGTGATCGGACGCGGCGCAATCATCGGCGGCAACACCTGGGTCACGGACTCGGTGGTACCGGGCGGTCGGGTCAGCAATCCCTGTCGAAGCTAGCGCCGATGTGAAGTTGTCTCGCGACGGACTGCAAGCAGAAGGGCTGTCCGTCGTCACGCAGCGATCCCTGACTGGTCTACGCAGCGCTATGGCACGATAGGTCCAGGGGGATTTTGATGTCGAGCAGCGAGCCTGCCGCGCAGACGCTGGACACGCTGACCACACAAGATGTCGCACGCACGGTGCGCATCATTGGGGCGCTGTGTCACACGCTAGAACCGACGCTGAGCGATGGCAAAGCGCGGCTCGTTCATCCATCGCACGCCCAGCTTGTCCGCACCGATGCAGGCGAAGAATCGCTGGGAGCGATCACGCCGCTTTTGTTATCCGGGGCCGATGCAGCCAAAGATCCCGCGCTGGATGTGGTCGCAGCCTACGTCGCACCGGAAGTCTTCGCAGGCAAAGCCGAGGCCGTCGCCAGCACGGTCTATCACGTCGCAGCGCTCGCGTATCAGCTGCTGACGGGACAGGCTCCGTTTGAAGGCAGCAGTCCCGCGGCGATTCGCATCAAAGTCCTGCTAGAACGACCGCAGCAGCCGCACCTGATTCGCAAAGACCTGTCGCCCGCGCTGTCGGATGTGCTGCTTGCGGCGCTTGATAAGAAGCCGGATGCGCGTCCGAAGTCGCTGCGCGCGCTGGCCGATGCACTGGCTCAAGCCGCCGCCGAGCCATCGAGGACCAGGATAGGAAATGCCGCGTCGGGAGCGGTCGGGCTTCGCCGGGGTCCTGCGCAAGCCGATGTGCTGGCTGCCGCGCCGATGGCAGCGACGTCGCCGCCAGCCCAGCGAGTCAAGCGTCCGGTCACGGTCCTGGCCTTGTTTGCGGTGGTGGCTGTGCTCGTGACCTCGGGTGCGCTGCTGCTTGCGCCCAGTCATGAAGACGCGCCGCCCGCGCTGTCGATGAGACGGAGCGCCGAAGCACCGGGTGCCGCCATGCCGCCTCCACCGGCTCCAGTTCCAGCACCGGCTCCGGCGACAGAAGCGGTCACAGACACCCGCGACAACGACAAAAAAGTGGCGGCGGACGAAGAAAGAAGCGCGCCGGCCAAGACCACCTCGTCCGAGACAACATCCAGCAAGCCGGTCCCCGCCAAAGACAAGCCCCACGTCGTTCGCAAGAACAAGGCCGTACCAGCCCGCAGCGTCCGGGCAGACGATGAGTTCGCAGAAGCCGATGAAAAGCCCGCACCGCGTCCTGCGCCACCGCGTGCCGCGCCAAGTCCTGCCCCACCGGGTGCCGCGCCAAGTCCAGCACCGCCGGGTGCCGCGCCAAGTCCGACGCGCAGCATGAGCCGGGCCAGCGATGATCTCAGCAGCGAAGAGGTCGCGCGTCCAAGCGTCGGCCAGAGCCCAGCAGCCAAGGAACGGGTCGCAACCGGCAAAAAGACCGTCGCCAAGCCCAAGCGGGTCGCGACTGGAACCACCAAGTCCAAAGGCGGCAAGGCAAACGGTGCGCGCGTCGAAGGTGGCGAGTCGACCGGGACTCGCGCGGTGGAGGCAGAGCCGGTCCTGGTCAACAAGCCCAAGCCCGATGCCTCAGCGGTCGCGGCGGGTGGCGAGCCCGCGAGCGGAGGAGGCGAAGTCTTGCCGGTGCCCACTGCGTCCGCCGAAAGAGCGTCGGCGCCAGCGAGTCCTCGCAGAAGCAAGAGAGCGGCGGGTGTGGCACTGCTCGTGATTGCACTGGCTGCGGCGCTGGGTGCGTCGGTGCTGCTGTGGATCATTCGTCGAGACCAGCGCCTGGCCTTGCAAGCGGCCACGACGCAGCGAGCAGGAAGCGAAGCCGACACCAGCCCCAGCGGCAAGCAGCAAGAGCCCGCGTCCGTCAAAGGCGCGATCGATCCCTTCGTCGTCGGTCAGTACACCTGCTACGAGCGACTCGGCGAAGGTGGCATGGGCATGGTCTACAAAGCGCGACACACCGAGCTTGGCAAAGAAGCCGCCGTGAAGGTGCTGTCCCCGTCAGCGATGGTTGCGCCCGATGCGATCGAACTCTTCGAGCGAGAAGCCAAGCTGTCGTCGCAGATCAACCATCCCAACAGCGTCTTTATCTTCGATCACGGCAACGTCGGCGGTGCGCTGTTCTATCTGGTGATGGAGTTTATCGATGGACAGTCGCTCGACGAGATCATCAGTCCGAAAGGCAAGTCACCGCGTCCGCTGCCGGTAGATCGTGTGCTCCACATGACCAAGCAGATCTGCTCGGTGCTCGACACCGCCCACGCGCAGGGGATTGTTCACCGAGATCTAGCCAGTGAGCGAACAGCGACGGACATCCAGCAGCGAAACATTCCGGGGGAAGTGCGAGCGAAGCGCGCGGGCACAGCCCTCGACTACGCGGTGAGGTCGGCGGTCGGCGGCGCAGTCAGCTCTGCGTCACGGTCGTCTTTGTCTGCGACGTTACGCGACGGGAACCATGACTTTCCCAGCCAGCGCCACGGAATGCCCGGCTCGACGTAGGCATCGGCGGGAATCTTGTCGGCAATCTGCGCGTGTAGCTCGGGCAGCTTCGACCAGTGAACCCCAGGCTTGTAGTGATGCGCGGTGTGAAAGCCGAGGTTTCCCGTCCAGAAGTTGTAGACACGATGCACGACGTTGTTACACGCGACAAAGTGATTCTCGACGCTGCGATTCGCGTGATGCGCGTACGTGGCCCACGCCGTTCCCCACAGCGAAAACAGCGGCGCGATCACGAACACAAACAGCCCCGGCAGCGGACGATAAAAGACCAGCGCCGCCATCACCGCCACCGTCAGCACGCCCATGTACAGAAAGACGCGCCGATCTTTTTTGTAGCTGGCTCCGACGTGCCAAGCGCGCGGATACGCGGTCAGCGTCGTGATGTTTGCGTACTCAAACTCTTCCATCGTCGAGCCGTCGTCACGCTGCCACCGCGACTCGTCCTTTTTCTGATCCAGATAATTTACGTGGTGCCCAAGCGAGTGATGCAGCTTCCACGCATTGGAGGTCACGCCCGTTTGCAGCGCGTACATCAGCTCCAGCAAGCGATTGAGCCACGTCTGATGGAACGTCAGCACATGCTGGTGATGGTGATTGAATGCGCAGGCTCCGGCTTTTGGCACGATTCCCAGAAGGAAATACAGCGCCAGCCACCACGGCGAATCGACGGTCAGATACACCGTCACGTCCACCGCGAAAATGAGCGAGATGAGGAAGATGTGCAGACGATCAGCGGGATAGCGAAAGAACATGAGGGGAGCCGAGCGTAGCGTAAAGCGGCGCTGCGAAGCAAAAGGATCAAGCGGCTCGTGTGGGCGATGGCTCCGCAGACGGTCCGGCCCGCAGCGCACGCCCGACTGGATGGGTCACTTAGCGAAGCTGCGCGCGGACATCCATCAGTGCAAAGCCGAGCAGATTGCGACCTCGCCACCGCAGCGGATTGCCAACATCCACATGATCCACCGAAAGGCCGATGCCCCAGATGCGGTCGACGGGACTGGCTTCAACCAGCACGCGATCTCCTGTCGCCACAAGGAACGTCCGCAGTCGCTCCGACTGAGAGAACTTCGCCAGGTTCCCTGCGACAACAATGTCTCGACAGTGCGCATCCCACACCGCAGCGTCGAAGCCACGCACCGCTCGCCCGAGTGCCTTGGCATCCTTGGGACTGCTGGCAAGGAGCACTTGCTGCGCGGACGCTTCGTCGGAAAACAGCGTGGCCTTGCGATACATCATGTAGTGCTCCGCCGTCGGAAAGCGCACGCCATCGACCACAAAGGACGACGGATACCACTGACTGAGACACTCCTTGCCAACCTCGTCGGGACGGCTGGTTTCATGTCCCCAGAAAAACAGAAACTGAAGGGAATCGCCTCGCTCACAGCGCGCGCGGACAGCATCGATCGAGTGTTCTTCACAACCTGAGGCACTTGTCATGAGCGGTTCCTTTCCTTGGGCATTCGTACGTTGTGTCCGACGAGGGGGGAATTCCGATGCGCAGCGCTCCTCTATACCGATGTTCACCGAGA
>CALMML010000013.1 GCA_937868485.1 uncultured Myxococcales bacterium | reverse complement strand
GTAGACGCCAGAAGGTCTTTTCCGTCGAGCGATTGGTGTCGATCTTCCCTGTTCGAGAAGAAGCGAGCACGGAAGAAGCCAGACAGCGTATCGGCAGTGCAGCGAAAAACGGACGCTACGATGAGCGCGCGACGGACGGCAGACGGCACATCTCTTCGCCCGAAAACGTGCGCGATCGGGTCAAAAACCGCCGCTCTGTTCCGTTTTCCAGCGAAAACATGCCGCCACGACCCGGAACCACGTCGATGATGAGCTGCGTGTGCTGCCACGCGGCAAACTGCGCGGCGCTGATATAGACCGGCGCTCCACCGATCTCACCGAGCAGCACATCCTGATCGCTGACCAAAAACTCACGCTGCGGATAGCACATCGGCGACGATCCATCGCAGCAGCCGCCCGACTGATGAAACAAGATCGGACCGTGCTTTTCGCGCAGCTCGTCAATCAGCGCCAGCGCGGCGGGCGTTGCGGTCACACGGTCCAGGGAAGAAGCGCTGTTGTGGTCGCTCGTCATCAAGGACTCCCTCACGCAAGGCGTAGCCCGACCAGGCGCCCACGTCGAGCGCCCAGTCGAACCGCGTCACAACGACTTAGAAGAACCCGAGCTTCTTGGGCGAGTAGCTGACCAGCATGTTCTTGGTCTGCTGATAGTGGTTGAGCATCATGCGGTGGTTTTCCCGACCGATGCCCGACTGCTTGTAACCACCGAACGCCGCGTGCGCCGGATAGGCGTGATAGCAGTTGGTCCAGACGCGACCGGCCTGGATGCTGCGACCGAAGCGATACGCACGGTTTACATCCCGCGTCCACACGCCCGCGCCGAGTCCATAGAGCGTGTCGTTGGCAATCGCGAGCGCTTCGGCATCGTCTTTGAACGTCGTCACCGACACCACCGGGCCGAAGATCTCCTCTTGGAAGATGCGCATCTTGTTGTGGCCCTTAAACACCGTCGGCTTGATGTAGTAGCCACCGGCCAGGTCGCCGGGCAGGTTGTTGCGCTCTCCGCCGATCAGGACTTCGGCACCTTCCTGACGACCGATGTCAAAGTAGCTGAGGATCTTTTCGAGCTGCTCCGACGAAGCCTGCGCGCCAATCATCGTCGAAGGATCGAGCGGATCGCCTTGCTTGATGGCCGCCACTCGCGCGAGCGCCCGCTCCATGAAGCGATCGTAGATGCTTTCGTGAATCAGCGCGCGACTCGGGCAGGTACAGACTTCACCCTGGTTGAGCGCGAACATGACAAAGCCTTCGATCGCTTTGTCAAAGAAGTCATCGTCGGCAGCAGCCACGTCCTGGAAGAAGATGTTGGGCGACTTGCCTCCCAGCTCCAGCGTCACCGGAATCAGGTTGTGGCTGGCGTACTGCATGATCAGGCGGCCCGTCGTCGTCTCGCCGGTAAAGGCAATCTTGGCGATGCGATTGCTCGACGCCAGCGGCTTGCCCGCTTCGAGTCCAAAGCCGTTTACGATGTTGAGCACACCCGGCGGCAGCACGTTGCCAATCAGCTCTGCCAGCACCAGCACCGACGCGGGCGTCTGCTCTGCGGGCTTTAGCACCACCGCATTTCCCGCCGCCAGAGCCGGAGCCAGCTTCCACGTTGCCATCAGCAGCGGAAAGTTCCACGGAATGATCTGTCCGACGACGCCGAGCGGCTCATGGAAGTGATACGCGATGGTGTCGTGATCGATCTCCGAGATGCCACCTTCCTGCGCCCGAATCACGCCCGCAAAGTAGCGGAAGTGATCGATCGCCAGCGGCAGGTCAGCGGCCATCGTCTCGCGAATCGGCTTGCCGTTGTCCCACGTCTCGGCCTGCGCAAGCAGCGGCAGGTTGTCTTCCATGATCTGCGCAATCTTGTTGAGCAGGACCGCGCGCTCCGCAACGCTCGTACGACCCCAGGCATCCTTGGCTGCATGCGCCGCATCGAGCGCCAGCTCCACGTCCTGCGCATTCGAGCGCGCCACTTCGCACAACACCTGACCGTTTACCGGCGAGCTGTTTTTGAAATACGCGCCGCTCCGGGGCTCCTCCCACCGGCCATTGATGAAGTTGCCGTACCGGGCTTTGAAGATCTTCGATGCGGGGGATTCGGGTTTGTTCATGACGTTTTCTCCTCCAGTGCGCGAACGTGGCTGCGAATGGGAGTACGCGACGACCAAGGGCCGCAGCTCTGTCCGGCGATTGCCAATTGAAACAGACAGAACCAGACGTGATCCTACGCCAAACGCGAAACAAAAGCGCGAGCGAGCACACAACCAGGCAAGCCGAAGGCGCGCGGCGACCCAAACCCGATGAAAATTCCAAGGCTTTGCCCGTTTCGCGCAATCGTCTGATCGATACAAATCAGCATTTCGTTCTTTCCATTACGCACGTTCATCAGATGCCGATAGTGAAGCAAATGCTGTATTTCAATCAAAACGCACAGCCGGGAGGAATGTATGACGAAAGGCTCCGTCTTGCAGACAGACACCGCAGGCTGCGCATTCCCTCATACTTCCCGATAGAGCAAATGTGAAAGCAATTTCTCGACGGAGAAAGCGCAAAAAACAGTAGACGCCATACGCTTCCCTGCGCTGACCCGTCTTGGCCATTGCACTTACTCCCAGTTGAATCGATCTGGTTATCGGCGTCCGCCCGCAAAGGTGCTTGTCACCCGCTGGTCCGGCCTGTCGATGAAGCCAACCGCTTCGTGAGCTTGATGAAAATACGTGAATTGAATAGCAAAATGTTATCAGCTTATGTCCGCGATGTGTGGACACGCTGCGTGCCGGCTTGGGCTTGCGCACCTCGTCGCCTATAGTGTCTGGATGTGTGAGCGGGTATGCAGCGAAGTGGCCACGCGGCCCGCAACAAGGAGCAAGCGATGACTCAGCAGCGGCGGACAGCCTACATTGTGTCGGACCTTCACCTGGGTGGCTCGGGGCCGAACAGCGAAGGAGAGCGCGGCTTTCAGATCTGTACGCAGACCGCAGCGCTTTCGGACTTCATCTTTCGCTTGGCCGCGCAGCCCGCACACAGCCCGGTGGAGCTGGTCATCAACGGCGACTTTGTCGATTTCCTGGCAGAGCCAACCAAGGACAGCCGATCGGGCGAGCCCAGCTGGGTGCCGCTGCGGGAAGACGAAGCGGTCGCGCAGCAGCTGCTGGAGACGGTGATTGGACGCAGCCAAGACGTGTTCGCGGCGCTGCGACGGCTGGTTGCGCAAGGTCATACGCTGACGGTGCTGCTCGGCAACCACGACATTGAGCTGGCGTATCCGGCGGTGCGGAAGGTGCTTGGACGACAGCTCGGCATTCCCGATCAGTCGGCGCTGCGCTTTTTGTACGACGGGGAAGCGTACTCGATCGGCAACGCGCTGATTGAGCACGGCAACCGCTACGACGGCTGGAACGCGATTGACTACGATGCGCTGCGACGGGTGTGCTCGCTTCTGTCGCGCGGTCAGCCGATTCCAAGCGATCGCAGGCTGACGGCCCCGGCAGGCAGTCAGCTGGTGGCGCAGGTGATGAACCCGCTCAAGCAGCGCTATCCGTTTGTCGATCTGCTCAAGCCGGAATCGACGGCGGCGGTGCCGCTGCTGCTCGCGCTGGAGCCGAGTGCCAAAAAGATGATCACGCAGCTTGCCAAGCTGGCGCTGTCGGCTCGCGAACACAAGCTGACGACGCCCGCGCTGCCGACACGCTCGGGAGACATCAGCGCCGGTCCAGGCAGTCGCAGCGCCACAGGGGGCGAGCTGGGCTTTCGCAGCGGCTATAGCGACAGCGACGCAGAGCTACGCGCCGTGCTCGGGGACGCTCTCGGCCAGGAACAGGCCCGTCACTTTCTGACCCTGCTTGCGAGCGGCGAAACCAGCCTGCGCAGCGACGGACTACGCGACGTTACACGCGGTGACATCGCCGCAAGCCCAGTCCTTCGCAGCCCGCAGCGAGAGTCAACGTGGAGCGGCGGCGTGTCGTGGGTCAAGCTGCTGCTTTCGTCGGGGCCCGACGCGGATGCGCGGCTGCCAGCGCTGCGAAGTGCGCTGCGTGCGTTCTGTGATCCGACGCTGTTCGATCTAGACAAGCGTGAGCCGGACGATCCGCTCTATCGCGCAGCGACGGAACTTCTGTCGCTGGGACGCTTCGACTACGTTGTGATGGGTCATACGCACCTGGCTCGCGATCTGTCCATCGACGGAAAAGGACGCTATTTGAACAGCGGAACCTGGGCGGATCTGATGCGTGTTCCCGACGAAGTGTTCGCTGATGATCCTCGGGTTTCAGACGATGCCTTGCGCGGTCTGTGTCGAGACATCGTCGATCGACGCTACGAAAAGCTGATCATTCAGAAGCCGACCTATGTGCGACTGGCGCTTTCCGACGACAAGGTCTGTGAAGCTTCCGTCGAAACCTATCGAGGCGGAGCAATGCGCTGATGCTCGCGAGCGATGAGCGACGACAGCTGCATGCGGCCACTGCACGGGTGACGGTCGAAACGACGCACGGCGAGCAGCGCGGCACCGCGTTCTTGATTGCCGATGGATATGCACTGACGGCGCTGCATGTCGTCGCCGATCGCCACTCCGATCAGCCGGTCGCGCTCGGGCCGGTTCGGCTGTGGTTTCCATCGGCATCCGTCGAGGCCACGCTGTTTTTTCACGATCGCCAGCAGGACTTTGCGCTGCTGCGGCTGGCGTCTTCCGTCTGTGACGAAGCAGGTCAGCCGGTGTCGCCGCTGCCGCTGTCGCCGCTGTGCGAAGAGGATCTGACGGCAGGTGTCCGTTCCTTTTTGTCGGTTGGCTTTCCCGAAGCACGTCCCGACGGACTGTGGATAAGTGGAGAGGTTCGCTCGACGCTGTCTCAGGTTGGCGGAAGTCCTGCACTTCAGCTCTTTTCCGACGAAGCAGCGGCGGGACAAGGTGCTCCGCTCGCTGGACTGTCGGGCGCTCCGGTGTGGGTCGATGGTGCCGTCGCAGGACTTTTGCGCTGGGCGACGCTGGACGATCAAGGCAAGTCGGTCGCGGGCAGCGTGTTTGCCTGTCCGATCGAAGCGCCCGTCGCTGCGCTGCACACCTTGGGCATCGCACCGCCGCAACAGCGCTGTCCGTATCCAGGCATCGTCTCGTTTTCGTCGGAAGAAGGATCGCGGTTCTTCGGTCGTCGCATCGAGATCGACTGGCTGGTCGAAAACATCCGTCGTCACCGTCTGCTGCTGGTGATTGGTGCGTCGGGATCGGGCAAGACTTCGCTGGTTGTGGCGGGACTTGTGCCCAAGCTGCACGGCGCTCTGACGGCACGGCTGCTGCGTCCCGCGACTGATGCGCTTCCGACGACAAATCAGGTGCAGACGCAGCTTGCGGACTCGCGGGCCGAGCGACTGGTCTTGATCGTCGATCAGCTCGAAGAAGTGCTGAGGCCGGACCGTCGCAGTGAACAGCATGCGCTCATCCGTCAGCTCCAGACGCTGACCAAGCTTCCGACGGTGACGGTGGTGCTGGTTCTGCGCGCTGACTTTTTCCCTGAGCTGATGGCGAGTGAGCTATGGCCGATTGAGCCCGCGCAGCGTCTGGAAGTGGCACCGCTGCTGGGCGATCGTCTCATCGAAGCGATCGTCGAGCCCGCTCGGCAGCAAGGTGTGCGCGTCGATTCCGACTTGATCGAGCGACTGCGCAGCGAAGTGTCCGACGAGCCAGGTGCGCTGCCGCTGCTCCAAGAGACGCTGGTGCTGCTGTGGGAGCGACGACGAGGGCGACGGCTTTCGCTGCGCGCGTATGAAGATCTGGCGACGCTGATTGATCCCAATCAGACAAGCGATGCGCTGTCGGTGAGTGGACTTGGCGCGGCGCTGACGCTGCACGCCGAGGCCTTTTTGTCGAAGCGCACCGAGCCAGAGCAGAGGCTGTGTCGTCGAACACTGCTGCGACTGACGCAGTTTGGCGAAGGTCGTCCGCATACTCGACGACAGCAAGCGTGGAGCGCGCTGTTTTCCGCCGATGACGACAAGGCTCAGACGGAAGCCTTGCTTCAGCAGCTGGTGCGGGCGCGGCTCATCACCACCAGCGTCGGATCCGATCCAGGCCCCGAAGCACCCAGCGAAGCGCGTCCGAGTGAAAAACCAGAGGTTCGCGTCGATCTGTCGCACGAAGTCATGCTCAGCGCGTGGCCCAGGCTGAGACGCTGGCTGTCGGAACACCGTCAGGCCGAGCGGCTGCGACGAAGGCTCGAACAACATGCCGAGGAGCGCAGTCGGCTGGCCAGTCGCGGCGGAGGTCTACTCGATCCCGTCGAGACACGCGAAGCCGAGCAGTTTCTCCAGCGTGCCGATGCCGTCGAGCTAGGTGTCAGCGAAGCGGTGCGCATGCTCGTCGCAGACAGTCGGACCCAGATCGAACGAAGCGAAGCGGCGGCGCGGGATGCGGCGATTGAACAGGCGCGTCAGGCGCTGCGGCTGCAGAAAGAACGAGAGACGGCGCGGGCTCGGCTGTGGCGGATCACAGCGACGATGACGCTGCTCTTACTCGGTTCTGCGACGGTGCTGCTGCTGTGGGCGCTGCGTGAGCGACGGTGGGCCAAGGTACGGCAAGAGCAAGCGACGCACTGGGCAGAGTCCGAAGCGGAAGCGCGCAAGCTGGCGACGGAAAAGCAAAAGCTGGCGACGCAGCGATTTCTGACGGCGCAAGCGGCGGTCTATCGCGACGATGCGCCCGATCTGGCGGCGCTGCTTGGGGTGGCAGCGGAGACGCTGGGACGCGGCGCGGAGTCGGAAGGACTGCTGCTTCAGCTTCTGGCTCGACGGGTGCCACTGCGACGGATGATTCATCTGGGTGGTCAGCCGGTGCGTGCGCTCAGTCAGTCTCCCGACGGAAAGACGCTGGCTGCTGGGTTTTCCGACGGACAGATCTGGCTCATCGACGAGCCAAGCGGAAAGCCCAAGCGCACAAGCTGGAACGCGCACAGCGGAGAAGTGACCGCGCTCGATTTTTCCAGCGATGGCAAGCGACTGTTTTCGACGGGCACCGACAAGCTGCTGCGAGCATGGAACGTCGACGCCGATGCGTCGCTGGGTCAGGCGATAGGAACACCGATTGCGGGACACACGACGGCGATTCGATCGCTTACGACGAGCCCCGACGGAAAGCTGATGGCGACGGGCAGCGACGATGGCGTCATCATGCTGTGGGATCAGCAGACGGGAGAGCTGGCCGGTCCGCCGCTGCGCGAACATCAGCGGGCGGTGATGGCGCTGCGCTTTGGTCCCGATGGAAAGCAGCTTCTCTCGGGCGGCGACGATCAGACGGTGCGACTGTGGGATGCGCGGACGGCGCGACGACAGCAAGTGCTGCTCGGGGCGCCCAACACGGTGCGTGCGGTGGCGCTGATTGGCAAGCTGGCGGCGGCGGGCGACTGGGAAGGCAACGTGCTGTTGTGGGATGTGACGACGGGAAAGCCGATTGGGAAGCCACAGAAAGGGCATCGCTTGTCGGTGAGCGGGCTGGCGGTTTCTCCGTCGGGAACGCTGCTGATTTCGTCTAGCTGGGACGGTGAGCTGCGCAGGTGGCGGCCCGAGACGGGACTGACGTTTGGACCGGCGCTGCGGCCTCGGCAAGGGGCGCTTCAGTCGCTGATTCTTCGTCCCGACGGACAGTCGCTGTGGAGCGCAACCGACGACGGGCGACTGCTGGAGCTACAGATCGACGAGCGCTCGCCGCTGGAGCTGGAAGCCCACGTTCTGGACAGCGAGCTGTCGAGCATTTCGCAGAGCAGCGACGGAAAGACCCTGGCGATTGGCGGCTGGGGCAAGCAAGTGGAGCTGTGGCGCATCACGGAGCAGGGACTTTCTCGACAGCGGGTGCTGACGGGACACGAGGGAAGCATCAGTGCGCTTGGGCTGTCTCCCGACGGAAAACGGCTGGCTTCGGCGGACTTTCACAAGGTGGTCAAGCTGTGGGATGTGGCACGCGGATCGTCGCAGCAGCTTGTGCAGAGCGAGGAGCTGGTGAACGCGCTGGCATTTTCTCCCGACGGGGAAACCCTGGCGATTGCGGGCTTTGATGCGACGGTGCGGCTGTTCGATGTGCGAAGCGGGAAGGAACGGCAGGTGCTGCGCGGTCATGGCAGCGCGGTGTGGAGCATCGCGTTCTTTCGGGATGGCAAGCGGCTGTGCTCGGCGAGTCACGATCAGACAATTCGGCTGTGGGATGTTCAGACGGGACAAGCCGTCGGAGCGCCGCTTGTGGGACATCGCTATCCGGTGACGAGCTGTCAGTTTCTGCCCGACGGTGAGCGGCTGCTGAGCGGAAGCGAAGACAAGACGCTGCGGCTGTGGGACTTGGCGACGGGAAAGACCATCGGTCAGCCACTGCGCGGTCACAGCGGTCGAGTGAGCCAAGTGGCGATTTCTCCCGACGGACGGGTGGCGGCGTCAGTCAGCGAGGATGAGACGCTGCGGCTGTGGGATGTGTCGTCGCAGCAAGCGCTGGGTCCGGGGCTCGTTGGACACGTTCGATCGGTGACGGCAGTTGCGCAGAGTCCCGACGGAACCAAGGCATATACGGTCAGCCTCGATGGCTCGCTGCGGGTGTGGGATCTGTCGGTGTCGTCGTGGCTTCGTCGAGCGTGCCGACTGGCTGGACGCGATCTCAGTCGAGACGAGCGCGAGCGGTTCTTGGGTGACGTTGCGCTGCCACCGCTGTGTCAGCCGTAGTCCCAACGCGCGCGAATCAGTCGGTAGATCCATCGGGGGCACCAAGATCCGGTGCGGATTCCGCAGGGTCAGGACAAGCCAGTGGATCGTCCGGTCCAGCATCGGCCACGCACGGAACCAGCGCACGCAGCGGAGGATCAGGAAGTCCTGTTTCACGCGAACAAGAGACAAGTCCGTACAGCGCCACACCGACGAGAAGCAAGCCACAGAGCCTCATCGCGCGCCTCCTGCCACATCCAGCGGAATCGCCAGTCGCGCAAACACAGAGCGCGGCGCAGCATAAGAACTTCCGACGAAGGCATTGCCAATCCGATATGCGTAGTGCGCATCGAACAAGTTGATGATGTCGATGGCCACGCGCGGACGAAGCGGAAGCTGATCAAAGGAATACTGAAGGGTCAGATCCACGCGCAGATGCTGCGGAACAGACTGATCATTGTGCGGTCCCGTACGCAGTCCTGATCCGTACGCAGCCAGCGCTGTCACCGACGCACCGCTGTGAGACACCGTCACCCCGGCATTGGCAGTCCAAGACTGCGCGTGATCCAGCGTCTGCCACGATGTGTCCGCAAGCTGCTCTGCATCAAACAGAAACTTCGCAGATGCGATTCCTTGTCCTTGCGCAATCAGCCACGTTGCGTTCGCAAACGCGCTCAGATACTCGCGGAAGACCAGCTCTGCGGATAGCTCGACACCGACGCTGCGACCGCGTTCAAAGTTGTAGGAACCGATGAGGTTTGTCGCCCCCAGCGCGATGTTGTCAAACTGGTTGTAGGAATACTTTCCCCAGCCAGTGGCCGACAGCTTGAGCTTTTTCCACAGACGCGCAGACAGTCCCAGTTCCCCGTACAGCGCAGTCTCTGCTTGGATGTCATAGGGAACACTTTCCGTCGCTGGAATGACCCCAAGTACGCGCGCAGCATTTCCCAAATCAAGCGGTGGTGGCGGCTGAAACAGAACGCCAACAAAGACCCTTCCGATCAGATCTTTGACAAATGCGAAGGACGCACCAAGACGCGGACTGACGCCCCACTGATTGCTCGCACTTCCGTCGGACAGCATGACACGCTGAAGATCAAAACGGACTCCGTAATGCAGTCCAAAGCGACCGGTTTCAAAGCGATCTTGCAGATACGCGCCCACCAGCAGCGCACGCGTTTGATCCACTCCGCTCACACTGTCTGCGATGCCTCCGCTGGGATCCGCGTCGCTGCGTACATACTGCGTGTAGTCGGTTGCGCCTTGCAGCTGGTTTAGCTGCGCACCTGCTTTGATCAGGTGACGCCCCGCTTGCAGCGAGTAATGAGCCACCGCACCAACATGATCTGCCCGCCGATTCACGTCGCTGACAATGGTTCCCGGATCGGCCAGCGCACCCAGTGCATGCGCTGGATCGGACGACAGCGCACCGAGCGAAAGCTTGTAGTAAGGAGCGATCTGAATCTGACTCCTTTTGTCAAAGGAATGAACCCACGACAGCGAAAGGAACAGCTCATGCTCTGTCTCTGTTCCATCGGTGTCATGCGGAACATACGCGGGGGATTCATTGCCAAAGGAATCACGCGGACGAATCAAGTCTGGACGCTGCGGATCGAGCGGAACCACCGTCGGATCGATCGGAATCTCGAAGCGATTTTTCGCGTAGTTTGCAAACAGCTCGATCCGATCGCGCGTGGTCGGTGCGTAGTCGATGCGCGCAAACAGCCGCGCACTGTGTCCATCGTCATGCAGAATCGGCGTGATCGACGGTGGATCAAGCATCCGCTGCGACTGCATAAAGCTGCCACCAACAAAGAAGGAAACCGGACCTTGTCCATAGGACAGATACGCGCTCGATTCCAGCGTCTGAAAGGAACCGTAGCGAAGCTGCGCAAGTCCGTCGATCGTGTTTCCGCCCCGTCGCGTGTTGATGTTGACGACGGCGGCAAGACGATTCCCAAACTCCGCAGGCATTCCGCCCGTGATCACTTCCAGCGATTCAATCAGACGCACCGGCAGCGACTGCGCAAACAGATTCCCAACCGAGTCAGGAATGGGAATCCCATCAATCTGATACTGAATGTTCGAGTGACTTCCGCGTGCATAGACATTGCCAAACGCATCTTGCACAAAGCCTGGCTGCGTCGTCACGACCTCTGTAATCGGACGATCTTCTCCTTTGGGAAGTGCCTTGAGCGCTTCTTTGCCAAGCGTCTGCACCGAACCAGCGGCGCGACTTGGCTGCGGTAGCTCACGCTCTTCGACAATGACGGACACAGCGCTCTGGGCGACGCAGAATAGCTCAACTTCTGCACTACTTTGGCTGCCCGCTTGGACTCTCTGTCGGGACTCTGTTCGTCCTTCTGCTTTGGCGCGAACTTCGTATTCACCAAAGGGAATGCCGACAAAGGCAAAGGTTCCGTCTTCTTGCGTCCGTAGCTCACGCAAAAGTCGTCCGCGACGGTCATACAGTCCCACGGTCGCACTGGATACGGGTGTCAGTACATCATCGCGTACGACACCCTTTACGATCGTATCCACAGTGGCCGCAGCGGGAGCAGACAACGCCGCCAGCACACCCGCAGTCCACAGCACTCTGTTTGCACGCAGCATCATCCAAGCGCCCCTGAAACGGCATCAGTTGCGCACGCTGTAGATGCTACTTGTTTGCATGTAGGGCCGCGCATTCGCTCGTTTTTCTCTCGCATTCTATGAAATGGACGCTTTCTTTTGCAAGTAACTTGCGTGTAGCGAGCACGACCCAAGTGCTCATACACGCTGCGATGACGACATACAGCGTGCCTGTTCCTTGCCGCCGCGCAGAAGCAACAGCAGCCCATAGGAATCGCGTAGGAATCCGTTAGGAATCGCTTAGGAATTGCTTAGGAATTGCTTAGGAATCGCTTAGGAATCGCGGCAGCGCGCGAAGACAGCGGAAGACTACTCAGACTCGGTGACAGAGACGCCTTCTTTTCCTTCAGCGGCCAGAACCTGCGCTTTGTCGCCGCCTTTGCCACCGATCTGAACGTGAAGATCGATGATCGCGTCACGGACTCGCTGCATCAGTGCATCGCGATCCTGAACGGTCAGTCCTTCCGTCGGAATCGGCTGTCCCATCACGATGTCTACTTTGCCAGGACGCACAAACGGACTGCCCGGAAGCAGGATGTTGATGCTGCCGTTGATCGCAACCGGAACGATGGGAACGCCCGCTTGCAGCGCAAACATAAACGGACCTTTTTTGAAGGGGAGAATGGTTCCGTCTTTCGATCGCGTGCCTTCGGGATAGACCAAGATGGGAATGCCGCTGCGGATCTTGTCACAGGCATCCTGAAGGCTCTGAAGTGCTTGTTCTCGGTTGCGCCGGTCGACGAAGATCATGCCAGTGACGGTCATGTACCAGCCGAGAAACGGAATCGACTGAAGGATCTTTTTTGCGATGAAGCGAAGGTTGACCGGAACGTGAATGAACGCACAGACAATGTCGAACATCGACTGATGGTTCATCATGAAGATGTAGGGCTTTCCGGGCTGCGGCACAAAGCCGGCATGCTGCGTCAGCTCACAGCCGGAGATCACGGCGGCACCGGGGCTCCAATAGCGACGAGCCCACGACAGCGGCGTATGCGGATCTTTGCGAAAGATCAGCCCGTACCCGATGGCCGCAGACATCCAGAACAGGGACCAAGGCGCAAAGCCAACCCACTTGAGCACATCGATAAGGTCGCGGTCTATCCGACGCATGAACGCAGATGATACGGGACTCAAAATTTGCGGATCAAGAACTACGTGCGCAGCAAAACAGGTATCTTGTGCGCCTCTTATTGCAAAGAGAGTGGCGTTACGGTGTCTGCTCGGTGCTGCGCAGCGATGCAACCAGCTCTTCCGCAGTGGGTCGCAGGGAAGGATTCACCTCCAGACAGCGCTCGATGAGGACAGCCACGGCGTTCGGTACGTTGGGATTGCGATCACGCAGGGGCATAAACCAGGTCTTTCCGGGCTTAAAGCGCAGCAGCATCGGAGGATTTTCCGACGGACGACGCCCGGTCAATAGCTCGTAGGCAATCACCCCAAAACCAAACACATCCGAGGACGGCTTGGCCAGCTTGGCTCCCTTGGCCAGCTCCGGTGCCATGTAGAGCGGCGTGCCCATGATCATGCCTGTCTGCGTCAGAGCAAAGGCTCGACTGGGAGAGCGCTCCGCCGGATCATCGACGCCAGCATGGGACGGTGGCGCGGTCTGCGCGGACGGACTGTGCGAAGACGGACTGTGCTGATCTTGGGTCTCTAGGTAGGCCGAGGCCGGGAGTCGACGAACAAGCTCCTCACTGTGGGCGGAGGACAGATCGGGCTCCGATTCCGCGCTCACCTGGGCCGACAGCAGCGCAGAGACACCGAAGTCGACCAGCTTCACCTGCGCCGATCCGTCCGGCAGCAGCGCAACCAACATGTTGGCTGGTTTGAGCGAAGCGGGACGCGCTCCGTCGGAAAAACAGCCCGGACTGT
>CALMML010000012.1 GCA_937868485.1 uncultured Myxococcales bacterium | reverse complement strand
CCTTCCCTAAGCGACCACCGCTGCGCACGCACACCGCGCGCTAGTTCAAGTAGATGCGACCGCCCGCCGGTCCGGTGGGATTGTGGCAGCCCGCACAGTCTCCCGAAGGAACGGGCGTGGACATCTCTTTGATCTTGCCGTCTTTGCTGACGCGCGCGATGAGCTTTTCGTACTGAAGCGGCTCTGCGGTAAAGAAGTTGCCGCTGCGGTTTGTGTACAGCGTGATGAGGATCTTGCGATTTTCATCGGCAAGCTCGACCTTGACGCCTTCCAGTCCGCCGCTGTTGCACGCGCTGGAGCCGCTCCCGTAGACCGTTCCGCTGGCAGTCCAGACGGCTCCGCTTGCTTGTCCGCCTTGACGATGACAAGCCATGCAGCTTCGGCCCGGCAGCATCGGAGCCTGCGGAACCAAGTTGTCTTCCGTCGGATCTTCGCAGCCAGCCGCTGCGCCTGGTGCCGTATCCAGGTTGACTTCGGCACAAGCAGAAAGACCGAACATCGCCAGCACGGCAATGCCAAGTCGTGGGTTCATGAACATCACAGACCTCATAGAAAGCGCAGCGCTCGCAGCCGTTACGGCGTAAAGCCAAGGGATACGTCAACCTGCATCGCGTCGTCGATCTTGACGAACATCAGGCTCGGTCGCTCGACCTTGAACTCATCGAGACTGAGCGTAAGGTGTGCTTCGGCGCGGATTCCGGTCGCACTTGTGTAGGTCAGCTTCACCGGCACATCGAGCGTCTTTTTGATTCCGTGAAAGCTCAGCTCTGCTTTGAACGTGCGGTCCACAGTGGCAGGAAACGAAGCAGGAATCGGAGCCTCGCCTTGGGCCTTGAGCTCAACCTGCGGAAAGCGCGCGGCTTCCACAGTCTCTTTCATGTGGGAGTCACGGTTGGCATTTCCAGAGTCAAAGGAATCGACCTTGGCACGAATCGCAACTTGCGTTTTTCCGTCGGGAAGAATGCGAGCACGACCTTCAACGGCTTTGCTGACTCCGTCAAACTTGTGCAGCTTGTGAATGAGTCGATAGGTGATGCTGCTGTCCTTGGTGCTCACCGTAAGGTTGGTGCCAGCAGGAACGGCAGCCGGTGCGGGCGCAGGTGCAGCAGCCGTCTGTGCAAACGCAGGAGAGACGGAAAGAAGAAGGGCCAACAAGATCGAGCTACGCATGGATGTTTCCTCCGCTTAGGTTAGGACGAGGGATCGGGGTCAAAAGATTCTAACGGTCAGAAGAAGTACGCGATGGTTCCCGTCGCCATAAATGCGAAGGTTGCATACCCAGTGATCAAGTGTCCGAGCGCAAGCCGAGGCTGGTCAAGTCGTCCCGTTCGCCAGTCCACAATCGGTCCGAGCACCATCTGCGTCACCATGCCTGCCGTCGCCATTGCCATCGCTACACGGTGAATCATCGCGGTATCTAGCCGATACTTTTTCGGATACGGGTCGGGGGAAAAGAGCGCCAGCGATCCCGTCGTCGCAAACATCACCGAGGTCGCGATGCCAAGTCCCAGGTGAGCGCGCTCAAAGCGGCCCGTAAACTGACCATTTACGTATTTGTCCTGATAGTTGAACTGTCCTATCACCAGGGTGGTTGCCAGCGCCGCGAGCGTTGAAAATCCCATCGCTTGGTGCGTGGTCAGCATCGCCCGGCGAATCCGTCCCGCTTTCTCTGTCGCCAGTGCGGCATCCACCGCTGCTTTGGCCTGCTCAGGAGACTCTGTCTTCTTTTTGTCATCTTCAAACAGATCAAAGCTGAGATCTCCACCACTTGCAGCGGGCTGGGCAGCGGACTCTGTCTGTTTGTCGGAAGAAGTCGCTGCCGTCGGAGCGCTCTCTGACTTGGCTGGCTGGGCGAAGCAAACGGAATACGCCGCGAGCCACAGACACAGCACAGACCAGCGCCTGATGCGCAGAGAGAGGTTCATCGATCGGACCAGGACGCTACGATCTGAAGTTCGGTTGCTCACGGACATTGGGCTCTCCGGCTCCGTTTGCGTGGCGGACCACGCTACACGTTGATACCCGAACTTCTAGCGCAACAGAGAGGTCCTGTAAAACCCTCACGTCACGGTCCGACAAGCTACGAACCTCGTTCGGAAAGATAGTCGTCGCAAGTTTCGTTAGATCGGTCGCCAAATAAAAAAATCTGTCGCTTTGTGTCTGTTTTGTTGCACGAAACGGACACATCGTAGCCACTCCTATCAGGAAACACTCTGGCGCGATGTAAGCACCATCTTACGCAGCGCCCGCTTCGACTACGGAGAACCAGCCATGACTTATTCCTTACCAGCCCGTGTACGTCGCTCTGTCCAAACAGTCATACAGCCCACCCAGCTGCTCGGCAGTCTGCTGTGCGCAGGACTCTTTCTGGGATCCTTGTCCGGTTGCCAGGAAGAACCACCGCAGTATCTCGATGTGCTCGACATGACAAGCAGCGGCGACGGCAGCACAGCCAGCAGCGGAATCCCCTGCGATGTGAGCCAAGTGTTATCGAAGACTTGCACCGCTTGCCACAGCAGCACCGCATCAGGACTTCCCAAGCTGCTGACGTACGCCGATGTCACCGCAGCATCGATGGTTGATCCCACCAAAAAGCTGATCGAGCGCGCCATCGTACGGATGCAAGATCCTGCGCGACCGATGCCTCCTTCTGGACTACCGCCTGCGTCCGATGTTGCGGTCCTGCAAGCGTGGGTCAACGCCGGAACACCGATGGGAAGCTGCGGAACCAGCAGCAATCCGTACAACACGCCGCTGGTCTGCACCAGCGGAGTCACATGGATGGGAAAAGCATCCTCGACGATGCTTCCGGGCCGAGCTTGCATCACTTGTCACGCAGCAAGCAGCGAAGCCCCCAAGTTCCAGCTTGCCGGAACGGTGTATCCCACCGCGCATGAGCCCGATTCCTGCGTAGGAACCAGCGGCAGCGGAACCATCACCGTAGAGATCACCGATTCCAAAGGAACCGTGTCCACACTGACTCCCAACAGCAGCGGCAACTTCATGCTCCGCAGCAGTGCGTCCACGCTGGTATTCCCCTACACCGTCAAGATCAAGCAAGGAAACAAGGTCCGCGCGATGAACGCTGCGCAGACAAACGGAGACTGCAACGCCTGCCACACCCAAGATGGAACCGGCGGCGCACCGGGTCGCATCATGGCTCCGTAAGTCTGACCCATCCCGCTTCCTATGGACCTGTGATCAGGTGCCGGAGTGTGCAGCTCCGGCGGTTCTGTTTCATGCTGTCCACGCTTGCTTGCTGCCCGATCTTGCTGTCTTTTTTGAATCCGAATTCCTTCCGCTGCTTTTTCGCTGGGATTCCGCTCACGTAGCGCACGCTTGATCTTTCACGTTGCTCATCGCGTAAGATGAAAACACTGAAGGATCACAGCATTCGGCGTAGAGGGGGCCAGGATGGCTATCAATGGCAAGCCTTGGACACGCTTTTCACAGCAGCTCCTTTGCAGCGTCTTGTGGGCGTTCGGTTTCTTTGCGGTGTTCTGTCTGTCCCAGCGTGATGCAGCAGCAGCGAGCGCGCTCATCGTCGAGCCACAGCTCGAAGGAGAGCTCAGCAAAGACGATGTAACGCTGCTCCGCCACACCACAGAGTCCGCGCTCAAGTCGCAGCAGCTGAGCCTGATTCCTGCTGGAGATCTGGAAGCCACACTGAGCGGAGAAGCCCAACTTCAAGGCTGTCACACCGAGCTGTGTTACGAGCGACTGGGAAGACTGCTCGATAGTCAGCTGGTGACGCGCTATCGGGTCAAGCGTGGCAGCGGGGAAGGAAAGGCCGCCACCGCGTGGAAGCTCAGCGTAGAGATCCTGGATGTGGAAGTCGGTGCGATGGGCGCAAAGCTTACCGAAGAGTGCGCAGCCTGTACGGACAAGCAAGCAGCGGAAAAGCTGGGCGACATGGTCAAGCGCGCGGTGATCGAGTGTGTAGCGCGTCCACGCGGCGGTCTGGAGGTTCGATCAGAGCCATCGGGAGCCGCCGTGTTTGTCGACGGAACAGAGCTTGGCATCACGCCGTATAAGCGCGTCACCTTTGCAGGATCACACAAGGTGGTGCTGCGCCACGTCGGCTTCCGATCCGAGCAAGTCGATGTCGTGGTGGAAGACGGTCAGAAGCAGAAGATCGAGCGCAAGCTCGCAAGCGGAGCAGACCCCGCACCCGTCATCGTGATGGAAAAAGCGCCGGTCTATAAAAAGTGGTGGTTCTGGGTCGCGCTGGGCGGAGCTGCCGTCGTCGCAGCCGGTGTCACAGCCGGAGTGGTGATTGGTACGCGCAGCACTCCCACCACCATGGATCGCACGCTACCGAGCAACACCTTTTCGTTTCAGTTCTAGCGTTCCGCAGTGACGCGCAGCATCACCTGTGCAGCACAACGGTGCGGAGTCGATTCTTAGCGCATATGGAGGATGTGTGATGGCAAGACACGGACGCTCTCACTGGCTGTCTCGATTCCGTCCCTTCTTATTGGGTCCGCTCGGAATCCTGTTGCTGATCCTTTCGCTCACCTCCTGTTCAAACTCCAGCACCGATGGCAGTCATGACGGACCGATCGTTCGTCTGCACCTTGCACCAGTGGACCCAGGAGCAACCACAGTCGCGCTCAAAGTGACCATTCCTGATGCAGCAGGGAGTCCGCAGGAACGGACACAGAGCTTCACAGAGGCTCCTTATGATCTGCTGGGAGTCACCTTTCCTGTGGGAACGCGCGGACAGGCTTCGTTTGAAGTCACGATGTATGGTCCCAACAGCTGTATCCTTGCGACCGGAACTGCGCTGGTGAACATCGACAGCGACGGAATCTTTGATCCATCGCTGGCCCTGTCTACCGTTCCGCTGTGCGGCAATGGCGCGACGCTGTCTGTCCAGGTTGCCAACATCGGAATGGGAATCGGAACGGTTGTTTCCGATCCCAACGGAATCAGCTGTGATGGTCTTGGCAACGGCTGCACCCTGACGGTCACAAAGGGAACCAAGTACACCCTCACGCCCAAGCCCACCGCTGGTCTGTTCACTGGCTGGTCGGGTGGCGGCTGCGCGGGAACAACCCCTTGCGTCGTCACGGTCAACCAAGACACCGTCATTCAAGCGGCGTTTTCTAGCTGCGTCGGCTGGTGCAAAGAGTCCGTTCCCAGCGCCGCTGTGGTCCCGAACTTTCACGGAATCGGCGGCAACGCCCCCAGCAACATCTTGGCAGTGGGAGACGGTGGCGCCGCCTATCAGTGGAATGGCGCAACGTGGAGCGCTGTTCCGATTCCTGGGACCGTCGCGTCCAAGACCCTGCATGCAGCGGTTGGCAAGCCCGCAGCGTCGGTTACGTATGTCGCCGGAGACGGTGGAACGCTGCTGAAGTGGAGCAGTGGCGGCTTTACCCAAGTCAACGTAGGCACCAACGCGAACCTGCGCGCGATTGCCATTGGCAACAATGCGTCTCCCAACACGTTTGTGGTGGGCGATGCCGGAACCACGCTGATCCTATCGAGCGGCGGAACCCTCGTCTCCGGTAGCATCGGAAGCGCCAACCTTCACTCGATCTGTCAGCTTCCCGCCAAGACCACCTATGATCTGTTTTTGGGAGGCGCTCCCGTCTCTGGAAAGGCCTTCGCTGCGGAATGGGATGGCAACAAGGCAGTCACCACCCAGATGGCTGCGGGCGGCAGCATCACTGGCAACATTCACTCCATGCTGTGCGGAACCACCAGCGTTCACTACGCAGCGGGCGATGGTGGCGCCATCCTTCAGCGCGTCGTCACCCCAGCAGCCGGTGTGAAGATGGTCGAAAACAGCTGGACCGCAACGCCCAACACAGGGGCCGGAACCACCACCATCCGCGCCATGTGGTCGAGCGGAGACAACTTCGTACTCGCGGTCGGCGATGGCGGAATGATCCTTCGCTTCGACGGAACAACCTGGACCAAGATGACATCCAACGTCAGCGCCAACCTGCACGCGGTGTGGGGAACCAGTCCCACCAACGTCTACGCAGTCGGCGATAATGCAACGATCTTGCACTACTCTCCGTAGCGACGTTCGGACAGCTCCTGAGGCGTAATCAGCGCACTCCTTTCGCCGCTCCGGCTTCGTCTTTCATCACTCCTTCCTTCGCGAAACAGACAGACTCCTTTGGCGCTGCGACTGCGCGATCTGCTTGGCAGAACACGCACGACGGTTCCTCTTGTACGCACATCTGTACTCGCTGTCTGTGAACACGCACATCATCCGCGAACGGAATCACCTCACGCGCAGTCACAGACAAGCTTGGGCGCACAGAGCGGAGCGGAACGGCTCTTGCAATCAACTGCGGGTGATTCCTCTGCAAGTGCTGACTCATGCATGCTCTCAAGACAGGACACACGCTCGGTCAATATGAGATCCTTCGCCTGCTGGGTGAAGGCGGAATGGGTGCGGTGTATGAAGCCAGACATACATCCTTGGAACGAAGGGTCGCCATCAAGACGCTTCACGCCAACATCGCATCCAACCAGATCGCGCTTCAGCGCTTCTTTGCGGAAGCCAAGACGCTGAGCCGACTGGAACATCACAGCATTGTTCAGGTGTCCGACTTTGGGACTTCTCCCGACGGAACGGTCTATCTGGTCATGGAGTATCTGCGCGGCGACAGCCTAGGAAAACGCCTGCGCAAAATTCACGATCAAGGACAGACCTTTGCGCCAATTCACGCGCTACAGATCTGCTGGCAAGTCGCAGAAGTCCTGACCATCGCCCACTCCAAAGGAATCATTCACAGAGA
>CALMML010000011.1 GCA_937868485.1 uncultured Myxococcales bacterium | reverse complement strand
GTTTGATTTGCCGGAGCCACTGGGGCTTTGCGAATCACTGTCGGGCGAGCGGGCGGAATCAGCTTGAACTCGACGCGGCGGTTCTGCGCGCGTCCGGTTGCTTGGCCATTGTCTGCGACGGGTCGCGTCGAGCCATAGCCAACCGCTTGCAGCCGCGTCGCGTCCACGCCCTTGCTGATGAGGTATGCCTTCACCGCGTCGGCACGAGCCTGCGACAGCGTCAGGTTGTCGTTGGGATTGCCGACGTTATCGGTGTGGCCTTGGACTTCGAGTCGCACCGTCGGCACTTCCGCCAGCGCTGCCACCGCCTGATCGAGCACGGTGAACGAGCTGGGCACCAGATCCGCCTTGTTTGGCAGGAACTGAACGCCTTCGATCTTCTTGTCGACAAAGCGCGCCAGACTGGACGGAACTTCGTCGGGGCAGCCGTCCTGATCTTGGTAGTTGTTGACGGTTTCCGACTGCTGCGGACATTTGTCGAGTCGATCGACGATGCCATCGCTGTCGGTGTCGATATCGGGGCAGCCTTGGTTGACCTGCGGGCCGATTTCCGTCGGGCACTTGTCGAGACGATCAACCACGCCATCGCTGTCGGTATCGACGTCGGGGCAGCCGCCATTTTCCGTCGGACCGGCCTGCTGCGGACACTTGTCGAGTCGATCGACGATGCTGTCGCCATCACCATCGCGATCGGGGCAGCCGCTGTTTTCCGTCGGGCCCTTTTCACTGGGACAGCGATCTTCTTTGTCGGGGATGCCGTCTTGATCGATGTCGATCGGCTTGGGCGGCTCGGCGGGCTTGTCGCTACCGAAGCCAAAGCGTCCGTAGACGCTGGCCAGTGCTTCGTAGTCGGGCGTAAAGCTCGGCGTCCGAATCTCGGGCACCAGCACGATGCGTCCGTCGACGCGCAGACCGACCCAGCGGTTCAGATCGAAGCGCATACCGGCGCCAGCGTGGAAGGCACCCAGCACTTCACTGCGCAGCGGCAGGCCGGGATCGGGACGAACACCAATGGCGCCACCACCGGCGAGGATGAACGGCTGGAAGCGATCGTTTCCGCCAAACGGCCAGCGGAACATCAGGTGGCCTCGTCCGGTGTAGACGAGCACTTGCGCGGGCTTTTCGGCAAGCTGCGTCGGCATCGCGACGAACTCACCTTCGAGCAGGAAGTGTCGGCTGAGTCCGTAGCCGATGCGCGCACCGATCGCCGCGCTGTGACGGAGATCGCTGCCCGGTGCGGCATAGTCGCTGCGACCAAGTGCTGCCGTCGAAGAAAAGAAGTGCGCTCCGACGATGAGAGAGACCTCAAGCGGTCGTTCTGCGATGGTCACCGGGGTCGATGGCACCGCGGGGGCCGCTTTGCTGTCGGCGGGCTGCGCTTCTTCGGCCCTGACCAGGCCTTCAGACGAAGCTCCGAGGAGACAGAGTGCCACCGTCGGAACTGCTGCTTGCTTCCACAGCGGAAGCTGCCCGCTTGTCCGAATCCCAAGACGTCTTTGCGCCGCACGTCGCTGCATGTACGTAAACTCCGAACCAGCCAAGTGAAAGTGGGCGCATCCTAGCAGCCGCTCGAAGGTGTGTAAACGCGCTCGTACCGGCGAAATCAAGACGGGCTGTGGCGCGGAATGCGGCGGAATTTGGCAGAACGTGGGCGAATTGGGCCAAAAAGGCCGATTTTTGCGGGGCTTACTTGAGCGGAATCGTCAGGCCAAGCTGTAGGCTGGCGGGCATAACGCTGATGGGGAAGCAGACCTCGCCGTCGAGCTTGTCGCAGTCGGATCGGCGGGACAGCACGATGGGCGTGACGATGGCGGCGGCGACTCCGCTGGCTCCGACGGCGGCGAGCGTCCACACCCACCAGCGGGAATACCAGCGCTTTTCGGTCTTGAAGACGGCTTCTTCGCGGCGCTTTTGCTCGGGCTGGATTTCGAGGATGAGGTCGCGATCGTACTGCTCTCCAGCGACGGTGGCGACGCTCCAGGTCTGCTCGAAGTAGCCGATGCGACGGACGCGAACGACGTGGGGACCGGGACGTAGCTCTAGCTCTAGCGGGGTTTCGCCTCGAAGATCTTCGTCGACAAAGACCTGAGCGCCGGGGACATCGCTCGATACCTTGAGGATGGCGAGCAGCGGCGTAAGCTCCACCTCGACGGCAACCATGCGGCCTTCGATCGCGGTAAAGTCGGAGCTGAAGGTCGAATAGCCTCGGCGGCTGATCACGATCTGGTGCGGTCCGGGCGCGAGCGCGGTGCGAGGCGGGAGCGGGGTGATTCCGATCAGCTTTCCGTCGATGCGAACCTCTGCTTTGGGGGGCGCACCAAGGAGCGCAAACGCGGTCTCGTTTTGCTTGGCTTCGCTTGGGACGGGCGCGCCAGATCGGGTCGCGGGCTGATCGGCAGCGACGGGAGCGGGCGCACCAGACTGGGCCCAGACGGGCAGCGCGGGCACAAGCAGCGTCAGTGCACAGGCGACAGCGAGTCCGGTTCGGTGGGAAAACCGCCAGCGATCGTGCGTCCGTTCGGAGCGACCCATGCGTGCGGGCATCAGTGATTATTTTGTCATGTTGGTAATGAATCTCACAATGAGATTGCAGCTCCGTCCCTAGGTGGGATTGTCAGCACTTGTCGGCGTCGTCTATTAATTGGTAAGATAAATTACTTTAAATTGCGTTCCTCCTCTGGGAGGGCGGGCGAGGACAGTGTTCGCGGGGACGCAGCGGCACTGTCGGGGGGACCGATGGCGGACATCAAGCGTGAGATCCGAACGCTGGGGCAGCGGCTCTCGGGGCTGACGGCGGGCAACAAGTATACGTTTGTGCTCAAGCGGCCCAATGTGCGCGTCGACGTGGTCAATGCCGAGCGCGCGATTGAGCTTTCTTCGACGCAAGTGAGTGCGATTCGCAAGCTGCTGGCGGACCTGGAGCAGGCTCGCGACGATGCGATGCGCGGCAGCGTCGATTCGGCCAAGGGCACGCTGTCGGCGGCGCGGGCGGTGGCCAAAGACATCGTCAAAGCGGTGTCGGATGCCAAAGAGTTTGCGCTGCGAGCGACGGAAGATGCCAAAGACGCGCATGCCGATGTCAAAGATGCGTATTCCGCCGCGAAAGATGGCGCAGAGCATGCCGTCGGAGTGGCCGAAAACCTGATGACGGGCCTGGGCGACGTGGTGAAGGCGGTGGCAGCGCTGGTGATCGAGGCCGAGACGAGCGCGCCTCCAGCGACGGCACCGAGCACGGCAACGGGAAGTCCGCCAAGTGCTCAGTAGCGACGGGCGGGGCGCTTCGACAAATCGCTAGATACGGGGAATCGCGATGGACGTAAATCAGCAGCTTGCTTCGGTTCGATCGGATGTGGACAAGGTCAGCAAAAAGACCATCGACGAGCTGAACAAGGTCGCCGCCGAGGGACTTCAGACGGTTCAAAACGTCGCCGCTGGCGTGGAAAAAGTGCAGGGCAAGGTCGCCGCCGACGCGAAGACGGCGCTGTCGGAGGCCAAGACGGCGGTCGAAAAGGCCAAGTCGGACGTCAAGCAGGCGGTCGAAAAGGTCAAAAAGGTCGTCGACAACGCGCAGCAGTCGGTGCAAAAGACGGCAGCGTCGGGCGCGCTCGGTGTGATCGGCAAGATCCAGGGCGCGGTAACGAAGATCACCGGGGCGATCTCGTCGTACAAAGACACGATCGTCAACGCGATCGACAAGGTGAAGTCGACGGTGGCGGGGGTCGTCGGGCCGCTGATCGACAAGGCAAAGGCGGCGCTGGCGAACATCGAGGCGAGGCTGCGACAGCTCGTCGAGATGGCAATGGCGGCGTTTGCGGACATCAAAGCGAAGGTCGAAAAGGTGATCGCGGATGTCTCGACGTGCTTTGAGGTGCTGAGCACGGCGGGTCCGGCGGCGTTTGAGCACGCGAAGCAGGCGATCGCGGCGGCGAAAGAAGCGGCGCAGGCGGCAAGCAAGCGTGACTTTTTGCTGGCGAAGAACCGAGCGGAAGACGCGCAAAAAGCAGCAATGTCGGCGGTGAGCGAGGGTCAGCAGTGCTTCGATGCGATCAAGCGGCTGATCGGCGGGCTGGCAGTGGCTGCGGATGGTCTGTCGTCGAGCTTGAAGCGGCATCTGGAAGCGGCTCAGTCGGCGGCGAAGGAAGCGCTGGCTGCGACGCGCGAAGATGTGACGGGCGTGGTGTCGCAAGCGAAGGCGGGCGCGGCAGAGATTCGTGGTGCGGTGGACGCGGGCGTCAGTGAGATCTCGACGGCGACGCAGGCTACGGCGCAGAAGATCTCGCAGATTGTGACGGTGACGGCGAGCGCGGCGGCGAAGCAAGCGGTGGATACGGCGCGCAGCATCGTGTCGGAGATCGAGAGCACGGCGGGCGAGCTGCGAGGGATCGCGCTGGAGACGATGAGCAAGGTGAGCGAGACGGCTCATCAGCTGGACGTGCCGGGTCCGTCGGTGGATGATCTGCAAAAGACGGTGACGGACGCGATGTCGCAGCAGGACGACGCGCGGACGAAGCTGCAAAAGATTCAGCAGCTTCAGGGCAAGCTGGCTGGGCTGTCGTGGGCAGAGCTGGGTCCGGTCGGTCAAGAAGTCCAGGCCGAGGTAAACAAGATCGTCGGTGCGGGTCAGCGGACGCTCGATTCGGCGCGCAGCTTTGCGGGCAGCGTCAAGAGCACGGTGACGCAGCTTGGATCGGACGTGACGACGGCGATCACCCAGCGGGTGGATCAGTGGAAAGGCGTCGGTGAGTCGGCGCAGAAGCTGTTTAACGAAACCAAGGACAAGGTCAAAAAGCACGTCGACGAGATCAAGGCGGAGATCGACTCGATCATCAAAGATGCGCAAAAGTGCGTCGATGAGCTGAAAAAGTCCGTCGAGGACTTGGTCCAGAGCGTAAAAGACGGCATCGAGAAGGCAAAGAACCTCGATGTGAGCGGCGCGATGGACGTGGTGGTGAAGGCGAAGAACCTGTTCGAGACAGGCAAGCGTCACTGGGACACGATGCGCGGTCACTTCGAGAAGATGAAGGCGCACGTTCTGTCGGTGAAAGACACGGTCGACGGGGTGGTCGGTCAAGCGGGCGACGTGATCGAGCAGGCGAAAGGTGCGTTCCAGAGCACGATCGATGCGCCAAAGGAAGTGGCGGGGCTGGTGAAGTCGGCGTCGGAAAAGCTGCTCGGGGACGCCAATCAGACGATGGCGACGGCGCAGGCCGAGTTCAAGACGGCGATGGCGGGCGCGAGCAAGCTGCTGGATCTGGCGAGCTGTACTTCGTCGTCGACGGTGCAGATGGGAATTTCGGCGGCGAGCAGCCTGGCGCAGAGCGCGGTCAACGCGGGCAAGTCGGCGATGGCGGCGGGTCAAGGCGTGATGGCGACGGCGATGAGCGCGGTCGGTGTGTTCGACGAAAACGCGCGAAAGCAGGCGGCCAAGGCGTGTGACTCGGCGATGGATGCAGCGAAGTCGGCGCTCAAGGCAGTGGAAGACGCTGCGAAGGCGACGGACAAGGTTGCAAGTGGCGATGCGGCGGGGGCTCAGCAAGCGGCGGCGCAGGTCGAACAAAAAGCGGCGGACGCGGCGGGTCAAGCAGCGAAGGCGCAGAAAGAAGCGAGCGCGGCGGAACAGAACGCGAAGCAAGCGGCGGCGGATTCCACCAATCCCGATGCGGTGGAAAAGAAGCAGCAGGAAAAGAAGGGCGAAGCGGGCGCGAAAAAAGACGGCGCGCAGGCGGATGCCAAAAAAGACGGCGCGAAGGCGGGCGACGAAAAGAAAGACGCTGCGGACAGCAAGGGCGCGGGCGACGAAAAGAAAGACGCTGCGGGCGACGGCAAAGCGGACGCGAAGGCGGATGGCGCGAAGGACGGGGCTCCTGGAGCGGATGCGAAGGGAGACGGACTGCCTGGAGCGGACGCGAAGGGAGACGGAGCGAAGCTTCCTG
>CALMML010000010.1 GCA_937868485.1 uncultured Myxococcales bacterium | reverse complement strand
TCCTAGCATGGACCAGAGAGGGCGACAGAGTCTGAAAGGTCTCGCACCAAGCTGGCTGTGAACTATTGCCAATCCGTAGCAAAATGTCACAGCCAGCAGGGGAGACCGGAAGCGCGCGACACCGTTCCCCGCGATTGTCTACGAACGCTCCTGCAGTGGGCGATAGCCCGGTTCCTCATGCCAAAGGGCCGCTCTTTCGAAGCGGCAAGTGACCGAAAATGGAACACACCTTGCAGTGAGGAGCTGCCTACAATCACGACCGACAAGGCTCGCGGAGAAGTATACTGAGATGCACATCGAGACGGCTTTTGTCACCCTATTCTCGGTTGCGACGGCGGTGGCGTTGGTCGCTCGCTGGATCAAGATTCCGTACACTGTTGCACTCGTGGTCGCGGGGCTTGTCCTGGGCTCTGTTCGTGCAATAGAGCCACCACATCTTACAAAAGAGCTGCTCTACGCGCTGTTTCTACCAGGGCTCCTGTTTGAAGCGGCCTTTCACCTGGATGCGCTGAAGTTTTGGCAGAACAAATGGGCCATCCATCTGTTGGCTGTTCCTGGCGTAGCTGCAGCCATCGGGCTCACTGCACTGCTGCTTCAGCCTGTCGCCAATGCGCTGCACTTTGTAGATGGCTTCGCGATGAAGCATGCCCTGGTATTTGCCGCCTTGATTGCAGCGACGGATCCAATTGCCGTAGTGGCACTGTTCAAATCACTGGGCGTCCCAAAGCGTCTTGCCATCTTGGTGGAAGGAGAGAGCCTCCTAAACGATGGGACAGCGGTGGTATTTTTCACCCTGATTTTTGGTGTCGTGAGCGAAGGGAGTGGCTCCTTTTCATTGGGAGTCGCTGCGCTCGACTTTGTTCGGGTTGTTGGATTGGGGACGCTGGTCGGTGCAACCGTTGGCTATTTGGCATCCAAGCTCACCCAGCGCGTCGATGACCCGATGATTGAAATTACGCTGACGACGATTGCAGCGTATGGAAGCTTTCTGTTTGCAGAGCACTTTCATCTATCGGGGGTCATTGCAACGGTCGCGGCAGGAATGCTCTGTGGCAACTACGGCGCTCGCACGGGGATGAGTCCCTCGACAAGGATCGCGGTGGAGTCGTTCTGGGAATACGTAGCCTTTGCGCTGAACTCGATCGTATTTCTGCTCATCGGATTTGAGGTCCACTTGGAAGCGCTGGTCCGTTCCTGGCAAGCCATCCTGGTCGCGTATCTGGCGGTGACGGTTGGACGCGCTGCGCTGATCTATGTGGTTACGTTTTTTCTTCGACGCACCAAAGAGACACTCCCCTGGTCATGGAGCGCGGTGATGACGTGGGGAGGACTGCGTGGAGGACTGTCGATGGTCCTCGTCTTGGCGCTTCCGAAAGCATTCCCTCATCGAGAGCTGCTGGTCACCATGACGTTTGGCGTCGTGATTCTTTCCATCTTGATTCAGGGACTGAGCATGACAGTCCTGCTAAGACGGCTTGGTCTCACCGGCGTTCGAGGGGACCGAATCGACTACGAGCGAGAGCGTGGAATCTTGCGAGCCAAATCCGCCGCGCTGTCTGCACTCGAACGGATGCAGAAGGATGGAGCGGTGCATTCCGTCGCTGCTGCGCAGCTCCGCAGCGAGTATGAGGGCGCGATGGCGGATGCAGAGATGCGGATGAAAGACCTTCACCTACAAGCTGAAGATCTTCGCGAGGAAGAGGAGAGAGCGACACGAAGACAGCTTCTGCTCAGTGAAAAGGATGCGCTACTGGGGGCTCTCCGCAATGGATACCTGAGCCAGGACATTGGTGATCAGCTACTGGAAGATGTTGATGCAAGACTGATTCAACTCGAATCAGAGTCCTGAGCCTGGCGAGGGGAGTGAGCGAGCAAGACCGCAGCGCAGCAGAGCGTGCCTCAGAATGGCTCGCGCGTCCCTCTCGCCCATGCAGGCAGGTTGAAGCGTAACGCGGAGTGTGGAGCCTCACGCAGTCGATGGCTTAGGCGCTCGCGCTCACGCAGGCGCGCTGCGTCAATCAGCATCCTTCCAGCCCAGCGGTAGACGTTGAATTCCGCAACCAGGCCGCGCAGAGCACGCATACGGTCTCGCTGAGCCGAGGTCGGCATCGTGAGCGCCAAGTGCATCGCAGCGCTCGCTTGACCAATGTCGTACGGGTTGACGATGAGTGCCTCGGTCAGCTCGTACGCCGCGCCTGCGAACTGGCTCAGAAGTAGCACTCCTTCCTCATCATCACGGGCTGCAATGAACTCTTTGGCGACCAAGTTCATACCGTCATGCAGGCTACTGACATAGCAAAACTCTGCCGCACGATAATAGCGAAACACTGTCGGTGGTTCATGATGCGCACGAGCAAAGACGATGGGTTTGTAGCGGTCGTTGCCGAAGCGTAGATTGATGCGCGCGGCGAGCGATTCTAGGCTCTCATTCAATGTGCGATAGCGCGGAATCACAGTGCGACTTGGTGCTCCAAGCTGCACAAAGACAAAGCGACCACGCAGCTCAGGATGTTGTTCCAGCAATGACTCTGCGGCTAGCAGGCGTTCTTCGATGCCCTTCGTGTAGTCGATGCGATCGACTCCCAGGCCGATCAGCGCATCGGGAGAGATCCCCAGTTCCTGCCGCACGGACTCACGACAGCTCGAAACAGAGGGGGCTTGCTCAGCCCACGGATTTGGCCAAGCAATCGAGATTGGGTACGGTCGCACAAGGGTCGAGTTGCCGCCACGAACCACGGAGTTGTGGCTGTGATCGATACGGGCCTCTAAGAAGCGCTCGACTGCTTCCAAGAAGTTGTTGCAGTGTGCCTGTGTGTGAAAGCCCACAATGCTGCTACCGAGAAGACCTGTTAGCAGTTCCCGATGCCAAGGGCAGATGCCGAATCGCTCGGCGCTGGGCCAGGGAATGTGCCAAAAAGTAATGATCATCGCCTTCGGCAGGCGCTGTCGGATCAGCGCTGGGGCAAGTGCGAAGTGATAGTCTTGCACCAGTACTATCGGATCTTCGCTCTGTGCTTCGGAACATACCGCATCGGCAAAGCGTTGGTTGACTAGGCGATAGAACTCGAAGTCACGGCTACGAAACTCAGGTCGTGTATGCGCCACATGACAGAGCGCCCACAGACCCTCGTTTGCGAAGCCGTAGTAGTAGCCTTGCTCTTCGGCCTCGCTTAACCACACGCGGCGCAGCCAGTACCGATCGGCATCCTGGCTACTGGGTGGCACGCGCAACCGACCTTGTGCGTCAGCTGTCTCGCGATCAGCAGCGCCGCTGCCATGTGCAATCCATACGCCCGAGCAGGCACGCATGACCGGCTCAATGGCTGTGACCAAGCCACTTGCGGGATGCAGTACGCGGATCTCACCTTGCGGATCACGGGTGTGAATGTAGGGTTCCCGATTGGCGAGCAAGATCACTCGTTCACCCTGCACATAGCTCTGTAGAACCTGTTGCAGACGAGCTGGACTCCATCTTCCCTCTTGTCTCTGTTGATCGCGTTCCCTCGATAGCTCGCTCATCAACAGACGGACTTCTGATAGCAGCGGCAAGAACTCCTCTTCGCTGTCACCGCTGCGGAGCTGGCGACGCAGAGTCTCCGTCCATGTCCGCCACAGCCCACGCGACAGGAGCAGGGTCAGGATCGAAGCTGCGGCCCCCAGCACAAAGAAGGCAATGAGCAGGAACCGACGACCTGCGGTCTCTCGACGATCAGCAAAGCTAAGATCGTGAACCAAGGCCAGCAGCGCGGGCTGCGCACTCCTTTGCGCAAAAGGCAGAAGCGTTAGATGGACTCGACCCGAGCGCAGGTTGACTGCATCGCGCAGAGGCAGTGTCGGGGAGCGCTTTGCCTGTTCGAGCACCTGCGGGCAATGAAGCTCCGCCGGAAGATCGGGCGTGGATACCTCGACAGGGCTATCGCGGCTGCAAAGCGCCACAGCCATGATGCGATCGTCCCGCGTCAGGTCGAGTAACAGGTCGACGATCCTCGGTTGGTCACGCTGTTGCCACGCCTCCGATAGAGCACGCTCGATGCCATGCAGCGCAAGCTCGCCGCGAAGCTGTAGATCGCGCTCGAACCAGCGATGCAGCGTGCGATTCATCAGCTGATCCGCTGTCACAGTGAGCGCTGCAAGTCCAACGAGCAGACCCACGAGAAACTTCCAGGTACGCCGCATGCATAGCTTGCAGAGCAGCAACCATGCCAACTGCGCCTGGGCGCAGTCTGTTCGGAGGATACGATGCGGCTAGAGAGCCTCGGGCTGATTGGGAACTGTCAGATTTCCGCGCTGGTCGAAAACACGGGGGCCATTGTGTGGTGCTGTATGCCGCGCTTTGACTCAGAGCCGGTATTTTCGTCCTTGCTTGATGCGGACTCCGAAAGTGTCTTCTATGTCGGTGCCGAGGATGGCAGCGCAGGGACTCAGCGCTATCTCGACAACACCAATGTCCTGGAGACACGCTTCGACACAGCGAGTGGAAGTTTTCGCATCTTGGACTTTGCGCCCCGCTTCCTCTTGTATGACCGCTTTTTTCGTCCAACCAAGCTGTGCCGCATCGTTGAGCCGCTCACTGGTACGCCGCGCATCCGTGTCGCTTGTCAGCCTCGCCTGGGCTGGTCGAAGGATCGACCTGCAACATCACATGGCTCTCATCACATTCGCTACCACGGCTATGCGGCACAGCTTCGGCTGACCACAGACATCGCGCTATCGTATGTAAATGAGCAGCCGTTTGCACTCACCGGGCGCAAGCACCTGATTGTAAGCTGGGGCGATCCCGTCGAGGAGCCGCTCCCTCCTCTGTGTGAACGATTCCTGAGCGCAACCATTGCGTACTGGCATGGCTGGGTGAAGCACTGCTCGATCCCTCCGCTCTGGCAGAAAGAAGTGATTCGCTCGGCGCTGGCACTGAAGCTGCACTGCTTTGAAGACACTGGAGCAATCGTGGCTGCGCTCACCACATCTTTGCCCGAGTCTCCAGCGAGCGGACGGACGTGGGACTATCGTTACTGCTGGCTTCGTGATGCGTACTACTCCATCAGCGCGTTCCGACTGCTTGGGCACTTCGAAGAGCGCGAGCAGTTCATTCAGTTCCTGCTCAGCATCGCAACGCAGCACGCCAACCTTGATCTAGCGCCTCTCTATGGCATCGATGGACGCAGTCAGCTTGATGAGCGGATTGTGTCCGCGTTCCCCGGCTATGAAAGCCACGGCCCAGTGCGCGTCGGCAACGCTGCAGCCAGTCATCGTCAGCATGATGTGTTCGGTGAGATGGTGTTGGCGCTTACTCCCATCTTTTTAGACGAGCGATTCGCGTCCGAGCGCTCTGATGTCACGCTTCAGCTTTTGCTCGGCCTGGCGCGCAGGGCCGCAGCGGTTGTTGGAACGCCCGACGCTGGAATCTGGGAGTACCGTGCCGACTGGCGACCCCAGACCTTTTCGAGCCTGATGTGCTGGGCAGCCTGTGATCGTGTTGCGAAGGTCTGTGCGAGCAAAGGACTGCCGCATGAGTTCGAGTTTCGCAGCGCCGCGGAGAGAATCAGTCAGCAGATCATGACCCGAGGCTATCAACCTCGTATGGGGAGCTTGGTCGCCAGTTATGACGGCATCGATCTCGACGCATCACTCTTACAAGCCGTTACGCTACGACTGCTGCCCCCCAGCGACCCTCGTATCGTCGGTACTGTGCGCGCAATCCAGCGCAGCCTGTCTCTGGGCAAGGGGAGCTGGCTTCGTCGCTACGCATCAGACGATGGGTTTGGGGTACCGAACAATGCATTTGTTATCTGCACCTTCTGGTTGGTCGAGGCGCTGGCCCTCTGCGGTGAAGTGGAAGAAGCACAGTAGCTCATGCACGGCACGTTGCGAGCACTCTTTCCTCTTGGTTTGCTCTCAGAAGATATCGAGCCAGGTTGCGGTCGGCTGTGGGGCAACTA
>CALMML010000009.1 GCA_937868485.1 uncultured Myxococcales bacterium | reverse complement strand
CGCTGCCCATCGTCATGGGGGCAAGCGCTAGCAGGAATGCATACTTCATCTTGCTCATGGTCTTTTCCCCCTCCTTTACAGGCAGCAAGCAATCGGCAGAGCAACGCTGCACAGCGCCGAGTTCGGAGCCGTGTTGCCCGAAGAGAACTTCAGGCCTTTGCTGGTGTTGCTAAGCGCAGTCCACTCCACCGCAGTGCCCCAGTAGCCCGTCGCAGCAGCCGTGGTGTAGCTGCCGCAGTTGTCGGACACACCGTTGCCCGCAGAGCTCGAACCCGCAGCGGGCTCCTTCCACGACTGCATGTAGACCCACGACTTGGCGACGCTGTCGTTCTGGCCGACTTTGCCACGCGCCACGTTCATGTACATGTCGTAGACCGAGCACATATACGCGCCCGCACCGAACTGCGCCGCACAGATTGCCGCCGCCGCCGGGATGCCACGCGCCGTGCCCGAGGTGATGTTGCCCATGGTCGTCGCTGTCGTGACGCCCTTGAACTCACCGAAGGTCTGACGCGAGCCGAGCAGGTTGTTCACCGTCGTCTCAATCGTGTTGAGCGTCGTGGTGATGGTGTTGACCGCCGTGACCGCCTCGGCGCCGCCCGGATTTTCGTTGTTCCGGTTGGTGCACTTGAAGGTCGAGCCGTCATCCGAGGTGAGTGCCTCGACGAGCGGCACGCAGTCCTTCAGCTTCTGCGAGCCAATCGGCAGCGCAGTACAAACAAGCTGGCCCGCTTCGTCGGTGGTCAGGACCTGACCGCTCGTGCAGTTGTCAGGCAGCTTGACTTGGGTTCCGCCCGTGGTGTCGCTTCCGCAAGCCCAGAGCGGAGCGAACAGACACGCAACTAGGTACAGTTTCTTATTGCTAGTCCGCATGGATGTCTCCGTTTCCGCTTATCGGCAGCACGCGATGGGGAAGGTCTTATCGCAGGTGGTCTGCGCGTTGATGGTGAACGTGAACGTCTTGGTGCCCGACGGCGAGCGCGTGCTCGAAGAGTCAGACCAAGCCGCGACCGTTCCAACCCAGCCCTTCGTCGAGTCGCCTTGGGTAAACGAGCCACAGTTTTCACCCAGGCCCGCGTAGTCGTCTTCAGCCTGCGCCGAAGGAACACCGCTGACGCCGAGGTTGCGGTTCCAGCCAATCATGTACACCCACGCTTGCGGCATGGTCGTGTCTTTGGTGAACGCCGGAAGGACCGCAGCCGCCGAGCCATACAGCTCGAACGGAGTACACATGTGCGCGCCCTTGCCGAACTTGCCCACGCAGGCTTCGACCGCGCCGTTGATGCCGACGGCCTGGGTGGTCGGGCCGATGATCTTGCCGGCGTACTTCACGTCGGTCAGACCCACGAACAGCGATCCCGTGCTCGACGGAGCCTTGAGATCGTTCACCTTGGTGTTCAGGTCCGTGTACTTCTTCTCAAGCGCAGTGATCTGGGTGCTCAGCTCAGTGGTCGTCGAGCCAGTGCCCTTTTCGACGCACTTGAGCGCGCCGCCTTCCACGGTGAGAGCCTGCGTCGAAGTACAGACTGGAGCGGTCGCGGTGCTACCCGACACGCTGACACACACATAGCCACGGTTGGCATCGACGCCCAAAAGCTGGCCGTCCTGACAATCCGGAAACACTAGCCCGCCCTCTGGAATCACAGCTCCCGATGTGGTGGAGCCGCCGCAGGCAGCCAGCAGAACAAGAAATGGTACAGCAAAGCTGCTCGTCGCTTGTCGCTTACGCATATCCCCTCCCTAAAACTAGACAACAACATGTTTTCCGGTTCGGTTCGGAGGAGCAAGCACATCGCGCAAGGCACCGAAATGACCTGGAAACAAAACAGGCATTTTAAATGCCATATATAGACTGCACAAATGTTGCACCGTGCCGACGGCCTGGAGTATTGCTTGCGAATGAACCAGCCTCGTGGTCGCCGCCTCGCGCTCGGTGCCATCGCTCTCCCCGTTCTGTTCACCGTCGTCGGTTGCCCCAACCTGTCGGCCAAACGGAGTGCCGATGGCAAAAAGGGCGCAGTTCTCGCACAAATCGATGACGTCAGCATCACGGTGTCGGAGCTTGAAGATCGCTTAAACAGTCAGACGCCTTATGTGCGCGCTCGCTACACCGGGGTGGAACAGAAGAAAGAGTTTCTGGAAAACCTGGTGAAGTTCGAGGTGCTCGCGAGTGAGGCGCGTCGCCAAGGCTTGGATCACGATCCCGAAGTTGTGCGCGCGATGAAGCAGGTGATGATTCAAAAGCTGCTCAAGCAGCGCTTCGACCGTCTGAAAGCCGAAGACATCACCGACGATGAAGTCAAAGTGTATTTCGACGGACACCAAGACGAGTTCAATCGTCCGCCCGAAGTGCGCGTCAGCATGATCTTGGTTCCCGACGAAGACACCGCGAAAAAAGTGCTGGCCGATCCGCGCTCTCGCGGGCTGGAAAACGTCGGATTCCGCGATCTGGTCACGCAGTACAGCATCGATACCGACACCAAAGAACGCGGCGGAGATCTGCGCTTTTTCGACGAACGAAACCGTGAGCTACCCGCCGAGCTGGTCGCCGCCGCCTTCAAGCTGTCCGCGATTGGCGACGTAAGCGAGCCGGTAAAGACCAAGCACGGCTTTGCGATCCTCAAGCTGACGGGACAGCGTCGGGCCTTAACCAGGCAGCTCGCCGAAGTCAGTCAGCAGATTCGCGCCAAGCTGTTTCGAGAGCGACGACAGCGACTGATGGACGAATACGAGCGCTCGCTGCGCCAAAAGTCCAAGGTCACGGTTCACGACGACAAGCTGTCGGAAGTGCGCGTCGATCTGTCCAAAGACATCGGTGCGCCCGAGGATCTGCGTCCGCCCAAAGGCACCGGCAGCTATCATCCGCCGTTCCAAGATGCGCCGCAGGCGTCTCCGATGCGACCAGGAACTCCGACGACGACTTCGGCCCCCAAAGCCGCTCCGCAGTAATTTATGAAACGATTGGCGACGCGGTCTACTACGATGAACCACATGAACGCTTCCAAGTCCCGCCTGCGCGGTGCGGTTTTGTCGATCGCACTCGGGCTCGCGCTGTCCGGTTCGACGGCTTTTGCTGGCAACGTGCTCGATCGCGTCGTCGCTGTCGTCAATGACGAGATCATCCTCGACACCGAAGTGCTCACCGCCACCGAAATGGAGGCCCGCCAAGCCCTCGCCGGTGTCGAGCGAGACAGCAGCGAAGGTCAGCGTCGCTATGATGAGCTGCGTCGTCGCGTGCTCGATACCCAAATCGAAAAGCTGCTGGTTGCCCAGTACGCGCGCGAACAAAAGATCTACGTCACCGAAGACGAGATGCGCAGCGCGATCAAAGACGTCGTCAAGAACAACAACCTGACCGACGAATCCCAGCTTCGCGACGCGCTCAAAGGCCAGGGTCTGACGTGGGACTCGTACAGCAGCATGCTCCGTCAGCAGCTTCTCCAGCTGAAGGTCGTGAACACCGCTGTGCGCAGTCGCGTGACAGTGGGCGACGATGAAGTCCGATCCTATTACGCGCAGACCGTCCGACAGGTCGCCGGGGATCAGGTGCAGGTTCGGATTCAGCAGATTGTCATTCCAGTCGCCAAAGATGCCCCGCCTGCGCTCGTCGCAGAAAAGCGCAGCAAGGCCGCGAAAGTCGTCGAAGGTGCTCGCGGAGGCCAGGACTTTCTGACCTTGTGCCAAAAGTACTGCGAAGACGGAGCCAAAGGCGACGGCGACACCGGCCTGACTCCGCGCGGCGAGCTTGCCGCAGAGCTACGCGAGGTCGTTGCGACGATGGATCCCAACGATGTGCGCGGTCCGGTTCGCACCGAGCGCGGCTTTGCGATCGTACGGCTCGTCGAAAAGAAAGACGGAGAAGTTCGCCCGTTCGAGGAAGTCAAAGAGACGCTCCGTCGCCAGCTCTACGAACAGCAGGTCGAAAAAGCCGTGACCGCATGGCTCAAAGAGCTGCGCCGCAAAGCACACGTAGACGTACGACAATAAGCGCGCTGGGTGCGATCGTGCGCGCTCAGCTTGTCAGGCTGATGTTGACTCACTCGGGGGCAAACCGTGGCTCTGCTCGACAAGTTCAATCGCTTCGCCAACCAGTTTAGCGATCTGCTCGGGGACATTGCCGACGACGTGCGCGCCCACGTAGAGCTGGGTGCGCAGCTTCTAGAGCGTGGCGACTACGACGCAGCGATGCGAGAGCTACGGCACGCACTCGACAAGCGACGCGATCACGCCAGGGCGCACTATCTGCTGGGGCTGTGTTATCTGCGACGCGGTCAGCCGGGCGATCTGACGGCAGCGAAAAAAGCGCTCAGCGATGCCCTGGCGGCGCGGGGCGACTATCCCGAAGCCTTTGTGACGCTCGGCGACATCCTGGCGCAAGCGGGAGAGCTGGGTCCAGCCACCGACGCCTACCGGCAAGCGCTGCCGCTGCTCGATGATGAGCTGGCGCGGGCCGAGGTCGAGCGAACGCTCGGCACGCTGTATCTGCAGCTGGGTCAGCTCGACAAGGCCGTGCGTGAGCTTCGCAAGTCAGTGTCGAGCAATCCTGACGACGCCAAGACGCAAGGGCTGCTCGGTCAAGCGCTGGTGCTGCTTATGCAAAAGCGCGGCGAAGCACCGGGAAGCCCGACGTGGGATGCCGCCCGTCAGTGTCTGGTCAAAGCGGCGCGCGCGGACAAAGCCGATCCCCAGGTGCTGACCACGCTCGGAAAGCTGCTGCTGTCGTCGGGACAGATTCCCGATGCGGAAAAAGCGCTCCAGCGGGCGCTCAAAGACAGTCCAGAGCGCGTCGATACGCTGCTGCTGCTTGGCGAGCTACGGCTTGCCCAAGGGGACACCGCGTCGGCGTACGAACAAGGTCTGCGTGCGTACGCGAGCGCTCGACGGGACAAGCTCGATGCCGTGCTGTCCGATGCGCACCGGCTGCTCGCGCGCTGTCATGCCAAGAGCGGAGCCCCCGAGCGAGCCGTCGCCGCCCTTGCCGAAGCCGAGCAAGCCCTTCCCGCCGATGCCAAAGAGGCCAAGACCCAGCTCCTGTCGGAAGCCATTGCACTGTCGCTGCGCAGCGGCCTGTCGCGAGAAGCGCTTGCGCTTGCCCAGCGTCCCGAGCTGGCCGATCTGCCGCTGGCGTGGGTCGCCCAGAGCTTCGACGAAGCGCTGCCCCTTGCCGAAGCCGACAGCCTGCTTGCCAAAGCCGCCGCCCAAGCCGATGGCATCGAGCTTCGACTCGCCCAAGCTGCGCTAGAAACCCGTCGCGGCAACGTCGCCGGAGCTGCCAGTCATTACCGTCGCGCCGCCAGCCTTGATCCAAGCGATCCCCGACCCCGCAAGCTGCTCGCTGCGCTGTATGACACCGAGCGCGCCGCCCTGCCCAAAGAGATCTACGGACTGCTTCTGAAGGTGCATCAGCACTGTGCCAAGACGCCGGAGCTGTCCGCGTGGCTGACCGAAGCAGGCAAGCTGGTCGAGACGCTCGATCGGCCCTTGCTCGTGACGGTGATGGGCGAGTTTAACTCCGGCAAGTCGACGTTTGTGAACGCGCTGCTCGGGGAAGAAGTCGCGCCGATGGGCATCACCCCGACGACCGCGACGATCAACATCTTGCGCTACGGACGCGAGCGCGCCGGTCGAGTCGTCTATCGCGATGGCCAGAGCCGCACCGTCACCTGGGACAAAGTTCCGGCGCTGCTGCGTGGGCTCGACCCAGCCGAAGTCAGCCGCATTCGCGTCGTCGAAGTGCTCTATCCGCTCGAGGTGCTTCAGCGCGTCAACGTCGTCGATACGCCGGGCCTCAACTCGATCCTGCCCGAGCACGAGGCAACAGCGCGCGAGTTTATCGCCCAGGCCGACGCCGTGGTCTGGCTG
>CALMML010000008.1 GCA_937868485.1 uncultured Myxococcales bacterium | reverse complement strand
GCACCACGTCCTCGACATCGACCTGCGGACCCCCGAGCCGAGCGGCCCACCGCGCAACGTCCGCCGCATGAAGCCTGTAGACCTCTGTAATCGAGGCTACGACGGGCGGACTTGTGGCAAGTGAAGATGCTGCGGTCACGGCAATATCTTAGGCCTGCGCCACCGCAAAAACTTACGCGCAAAATGCGCAGAGGGTTGACCCGCGCAGGGCGAAAGACCCACATCCGTGCTACGGTCCACGCCATGTTTTCCCGAGGCAAGCCGAGCAAGCCACAGCGACCACCGCTCACGGATGCACAGCTTCTGAATGAAGCGGTCAGCGCGCTGGCGCGGCGATCACGCAGCGAGTCCGAGCTAAGACGACATCTGCAAAAGAAGCTTGGCAAGCCAGACAGCGCATCCAGTGAGCGAATCCAGCAGGTCATCGCTCGGATGTATGAGCTGGGCTATCTGTCAGACCAAAAGCTGGCAGCGAGCGTCATCGAGTGGAAGCAAGGCCAGCTTCATCTCGGTCGCCGTCGCGTGACCGAGGAGCTTCGCAAGCGAGGACTCCAGCCAGCGCTTGTCGAGTCCTCCGTCGAAGAAGCCTACGCGGAAGTGGATGAGCTGACGCTGGCCAAGTCGTTCGCCGAAAAAAAGCGGCTCAAGCCACCGAGCGATCCCCACGATCAGAAACAGACCGCCAAGCTGCTGCGAACGCTTCAGCGCGCCGGGTTTTCCCTGGGAACATGCTGGAAAGTGGTCAAGAGCCTGGGAAGTCAGGCCGATCTCGAAGGATTCGACGAGTCTGCCTCGCCATCTGACTGAGCCTGGTCAATCCTTCGCTTGGCGCTTTGCCTCGAGGCACAAAGGAACGCCAGTCCGCAAAAGCCTCACCCAAAAAACAGACGCGATGGTCCGATGAGAAGACCGCTTTCCCTCGATTTTCCGTCTGGCGTTTCGGGGAACATCAGTTCAAAATGGCGCATTCGCGAACCCGAATAAGGAAACACCGACGATAACACCGTCGGACGACAGACCGTAGGTCTTGTGACCTTGGTCTCTCGAAGTGGAGGAAATTATGAGTGACAATGTCGAAGCAAAAGTCAAAGAGATCGTCTGCGCACAGCTCGAAGTCGCGCCAGACAAGGTCGTTGCAAGCGCGAGCTTCATCGATGATCTGAAGGCGGACTCGCTCGCCGTGGTGGAGCTGGTGCTGGCACTCGAAGACGAGTTTGGCATCGAGATTCCCGACGAGGACACCGAGCAGATCAAGACGGTGCAGGACGCGATCAACTACATCACGACGCACCGCAAGTAAGCTGGACGTCGTCGAAGCGCAGCCCGCAACGCGTCGTCGCGCTATCGAGTGAGTGTGTTCGGGCGGCGGTCGGTGAGAGCCGACAAGCCGCGACAAAATGCGGTGATTCAAAATTTGGTGTTGACTCCGCCCGAACCATAAGTAATCTCACTGCGTTCGCTTCTTTTCCGATTCGCTCGGGGATCGTCCAATGGCAGGACATCAGACTCTGACTCTGATTATCTAGGTTCGAATCCTAGTCCCCGAACCAACGCAGCTGGGTAAATTGAAACCTTGCCTTCTCAAAAGGCTGGTGATAGAAACCCGAAGTCGTTTGGCCCCATAGTCTAGCGGTTAGGACGTCGGCCTCTCACGCCGAAAACGCGGGTTCAAGTCCCGCTGGGGTCACAAAGCTCACCAGAATCTCTGGTGAGTTTTTTTTTGCCTTCAGTTGCTCTGGCTGACGGTCCCGCTTAGGTTCTTATGCATGGCTTCCGCCGATTCGCCGACTCCTCCGCCTCCGTATTGGCTGCTCATCGCGGTGCTATCTAGCTCGCTGCCGCTGCGCCCGGAAGTGTCGCTGCGACTGTATCAAGCGGCGTTCCGGCTCCATCGCAGCGGAGAAAACGTCGAGCGTCTGCAAGGCGATCTCCTGCGCGGCAAAGTGGTGCGACTGCACAAAGACTTGGCGATTGGCAGCGTCGTCGGACCGGCCTTTGAAGCCGAGATCAGCACCGAGCAAGGCGAAGGCGTTGTTCACTTCCTGCTGACGCGTCAGGGCCTAGAGCTGGGTGAAGAGGAAGCCGAGTCTGGTCATCATGCGCCAGGTCTCCCGACGCCCAGCGGCAAGTGGCTGAACTAGCGAAGGCGCAGCTCCACCGCTCGCGCGACCAAGCAACAGCGCAGGCGCGATCCCCTTCGGTCGCTACGGCGCGTTGATCCCCAGCACCACCGCATCCAGGTTCGTGGCCTGACCGCTCACCACTTCCCGTCGCACTTGAGGCGGAGACGCTGCCGACTTGGGCGAGCACGCAAACCGATCAGGCTGCAGCGAGTCAATGGTATTCACCGTCGCTGTCAGCTGCATATCGTAGGTGCCCGGAGCGATGCAGTACGGTGTCGTAAACTCACCTTCGGTACATGCCACGTCCCAGGAATACCGACGACCATCGCTGACGCTACGCAGCGTCAAGTTGATGCGCTCGACCAGCCACGCGGGCGACTCCAGGCACGAGCTACCGATGTTGCCGCACTGCTGACGATCGATGCCGTCTCGACTCGGATTGGCGTTGCAGCAGCACAGGCCGCGCGATAGCAGTCGTCCCAAGCTGATGTCCGCGATGCGCCAGCGAACCACAACCGCGCCGAAGCCGCGTCCCGACTCGCAGTCCTCTGTCAGCTCCGCGCTGCCCGGACAGAGCCCCTCGCCAGGAATCGCGCTCTCGCAGCCGCTTGCGAACAAGCCAAGCCACAGCCCGAGTCCCAAGACCCAGCCCCGCCGAACACGCCATTTGATGTCGCGACTTGTGCGCGTATCATCTGTCGCCATGCTGTTTAGCCGCTCGGATGGAATTGTCGTCGACAACGTATCGCCGATGCGACGGATGATGCCGTACATCCTGCGCAGTCGCAATGAGTCGTGCGTCTATTTTGAGCAGAAGCTCGACCTCACAGAGACGCTGCCTTACCTGCACGCGCTCAATCAGCGACTCGGACGCACGGCGGAACACGAGATCAACCTGTTTCATCTGATCCTCGCAGCGGCGGCACGGGTGTTCCAAGAGCGCCCCGACCTAAACCGCTTCGTGTCCGGCGGCACACTGTATCAGCGTCGGCACATTGAGCTGTCGTTTGCGCTCAAAAAGGTGCACAGCGACAAAGGCGCGCTCACCACCACCAAGCTGCGCTGCACCGGCGACGAAAGCATCGTCGATGTCGCAGAGCGAACGCAGCAAGCCATCTCCGTCGGGCGCAGTAACAAGCAAAACCAGTCCGACAAAGAGATGGCGGTGCTCACGCGGCTGCCCGGACCGCTGTTGCGGCTCATCATGTGGCTTCAGCGAGGGCTCGACGCGTGGAACCTGCTTCCGAAGGCGCTGACCGAGCCCGATCCGCTCTACGCGAGCCTGTTTTTCGCCAACCTGGGCTCCATCGGCATCGACAGCGCCTATCACCACCTGTTCGAGTACGGCACCATTTCCTTTTTCGCCGTCATTGGACGCATCGGCAAGCTGCCTTTTGTCGACGGACACGGCGGACTGCAAACGCGACCCGGCGTCAGCATCAAGTACACCTTCGACGAGCGCATCACCGACGGTTATTACTGCGCCCGCAGCCTCGATCTGCTGGCCGGATACATCGAACATCCGTCGCGGCTCGATACACAAGCAAGGACCGATCATGTCTCGCATTCAGCTGAGTAGACCCAGCATCACCGACGAAGAAATCCAAGCTGTCGAGCAGACCTTGCGCTCTCGCTGGCTGGTGTACGGACCGGAAAATCGCGCGTTTGAAGAAGAGCTGGCCAGCTTCTGCGGCAAGCGCTTCGCGGCGACGCTTAGCTCGGGAACAGCGGCACTTCACGTCGCACTGCTGGCCCAGCGAAAGCGGCCCGAGCGCGTCCTGGTTCCCGCGTTTACCTTTCCAGCGACCGCCAACGTCATGCAGTTTCTACCGTCGCCGCCCGAGGTTCACTTGGCCGATGTCGACGAGCGCACGTTCTGTATCCCCGAGCAGACCGTCTCGGCGTGGCTTGCGCAGCAGAACAGTCCCGCCCTGGTGGTGCATCAGTTTGGCTATCCGTCGCCGCTGCCCAGGCCGTCCAGCGAGCTGATTCTGTCCGATGCGGCTTGTGCGATTGGCGTCCGACCCGCGACCGAGGGACAGCTCGCCTGTCTGTCGTTTCATCCGCGCAAGCTGCTGACGACGGGCGAAGGCGGCGCGATCTTGACCGATGACGAGTCGATCATTGAAGCCGTCCGGCACCTGCGCGCGCACGGGCTTCACGCGGTGCCCGGCGAAGAAGTGATGGAGCTGCCCGAAGCGGGGCTCAACTATCGGCTGCCTGAGGTCGGCGCGGCGATGGGTCGGGTTCAGCTGCGTCGGCTGCCCGCGCTCATCCGTCGTCATCGTGAGCTGGCCGAGCAGTACCTTCGCCGGCTCAAAGACCTGCCGCTTGGCTTTCAGGCCGATCATCCCGATCGCATCTGGCAGACCTTCGCCGTCGTCCTGCCGCCGGGGACGTGTCGCAAGTCGGTTCGCGCCCAGCTGCTGTCCGAAGGCATCGAGACGCAGATCGCTTCGTACGGACTGCATCGCCTGACCGCCTATCGCCACGCGCCGCGCTTTGCCCCGCACGGCCCAGCCACCGAGCTGCCCATCTGCGACCGCCTTCACGATCACGGCCTGGCGCTTCCCCTGCACAGCGAGCTGTCCGATCAAGATGTCGATCGCGTCTGCGAGGCCTTGCAGCGCGCGCTCTCACAGCCAGCCGATCACCAGCCGTAGATCGCGTCCCTTCGCCACCTGCTGACCGATCCCCGCATCGCAAGCCACCGATATCGCGAGGGATCTTCGCCGCGCCCACCGATCGCGATCCGACGCAGATCCTTTTTTTGCCCGCAGCGTTTCCAGTCAGCAAGGAGTTCGACGATGAAGACGCTGCTCTTGGCCCTGCCCCTTCTGACGCTGCCTTTGGTAACTGAGACCGCCTCGGCCACGCCGCTGCGCAGCCAGACCGGAACCTACGAGCTACAGGTCCTGACCGACGGAGCCCAGGCCCCGACCTTCCAGCACCAAGGCGAAAGCTTCGTCATGGGTCAGCGCGGTCAGCGCTACACGCTGCGGATTCACAATCACTCGGGACGGCGCGTAGAAGCCGTGGTGTCGGTCGATGGTCGCGACGTGGTGGACGGACGCACGGCGGACTATCGCACCAAGCGCGGCTATCTGGTTCAGCCCTGGGGCTACGTCGATGTCGATGGCTGGCGCGTGTCGCAGGGGGAAGCCGCCGCGTTTCGGTTTTCCTCGGTGGCCAACTCGTATGTCGGTCGCACCGGCTCGACCCGCGAAGTCGGAGTGATCGGCGTCGCCATCTTCCCCGAGCGCTACGTGCCGCCACCACCGCCGCCGCGTCCGCTGTATGTGCCGCACCATGAGCTACCGAGCCGCAGCGCCGACGAGTACCGTGATGACTCGCTGTCGCAGGCCGACAAGGCGTACCCAAGTGCTCCGGCCCCGTCGACCAGCGCACCGATGGCACCCAGCGAAGATCGCGCTGCCACAGGTGGTGCCTACGCCGAGCGAGAGAGCAAAGCCAAGCGCTCCGGTCTGGGCACCGGCTTTGGCGAGCGAGTCAGCTCTCCCGTTGAAGAGGTTGTGTTCTATCGCCACAGCCCGGTCAGTCCCTCGGTCATCCTTGGGGTTCGCTACAACGACCGAGGCGGCTTGCTCGCGATGGGCGTCGATGTCGACGGCGATGGCGACAGCTACCGCGACGCCTACCTTCGCCGCAGCGCAGAGCCGTTTGTCACGCCCCGCCGCTACGCCGATCCACCCGCTGGCTGGCCGTACTAATCTCTGGGCCGCTTGGCCCCGCCCACTCACCTGCCCGGCTAAAACAGGCGCTCGTCCACCGACACGGTATCGCCCGGCTGCAGATAGAACGACTGCGAGCCCTCGGCGATGGCCTTGAAGTTGACGATCAGCGTCTCGGCCTTGCCCGACTGCACCCGCGTCACCCGCACCCGCTCACGCGCCGCCATCGGCGTCAGTCCACCGACCATGCTGACCGCTTGTTCCAGCGTCATGCCTTCGACGAAGTTGATCGTGCCGGGGCTGCGCACCTGACCGATCAAGACCACCTTCTTGCTGTGGACTTCTTTTAAAAACACCGTCACTTGCGGCGCTTTCAAGTAGGCCCGCAGCCGGTCCGTCAGCACGTCCGCCACCTGCGCCGTCGTCAGCCCGCGCACCACCTGCCGACCGATGAGCGGCACGTCGATCGCGCCTTCCGCCGACACCCGATAGATGCCGGTTAGCTCCGGCTCACCGTAGACCCGCACCTCGAAGACATCGTCCGGTCCCAGGCTCATGTCCACCTGCGGCGGCGGCGTCGCTTGGCGCACCACCACGGCGGGCGTCGCCGGGCAGCCAGTCATAAGCGGCACAGCACCCAGCGCCCAGCCCAGCACCATCAGTGCGCGATCACGACGCAGCGTCATCGGGTGGCCCACTTAGTAGGACAGATCCGCTTTGAACAGCACGACATGCTTCACAAAGCCCGCGTCCATTCGCGTGCCCGCGCCGTCCACAAAGCCAAAGTCGGTGATGTCGGTCAGCAGGCTGTAGCTCAGCCCGGCTTGCAGCCAGCTCAGCGGACGATAGCTGGCCTCGGCGTTTAGGCTGACCAGGATGTCGCTGCGCGTCGTCGCTCCGTTTTTGTAGGCGCGGTAGTACAGCAGCGAGGGTGCCACCAGCGGTCCGTAGGCACGGAAATAGGTCTCAAAGCCCGCCGACAGATAGAGCGACCGCCACGGGTTGTGCTCATACGACAGGTAGAGCCGATCATCCCGCAGATACGTCGCGTAGATCGAGTCAAAGAAGTCGCGCGCCCAGCCAAGCCGCAGGTTCATCCGCTGCACCAGCAGGAGCCGCGCTTCCAGGCCACCGACGAAGTTGTTATAGCGATAGGCCGACAGGTCGCCGACAAACTGGGTCGTGTCCGTCTGCCCGTAGTGCAGGCTGTTGCCGTAGCCCAGGTACAGCGACACGCCGAGCCACGTCCACAGAAGGCTCTGCACACCGCCCGTGATGCGCAGCGGCGCCGAGCTGGGAATCACCGCGCCGTCCCCGTAGTAGCTGGTCCACGACGATCGGACTTCCAGCTTCACCTGCGTCTGCGGCAGCACCTTGTACGCGCCCCACAGCGACACGTCGTTTTGAAACGATCGCCCGCGTGATAGCTCGCTCTGCACGTAGTGGTCAAAGCGCAGCGACTCAGAAAGCCCGATCTCCAGCGGACCGCCAAAGGGCCGGTACATGCCAAGCAGGCTCAGTCGCTCGAAGATGCGCGGCGCAAACGTCTGCGTGGTCGCGATCTCCAGGTTGCGCGCGTCGTTGGTCACCAAAAACTGGTTGTAGAGCCGAAACGACAGCGGATCGCCTTCCTTGATCCGCAGGTCCGCTTCCGACTGCGCGTTCACCTGCTGCGGGTAGCCAATCCGCGTATCTTGCGAAAAGAACTGGCGATACTCGACGGCAGCCCCAAAGCGAAACTTCAGAAACTGGCGCGAGTCGACATCCAGCCGCTGCGGAGGCCGTGTCGCCAGATCCACATGCGCGCGCAGCCGCAGCACCCCCGCGCCGCCCGCCTGGCTGGCCATCAGCATGTTGCTGTCGTAGCCCAGCTCGGTCGCGATGCCCGGATGAATCACCAGCCCGTCGCCCAGCACCTTGAAGCCCGGACCTTCGCGCAATTGCATCGAGGGATAGACTTCAAAGGGCCCATACGGCACGTACTGCGCCCGCGCTGGCGACGACGCCGCGCCCAGCAGCAAGGCAAAAAGCCCTGCCAGTCGTTTAGCGAGCGGGGCGGAACGCACTGGCAGGATTGGGGCGGCTTGGAAGCTCTAGCCGCACGGGACGAATGGTTTGCAGCTCGGCGGGACCGGCTTTGGGATCATCCCCTTGCCCACCGCCCGAGACACTGATCGAAGTCGCACGCGAGCCAGTGACCAGCTCACCACCGACGCAGCCTTCCGCATCCGTGCGCAGCTGCCGAGACAGCTCCAGCGCCCGCGACACCCGCTCTCGCTCGGCCTTTTCCGCCGCTTGGTCGCCACGCGCCGTCGCGGACTCTAGCGCCGCAACCGCCACCTGGGTGCTTTCCAGCGTCTGCTGAAGACCGCGCAGCCTTTCATACAGACACAGCTCTTTGACCTTGTCGCCCTTGTCCGCCGAGGTCTTGCGCAGCGCTTGCACCTGACCCACCGACGATCGCTGCTCGGCAATCGCCAGCTTGGGATCGACCGCCTGCGCCGCACTGCCCGCTGGAGCCGATCCCGCCGAGGTCGCCGCCGCCGCCGGGGCGACCGACGCAGGCTTGGCCGCTTCAGGCGGTGGAGCCTTCACCGGATCGCCACCCGCCGCGCTCGCAAGACCGGATGCTGCGACGGCAAACCCGAGCGCAGCGACCCAAACCTTGGAAAGTGACAAGCGGCGAGTACACATCGGCGAAACCGTTACAGCCAGCTTAGGTCAGCCGAGTGTGCCTCGTCAATGCGGGTGACTTGCGCCACCTCGCTGCGGCCCGTTCATCCCCCCGCAACACGCCGCCCCACCCCTTACGGAGCTGGTGGTCCCGCGACCGGCACCGCAGGCTCGCTCGGCTTGAGCTTTGACCGCGTCTTCACCGCTTTCTTGGCCAGCGCCGACCGATACTCCCGGGTCGCCCGATACAGGCTGCGCAGGTCTTCGTTTCCGGGCATCTTGGCCCGCTGCTCCACGCTCGCGGCCATGTTGCTGATGAGCTGATGCCGCTGATGGTCGAGCGCGGCCTCTGTCTCTGTCACCAGCTCGAGCAGCTTGCGCACGGGCTCTTTGTACTTTTGCACCAGCTTGATCTGTTCCGTCAGCTTGAGAAGGAGCTGGACATCCCCATCGGGAATCCCCGCTCGCGCACCGCTCGCCTTTTGCTGGGCCCCCAGCTCTGACAGCACCGTGTCAAAGCCTTCCCGCTCTCTGCGCATACCTGTCATTGCACCGGGCGGCAGGTCATGCAGCAGCCCCTCGAGCGGCGTGCAGTCGATCTGAAGGTCACCGGGAACTGGATTCTTGGGATCTTTTGCCATGGCTGTTCGCTCCAACCTCGCAGCGTGCGAGTTCGAACTGTCTAACCATTGGATATTTGGTCCACAAGCCCCCTTTTCACGACAAATCGCCACCCCATCGCGCACCCACCACCAAAGCCTGACATGCACGCGCCCCCAGCGCACGTCCACATGACCCGGCTTCACGTCCACATGACCCACCCTTCACGTCCACATGACCCGGCTTCACGTCCACATGACCCACCCTTCACGTCCACATG
>CALMML010000007.1 GCA_937868485.1 uncultured Myxococcales bacterium | reverse complement strand
AGAAGGCCTGGGCGGTGTTGTTCGGGCGGGCAACCCCAATGGTGCGGGGCAGGGGCGGATCGGCGATCGTCAGGCCTTGCACGATCGTCACCGTTGCTGGCTGCATCGCCACCACCTTGCCATCGGCGAGCAGTCCTTCGACCTTGAAGATGTTCGGCCTGCGCGGCAGAAGCTCGACCTGGATGACGAAGCCGCCTTCGGGATCGATGGCGGTGTCGGGGCTCTGCCACATGCCATCGGCGCGCAGCAGCCGCAGCCGCTGCGGAGGGTTGGTCGCATCGTGCTCACTCGGCAAGAGCTTGCCGACGATGTACGGCTGAAGATCGGACGACATCGCGGGAAACTGGAGCCACAGCTTGTGACCGTGCGCGGTGTCCACCTTGGCGGGCTGCATGTCCAGCCCGGCGGTGGCTGCGTACACCGATGCCCCTTGCGCCACCAGCGTCATGGGGTCGAGCCCTTCGGCAAACGGTGCTTGCAGTGCATCGCCGACCATCTTGCGCAGCCACGGCATCATGGTCGGCCCTCCGACCAGCACGATCCGTGACAGCGACTGGGCTTGCTGCGCGCTCAGCAGGCGACGACACACTTCAATCGAACGCTCGACCAGCGGCGCGGTCAGCCGTTCCAGCGTCGCGCGGTCGAGCTGAATCGACACGTCAATGCTGCGGCCATCGGCTTCGATGAACTCCGGGACGGAGATGTCGGTGGACTCGCTGCGGGTCAGCTCGATCTTGGCTTCTTCGGCGGCGTGCTTGAGCTTGCGGATGGCGCTGGCCCACTTGGTGTCGGCGCGGCTGATGGTGATGCCTTCGCTCTTGGACAGCTCGGCGAGCAGCCAGTCGACGATCGCCCAGTCGAAGTCGCGTCCACCGAGGAAGTTGTCGCCGTCGTGACCGACCACACGCAGCATGCCATCACGGGTTTCGAGTAGCGACGCATCGAACGTGCCGCCGCCCAGGTCATAGACGAGCCAGAAGCCGACGCCTTCGGACGCGGTCCAGCCTGCCGCCAGCGCTGAGGCAATTGGCTCTTGAATCAGCTCGACCTTGGTGAAGCCAGCAAGCAGCGCAGCCTTGGTGGTGGCGGCGCTCTGCGGCAGCTCAAACAGTGCGGGGACCGAGATGACCGCCTGCTCGGGCAGAAAGCCGTACTGATCCTTGACGTCGTTGCGCAGCGAGCGCAGGACCTCGGCAGACAGCTCCTCAGGAAGGCGCGATAGCTTGGCGGAAGGAAAGTCGAGCTTCGACGATGTTCCCATCAGGCGCTTAAACTCGGACCGGGTGTTCTTCGGATCGCTGTCCAAGAACTTGGCGGCCTTGGCGCCGATGGTGAGCGCGCCTCGGCTATCGTAGCGCACAATCGACGGTGTCAGCAGCGTGCCTTGCGTGGTGCGCACCACTGAGATGCGCTCGCCATCGAACACTGCGGCTGCGGAGTTGGTCGTCCCCAGATCGATTCCCAAGTAGAACGTTCGCTGAGCCATGCGGATATCTTACACAGAAGGACTCGCGGCTCGCTGGGGCTATGTAGCGGGCGGCTATGGGCGACGAAGCAGTCCCCTGTGGCGGGCGAAGCGGTCCAGGATGTAGTCGATGTGCGCGTCGGTGTGCGTGGCCATGGTACACAGCCGCAGCCGCGCGGTTCCAGGCGGGACGGTCGGGGGACGCACCGCCATGGCCAGGATGCCATCGCGACGCAGCGCAGCGGCCAGGGCCAGCGCCTGCTCGGCTGGGCCACACATCACCGGGACGATGGCGGCGCTTGGGGGCAGGGCGGCAAAGCCAAGCTCGGTCAGTCCGTGGTAGAGCCGGTGGGCCAGGGCCTGGGCGCGCAGACCTCGATCTGGCTCAGCGTCAAGCACATCCAGGGCGGCGAGCGTCGCGGCCACGACTGGCGGTGGCAATGCCGTGTCAAAGAAGAAGGTACGGGCGCGCTGTCGCAAGTGGTCACACAACAGGCGACTGCCCGCGACAAAGCCTCCGAGGGAGCCGAGCGCTTTTGAGCATGTTCCCATCACCACTGGCACCTGACCCGACAGCCCGAGCGAAGGCACCAGCCCGTGACCGAGCACGCCGGTGGCATGCGCTTCATCGACCATCAACAACGCTTCGTAGCGCGCGGACAGCGCGACCAGTTCGGGCAGCTTGGCGACATCGCCATCCATCGAAAATACGCTGTCCGTGACGATCAGCACCTTGCCCGGGCGGTCGGTGTAGGTGCGCTGAAGCGCTTGCTCTGCGGCGGCCAGATCGCCGTGCGGAAACACCGTCACCGTCGCGCCGGATAGCCGACAGCCGTCAATGATCGACGCGTGGTTGAGCCGATCGGACAGCACGGTGTCGCCAGGCTGAAGCAGCGCTGCGATCGTGCCGACGTTGGCCAGGTAGCCAGAGCTAAACAGCAGGCAGTCCTCGCTGCCCTTGAGCTGCGCGAGTCGCTGTTCGAGCTGTCCGTGCAGTGGCGTGCTGCCGCTGAGCAGTCGCGAGGCTCCGCTGCCGACTCCGTAGCGTGAGGCGGCATCCTGGGCGGCGGACACCAGGCGCGGATCGGTGGCCAGTCCCAGGTAGTTGTTCGAGCACAAGAGGATCAGCGCTTGGCCTGCGATCGTCACCGTCGGACCAGGCGCGCTGTCGAGCGTCTCAATCGTGCGCCACAGGTCGGCTTGGGTGAGTGCCTGGCGCTGGTCTTGCAAAAAGGACTGCCAGCGCGCAGGGAGCGTGGGCGTTTGGGGCGTGGCGTAGGTCGGCTGCGTCTGGGCGTGGGCCGGCTGCTGCAGGGCGCTCTGCGCGCGAGGCTTGGTCATCGGCGACATCGGCTGCGCATCTTGCAGCAGCCACTGCGGAATGTGCGCGGTCAATGTGCGTGGTCACTGCGTGCGGTCACTGTGAGACGGATTCGCGAGCTGAGGCGGGCAGGGTGGAATCGGGCAGGGCGGACGGCGGGGCGGCTACTTCTTGATGGACTGCTGCGCGGCCTGAAGTGTCGACAGCACCATGTTCTGCTGGATCTCGCTGTGGACCGGGATGCGATAGACGATGTCGGAGATGCGGCAAAAGACGGTGAACTCTTGCCGCCGGTACATGCTGCGCCCGAGCATCAGCCCAATCACACCGCCGAGTAAGGCGACGACGCCCCAGACGATGTCTTCATTGAGCGTCGGAATCCCGAACTTGATCGCCTTGACCTTGGCCATCTTTTTTTCGGCTTTGTCGCGGACGCCCTCTTCGGTGGACTTTTCTTTGGCGAACGGATCGTCGTCGTTGGAGTCGCGTCCCTCGATGCCGGAGTCGTCGCCTTCCAGGGTCACATCGGTCTTATCGGGTACACCGGCGTACATGAAGGCTGGCAACACTTTCGCCACAAAGACGATAAGAAAGACAAACCCGACGATTACCGAGACAATGCCCAGGAACGCTGACGGCCTCTCTGTCATTCGCCCTACGAACTCGATCTTTGCGAGGGGAAACTCCGCGACTGGCAGGGCTGCGCCCATCGGAGTGGGGGCAAACTGGACGACGCGCTGGTTGCTGATCACCAGCTCGTGGTGCTCGGTGGGGACAAATGGAGCCGGGTACAGGACGACTTCATTGGGCTGCGGAGAGAAGGGCATAAGCCATCGTACCACGCCACAGCTGCCATACGATGGTGGCCCAGCGTTCACGATGCACGTCATGGAGCGGAGTGGCTATCGCGGTGTGGCTATGTCGTTGCCGATCGGTATCGAGTGTTAGTAAAGTGAAATTGGGGAAAACCGTATGCCAGCGCCTCAAGCCTCGGTGATGCAGAACCTTGCGAAGATGAAGTTCATCAGCTTCGCAACCAAGTTGCCTACTGACTGGAAACAGCCTCAGGGAGAGGCCGGAAAGCAGTACTCTCGTTCATTTAGTCCGTCGGAGCTTGTGGGCATTCCGCCGGTGCCTCCGATGTTTGTGCCATCTACGGTAAACAAATATCACACCGATACCGCCAAGAAGATTGGCGATCAGTTCGCGACCTACATTGACGGTATTTGCAGTGCGATCTGCTCTGCCTGGAGTCAGTGGCAGTCCACCGCCGTCATGACGGGCGTAATGGTCAATGCTGTGACGGCCACACTGGGACAGGTGGTCGGTCCACCATGGCTGCCTTTGATTATGGCTTCTGCGCCGAAGTCAACTCCGGGTGAGCTGAAATATTCAAATGCGATTGCAAACGCAATCAGCAATGGATGGATGGCATATCAGGCAACGATCAAGGTGCCTGGCCTTCCTTGGTATCCGGCGTTTGCAGCCTTCCCTGGACCCATGGCTCCGCCGATTCCAAATGTGCCTTGTCCAGTCGCAGCACTGACACAGGTAGAGACCAGTATTTCCAAGAGCGCGCTGGCCAACGCAATGGCTGGTCTGCTCGGAGATCCACAAGCACTTCATCACAAGCAGCTATTTGAATCAGTGGCTGAAGCGTTTGAACAGTGCTTTATGATTTGGAAAGTATCGACCATGGTTACCAACGTGCTTGGAACGGGGCCCATTCCGACGTTTGCGCCGCCATATGTTCCAGTTGGTCCGGTCGTGGGTGGCACTGGCAATATGCCTCCTGGTGGTTTTGTTTAAGTGGTTCGATGCGTATCATCGATAACCAGCGAACAGTTTCGAGCTTGTAGGAGACGCGATGTTTAAGACCGATCGTGACAGCAAAGCAGGTCAAGTCAGCGGTGGTAATGCCAACTCGATGACCGTTGGAATCGTCACTGACAACGTCCACGATGGCGGAGACTACCGCGTCAAGGTCAAGTTCCCGACGCTACCCGCCAGCCAAGGCTCTGGTCAGCAAGAGGAGAGCTTCTGGTGCCGCATCGCCACCTTCGGGGCTGGCTCAGGCGGTCGGGGCGCATTCTTCTTGCCTGAGAAGGAAGACGAAGTGCTGGTGGCGTTCATCAACGGCGACTTCAACCAGGGCGTGGTCTTGGCTTCTATGTGGAATGGCATGGACAAGCCAGCTTTTGCCAACAAAGACGCCAAATCACCCACGGGTCGTTATAACAAAGATCACGGTGATTTCCGTGGTCAGGCCGATCCGAAGAAGAATGACATTCGGGCATTTAGCTCTCGCTGTGGTCATGAGCTGATTTTCAATGACAACGTATCGAATCCGCGTGTGACGATTCAGTCGAGCACGAAGCATCGAATCGTTCTCAATGATGCGGGAAATCAGCCAACGAAGATCGAGATCTACGATGGCAAAGAGGAAAACTATATCCTCATTGATACCAAGAACAAAAAGATCACGATCGAGAGCAAGACTGGCGATATTCTGATCAAGGCCAAAGAGAAAGTTCGTATCGAGGCCAAGAACATCGAAACGGAAAGCTCGCAGAACACGCAGTGTCACGCCGGGAGCAATTACACGATCAAGGCGGACTCGAATGTGGAAGTCAAGGCCAGTGGAACCATGACGCTACAGTCGAGCGGAACCAATACGATCAAGGGCTCGACGGTTAATATCAACTAACTGGAGAAGTGACAATGCCCCCGCAAGGACGTCTTGGCGATAAAGCGCAAGTTCCTGCTGATGGCCATGGCTGTGTCGCTTGTGTCCATAGCTGTGTTGGCCCTGCAGTTGCTGGTTCTCCCAATGTCAATGTGAATGGGAAGCCTGCACTGCGTATTCAAGATCCAGGGATTCATGCAGCTTGCTGCGGACCGAATACTTGGAATGCTGGAGCGGGCTCTGGCACCGTCTTTATCAATGGCAAAGCAGCTCACCGATTGAGTGATATGACCAGGCATTGTGGTGGTGTCGGCAAGTTGATTGAAGGCTCACCCAACGTAATCACTGGTGGCTGATTCACCTACCGCAGTGAAGGCTGTGCTGGGTGCTTCGCTGCGTTCTCTTCCATCGGCAGCTCGGACTGCTCCTCCTCTGCGCTCGAAATCATAACTTCTTCCTGCTGGAATACATCCGCGCACGCTGTGTCATATCGGCTCTTGGTTTCTTTCAGGTAAATGCCTGATGAAACTGATTTGTTGGTATATAATCTCCTGTGTGGTAATAAGGAGAGTGGATATGAGAAGTTTGATCCTCTATTCGATAAGCGTTGCAGCATTGCTGAACGCTTCTTGTGGAGCAGAAAACACCGGCGGCAGCGAGATTTGTCCAGAAGGTGCAACATTTTGCACGCCGGGACAGCCGTATGATCCCAACACCGGCCCAACCGAAAAGGAAGTGGTCGCGGGTCCAGGCACCGGATCGCCGTTTAACTCGATGAACAACGGCTCGACGGGTGTGAAGACGGACCCAAACGGGAACATCGTTCTCGACGGTACGGGCAACATCAACAACCTGACGTCGTTCATTTGGGTGTCGCAGAACGGCAACGGGACGATCTCGAAGGTGGACACCCGGACGATGAAGCAGGTCGGTGCGTACGTGACCTATCCGGGTGCTTACGCAGACCCGTCGCGTACGACGGTGAGCCTCGGTGGTGATGCGGTCGTCGCAAACCGTGCGAGCAACGATGGCAACAAGGCTTCTGCGACCAAGATTGCTGGCGACAAGACCAGCTGCGTCGATCGCAACGGCAACGGCAAGATCGATACGTACGAATCGGATCAGCCGCTGACCGCCGCGTCGCCGTTTTGGTGGCAGGCGAATCAGATGAACAGCCCCGACGAGTGTGTTCTGTGGAACACCAAGCTGTCGGTGGGCTCGTATCCGCGTGCGGCAGGCTTCGACGGCAAGCTGGGCACCGATGGATCGCTCGGAACCTACGTCTACATCGGCGAGTACTTCACCAAGTCGGTTGTTCGACTGGATGCCAAGACGGGCGCGCTGGTGAAGCGCATCGACGTCGGTGTCTGTCCGTACGGCCTGGTACTGGATCGCGCCGGTAACGTCTGGGTGCAGAACCAGTACGACAACGACGCGACGGGCGGTGGCTGCGGCGGTCTGGCCAAGCTCGACGTGAACAACAACGACATGGTGACGCGCTACGCGAAGCCGTCTGGTGTGTATTACGACGGATACGGTGTCACGGCGGACGCGCGCGGCTACATCTATCTGGCGTCGTACGGTATGCAGCGGCTGTATCGCTTCATCCCGCCCGATCCAAGCCGTCCCGCAGTGCCTGCGACTGGCTACTATGAATCGGTCGGCGTTGGCATGGATCTGCGTGGCGTCGGTGTCGACCAGAACAACCAGGCCTTTGCTGCGGTTCACAACGGCGGCATGGCGCACGTCGATGTGTCGGCAGAGCCGCCGCCTCCTCCGGCGACGGGCAATGTGGCATCGACGACGACCATGGTGCTCAAGAAGCTGCTGACGTCAGCAAACGGCATCAACGGCGTCACCGCTGGAGCCGCGATCGACTACGACGGCAAGGTCTGGGGCGTCAGCAACAACATGGCGTACAAGATCGACCCGGCCAACAACTACTCGGTTACGACGTGGCAGCCGCCCGCCGGCACCTATACCTATAGCGACATGACCGGCTACCAGCTGCGCAACGCGTCGCGTGCGGGTGTGTATCGCAACATCTTTACGGGCTGCGGCAGTCGCACGACGTGGAAGCAGCTGTCGTGGAACATCTCGGCACCACCGGGAACGCAAGCGACGGTTCGCTACCGTGGCGCGCTGACCGTGGCGGATCTGCAAATGGCTCCGTGGCAGGGTGCTTCGGGCATCTCGCCGTCGGCGATCACGCTTCCGACGGACGCCCGCGCTGCATTCCTGGAAGTGGAGTTCGTCATGCAGACCGCCGATGCTCGGATTACGCCGATTCTGAGCGGTCTGTCTGCGACCTTCACCTGCAATGAAGCCCCCGCGTAGTCGTCCTTCCGCAGCGCTTCCTTCTCGAAATCAGCCCTGATCGAGCAGCTCGTTGAATAGCTCAGTATCGAGATAGTCAACGGGCAGATGCATCCGTCGGACCCCCAGATGCTGTTTGATGAGCAGCTCGGTGAGCGCGTCTTGGTCGTACAGCTCAATGCCGGATGCTGCCGACACTTCTGCGTGCGCTGCGGCTCCGGCGCGGGCTGTGCTGAGCACCATGCCTTCATCGAAGCCGCGCAGACGGACACCAGCGCGTAGCTCGGCAATCGCTTCCTTCGTCAGCTCGCCTTCACCGGGACGCACGGCCACCAGCACCTTCAGCGACCGACTTCCGCGATGCATCGTTCCGCCGTAATAGGCGACGCCTTCGCCGCGCTTCACGATCTCTGCGCCCAGCATCCCCAGTCGCTCCAGGAGCAGCCGCATCAGCAGCTCGAACGCACCGGGCGGAAGCTGTCGCAGTCGTCGTCGCAGCGCCACACGGGTTGCTTCTCTCGTCCGACTGACGCGATCGAGCAGCTCTCGCTCGGCGTTGTAAAGCTCTGGCTCTAGCTTGCGTTCCCCGAGCGCGTACTGGCCCGGCCCCAGGTTGCGAATGCGAGGCCGTAGACCCTCACTGTCCCGGTGCCGCTGCTCACGAACCAGTGCGACGCGAACCGCTCGCGAGACATCCGCCAGCTCGCCACGGACCAGGCGACGCTTGACGGCAATCTCTGCGATCTGACGGTGGGTCAGTGCTCGTCCGTCGGACGCTCCACGCATGACATCGTAGGCGGCGTCCGCCAGCGTCATTTGTCGAGGCTGCTGAGGCTGGCTCTGTCCCGCTTGCGTCGGTGTGTTTGCACTGGCAGCGGGTCGATCTTCCTTCTGCTGCTGCGCACGCTCGTCTCGGTGCTGGTTGGCACCGCGCTCGCCATGACGATCTTCACGGTGGGCTCGCTCCTCACGCGGAGCCGGGCTGTGCGGACGCTCTGCTTTCGGGGCTTCAGCCTGCGACTCTGCATCGGACTTGCGCTCGACGGGAGGCGGCGTCTTGGTCGAAACGTGCACCGCAGCGGGCGGCGCGGGCTCGGCTTTGACTGGCTCAGCAGCAGGAACTGGCGCAGCGGGCGCTGGCGTCTTGCTCGATGGCACAGCCGGAGCCGGTGTCTTGCTCGACGGCGCAGCGGCGGCTGGCGTGGCTGCGCTTGGGGCTGGTGCAGCACTGCGTGCTGGGGTAGCTGCAGACGGTGGAGCCGGAACTTCCGGCGACAGGATCGGTGACACCGTAAGTGGAACGCTGGGCTCAATGACGGAGTGAGCGACGGGCCGAGGCGTTGCGGCAGACGGTGCAGATGCGGCGGCAGGCGGTGCTACGCTTTCTACGACGGGCGCTGCGTCGGAAACGGCAGCAGGCGCAGCAGCTGGGGGCGCGACGGCGATGGGCGCTGGCTCAGCGGCGGGCACTGCTTCAACTGGCGCGGTCTTGGCTTCCGCTGCACTTCCACGGGTTCGTCGACGGCTTTTGGCGGCGGGCTTGGCAGGCGCTTCGGCAGCCTTGGCTTCGGCCACGACGGGCTCAGTCGGCTTGGCTGCTGCGACGGGCGCAGGCTCGGAAGATGCGGTGGCCGTCGGTTCGCTGGCTTCCACGACGGTCGCTTCGGCTTGCACCGCTTTGGCTTCGGCGCTTTCGGTCGTACGTCCAGAGCGACGGCGCTTGGTGCCTTGGTCGCCTCGCTCCTTGGCTGGGGTGGCCGTGGCTTCCGCCTTCGGTTTGGTCACTTTTTCTCCCTCCGCTTTGACCGCATCGCCGCGATCGCTGCGCGGCGGATAAGTTCGGAGCCCGAAGATGCCAGGACTCACACGGACCAGGTCCGCAGAAGGCCGCTTGGCTTCAATCAGCAGGCGGGTCTCCATCATGGCCTCGGGGTCTCTTCCCACCACCGAGAGCAAGTTGTGCTTGATGGCCAGCCGGGTCAGCTCCTTGACATGGAGTGGCTTTCCCTCGCGGCGCAGAATTTGAACTGCTGCTTCTACGAACGTCATCGCAAGTCTTCCTAAAACAGCCGGTCGTACCGATGAGGGTCACTCGCCCGCACTGGCATCTCCGTCGGAAAGTCGTGAATCCGTGGTGCTGTTTGTAGCGAACCTCGGCACACCACCATCCCGATAGTGGTGAAGTGTTAGCCTTGCCGTCGGAAACTTGTCAAGAGAGGACTTTCCAAGATGGTGCATGGCATCGTAATCAGCATGTTTCGAGAAGTGAGATTCCTGATGTTGGGCGCAGCGCTTGGCCTGTTTCCGTCGAGCACTTGCGTTTCTGTTCATGCGGCAGCTGCGGACCCTGTGGTTTCTGCAGCTGTGCTTCCTTCGGTGGATGCGCTCTTGGATGCCAAGCTGACGGACCTTGCGGACAAGCCCGTGTCGCTGCGTGGGCTGACCGGAAAAGTGGTGGTGGTGGTCCATCAAGATCGGCACAGCAGCGAGCAGAATCAGGCGCTCAAAGACAAGCTGTCGACGCTGTCGGCGCGCTTTCCGAATGAACTCAAGATCGTCGCGCTGGCGGATGTCGGCGGCTACGATTTTTGGCCGGCCAAAGGGTATGTGAAAGACGCGCTCAAATCGCTGGATTCAGGAGGCGGCGCGCTGGTGTTGTGCGACTGGAAAGGCGCGGTGCGGAAGGCGTATCAGCTTCGGCCCAAGCACAGCGTGGTGTTCGTGCTGTCCAAAGGACTCGAGCTGGTGTCGATGACCAAAGGACAGCTGTCCGCTGCGGATACCGATCGCGTGGCACAGCGGATTGAAGCGGAGCTTGGAAAGTGATGTCAGGGAAGCGGTGAGACGCTGTCGAAGCGTGAAGCGAAAGCGGAGCGTGCGCTAAAACGAGATGTTTAGGCCCAGCTGCGCGCTCGGATAACCGAACTGCACGTTCATGCCGATGCGCTGGGTGAAGTGGAAGTTGGCTCCAAGCTGAAACAGCGGGAAGCCGCGTACCCACAGACCACCGTACGCATTGTCGGTAAACCACGGCCAAATGCCGAAGCCGAGGTTTGCGTACACGCTGATCATCTCGATGAGATAGAAGCGCCACTGCATCATCGGTCCGACGGGCAGCGAGAAGAACCAGTACGAGTTCCAGCCGTAGTAGCTGGGATGGAAGATCGTGTCGATGAAGAAGCCGAGATACACGGCGTTGTTGATCGACGGGATGAAGCCGTTGTGCAGGATCGGGAACAGCATCGAGATGCCCGGACCCACCGCGTAGTTTCCGTAGTACGCGCCGCAGTAGCCGTTGCTCCAGCAGTAGTCTCGGCCCGAGCCAATGCCGGAGTTGTAGTAGGCGCTGCCGTGGATGTTGAGCTCGATGGCTCGCTTGCCCGAAAACGGACGGTTGATGATGAGGTCCGCTGCTGCATCACGAGGCTCAAGAAGAGAACCTTGGCCAATCAGAGAAAACAGGATCGCCAGCGTGCACAGAAAGTTCCTCAGTCTCATCGTGTCTGCTCCTTACGCCCGCGGCACCGCGTGTAATGCGACCGGGCATGTCCACTTTACGAGAAGCGTCCTGTGCAGACAAATCTTTCCTTCGTCGACGGATGATCGATTTTGAGCTTGCAGCGCTGGGGTAGGCCGTGTAGGAATGCGTTTCGTCTGTGGGACCGGGCATTTAGCTCAGCTGGATAGAGCGTTGGCCTCCGAAGCCAAAGGCCGCAGGTTCGAATCCTGCAATGCCCACAGCGGGGGTGTGTGGAAGCCGTCGATCGCAGTAGTGCCGGGCGTAGTAGCTGGCTTCTGGTGCTGGCATCGCTTCTGTTTGCCGCGATGGCGGTCTGTGCGAAAGAAGCCGCGCGGCACCTACCAGGGGCCGAGATAGCTTGTCTTCGGTTTATTTTGGGGGCTGCAACCGTCCTCGGCTTGGCTGCTGCGCGCGTGCTCCGTCTTCGGGCCTACAATCCGTGGGCACTGCTGCTGCGCGGAACGCTGGGGGGCAGTGGGGTACTGCTGTACTTCATGGCGATCTCACATCTGCCGGTCGGCGTCGCCACGCTGCTTAACAACAGCTCTCCGCTGTTCGTTGCGGTCTTTTCGTGGCTGTTTCTTCGTGAGCCTTTTAGCGTCCGAACGCTGTTTGCGCTGATGCTGACATCGCTGGGCGTGGTGCTGGTGGTGCTGGGAAATGCGCCAGCAGCGGGCGGTCCAGCGCTATCGCTCAAGTGGGTTTTGATGGGGCTGGGATCGGCGGTGTTCGCAGGCGGCGCAGTGACGACGATGCGGGCAATGCGCAAGCGTGAAGGTGCCTGGGAGATTTTTTTGGCACTCTGCGTC
>CALMML010000006.1 GCA_937868485.1 uncultured Myxococcales bacterium | reverse complement strand
CAGCAGTTGCCCGCATTCCAGCCCGCGACAACCCCAAGTCCCTGCGGAGCAATCGCGATCATGTTCCGCTTGTCCGCTTCACTCTCTAAGTTGATTCCTTTGAGAAACGCTGGCGCTTTGTCCGACAGTCCATGAAACGCAAACACCAGCGACGTGGGCTTGCGGGGATCGTAGCCGGTCGGAATGTGCAGCAGATAGGTTCGCTCTTTCCCTCCCGACGTAAGCTTTTTGGTCACGGTGCCCGCAGTCATCGCGGACTTTCCGGTACAGCCCACAGCCATCGCCAGATCGGGACTCGCTGCATCCATCACAGAAGCCTGATCGGGCGTCTCTGTGCTGGCATCGATCATCGGATCGGATTCCATCACCGGAGCGTCCGAGCCCGCTGGACCGCAGCCTCCGACAAGGCCGGTCATCCACAGCGCGACACCGACGGAACAGCCAACACCAAGCAACCAGAAACGAGCTACACGCCGCTGACTTTTCTCGCTCATCATGGCGCGATTATAAAAATCGCACCGCAAAGCAACAGCGTTACTTTGTCCGCGTGCTGATTTACGGCTTTCGCTCGCTCGATCGTCTCCGCAGGATCTGCTGTCCGCCGCTCCATTCCAAAAGAAGCTGGCCCAAAGGAAGCAGCGTACCGCGATAGGAATCCAGCCTGCGTCCGCCGTTTTCGCACGGACTCGGCTCGCTCTTGTAGTCCACTTCGTTTAGGAAGAGCTGTTCGCCAGTCCGTCGTCCACGCAGCGTGTAGCGCGTCTGCGATCGCATCACCTGCGATCCGGTACACGGAAACACACCGCGCAGCCTGCGACGCTCGACCACCCGATCAAAGTAGCCCGCGAGCTTGCCGTCCAGATCGACCAGATGCCACTCTTCCTTTTCGCTGTGAAGATCGCCTTCTCCGTCGGTGGAAACCTTCGCTTCGGTCTGCCAGTCCCAGACTCCGCCGAGGTTCCGCTCTGCATCGGTGAGCACTTCGCGCCCGCCCCCTTCCATCGGAGTCAGAGGAGACACCACCCGCTCCGACGTTCGATAAACAAGCTGCTCCGAACCACCTGGAAACTGAAGCAGCAAGCGATCCCCTTGCAGCAGTCCTTGATAGCTCCGCAGCGGCGGAATCGTATCGTCACACGGACTCTGCTCCTTTTCCACAGACAGCTCTCGCAGATCGATCTGATCGCCGATGCGCTGACCGTCCACTTGCACGCGCGATGTCACCACAAAGCCGAGCATTCCGTTGCAGCGATACGGCTTCTGATCGCGCGATAGCATCGTCACTTGTCGCAGATAGTGACCGCTTAGCTTCCGTCCTTTTTGGGACAGCTGCCACTCCTCTTGCTCGATGCGCAGATCGCCTTGCTGCGACTCGCTCTTGTGCAGCCAGTCCCACGTACCTGACACAGAAGCCAGGCTGATTCCTTGTGTTGTGGACGCTGACTTCGCGGAAGCAGCGGGTTCACGATCTGCAATATGAGGCATTTGATCTGCCTCTTTTTGTGTCAAAGAATCCGACGGAGCCACCTGTCCGTGACAGCCCAAAAGGAGCGAAAGCGGCAGCGGAAGCAGACAGCACGCAGCCCACAGGAATCGGCGAAAGCAAGGCATCGGTTGCGTTACGGCAGGATCGCCGTGATGGTGCGTCGAACCAGCGCGCGCGTCTCAGGAAGCAGCGGCCTGGACAGCGCCCGTCGAGCCAGCAGCAGAAACAGTCCCCCGAGCAGCAGATCCACACCCGCCATGATGAGCAGCGCCAGACCGAGCGACAGACCCCGCGCAAGACAGAACCAGATTCCCACCCCTTGCAGAAGCAGGATCAGCATCGACAGACAGCTCAGTCCGATAAACAGAGACAGAAGACCGGACAGCAGCCGTCCTTGCTCACGGGAAAGCTCCTGCTTGGCGACTTCGGTGTGAACGGAAAACAGTCCCAGCACAATCCGCACAAGGCGCGATCCCGAACCACGCGGCGCACGATAGTCGTCGTCCTCACGCAGCAAGCGATCGGTCACGTCGTGCAGATCGTGAGACAGGTTATTTTCCACGCTGAAAGTTCCAGCCGGTAAAGACCACGCCGATGATGAAGCCGAGCCCGATGCTCACGAGCAGCGAAAACAGCAGGTTGTCTTTGACCTTGGTGCGGGTGTCGGTAAACACGCCGTTGCGAATCTCTCGCATGATCTGTGCGGTGCGCTCTTCCAGCTCTTGCAGCAGGAGATCGGCGGTCTGGGGAAGCGGAGCACCGGCGGTGTGACTGCGACGACCAGCCGTCGAAGGAGCCCGCCGACGCGGCGGATCCATCACAACGTGCCACAGCTCGTCCAGCTGTCGCCGAACCAGCGTCTTGGTGTGCGCGGTGTGCTCGGCAATCAGCGCAATCACTTTGTCCAGATCCCCGCTCGTTTTTGACAGCGCACCTGGATCCAGCTCGCTCCACTCTGCGGTGATTGCGGGCAGCAGCTTTTCAAACGACTCCGCAAAGGTCGCAGTCGACAGCTCGCGCACCGAAGTCTCTTCAGCCATCACAGCCTCCACTCCTACTCGTTCATCATGCCAGACTCGGCGTGCGAGAGGGACACTGCCTTACTGCGGCTTTTGCGAAACGGGCCGCAGCGGAATGCAGCCGACTCCGACCGCTTCCAGCTGGCTTCCTTCCGACTCTGCGACGACACCACCGACGGCAAGTGCGCGTGGCTTGTCCTTGCTCTTTTCGCCGCGTGAAAACGAGTGCTCGGGACCCGGAAACTCACCGCCGCGCACTTCGCCGATGTAGCTGTCGATGGCCGTGCGCACGCGAACCGCGAAGTTTTCGTAGCGCTTCACAAAGCGAGGCCGAAACTCTTCATTCATCCCGAGCAGATCGTAGAGGACCAGCACTTGACCGTCGCACTCGGGACCGGCGCCAATCCCGATGGTGGGAATCGACAAAGACTCGGTGATCTCGGCGCCCAGCTCTTGCGGAATGCCTTCGAGCACCAGCGAAAAGCAGCCCGCTTCCGCCAGCGCCAGGGCGTCGGCTTTCAGTCGCTGCGCCGCCGCATCTTCGCGACCTTGGACTTTGAAGCCACCAAGCGCATGCAGCGACTGCGGCGTGAGTCCAATGTGTCCCATCACCGGAATTCCGACGCGAACCAAGCGACTGACCAGCTCGGCATACTCGGCGCCACCTTCGAGCTTGACCGCTTCGGCCTGACCTTCTTTGAGCAGCAGCCCGGCATTGCGCATCGCTTCGTCGAGCCCCGACTGATACGACATAAACGGCAAGTCACCGACGATCATCGCTCGGCCCGTCGCGGCTTCAACCCCGCGCGCCACCGCCTGACAGTGATAGATCATGTGATCCATCGTCACAGGCAGCGTGTTTTTCTGGCCTTGAATGACCATTCCCAGCGAATCACCGACGAGCAGCACATCGGTACCCGCTTGGTCGCACAGCCGCGCAAAGCTGTAATCGTAGGCAGTGAGCATGGCAATGCGTTCGCCTTGCTCCTTCATCTTGCGCAAATCGAGGTGAGTGACTTTGCTCCGACGAGCGGTGTGAACAGACATGAACCGGACTCCTTGCCGTCTCGGTCCTGCCAGAGGATCCAAGCGGCGTGCTAGGGCCAATGATGAGCGGACCCCTTGATCGATTCCACACCTTGCCGGGGCGGAGCAAGGGGGAACCCGCGAAAATGATGAATCTTCTGTGCTACGAAGCGCGCTATGTCGATTGTCACCTCGCTTCGCGACCAAGAAACCCCGTTTCAGATAGGCCACGATGTGCTCGATCTGGCAGCCATGCGCGACATCTGTCGAAGTGGCCGCAAGGTCGTGCTGTCGGAAGCCGCCAAGCAGCGCATTACACGCTCTCGTGCCGTCGTCGATGAGCTAGTCAGCGGCGGCGACGCAGCCCCGAGCGCGTACGGCATCAACACCGGCTTTGGCTTTTTGGCCGACGTGCGCATCTCCGCCAAGCAGATCGTCGAGCTGCAGTACAACTTGGTGCGTTCCCACGCGGCTGGCGTCGGACCGCTGCTGCCGATTCCGGTGGTGCGCGGGATGCTGCTGCTGCGCGCCTGTACCTTGTCGCTCGGGCACAGTGGTGTGCGGCTGCTCGTCGCAGAGCGCCTGTGTGAGCTGCTCAACCGGCAGATTCATCCCTGTGTGCCCAGTCGCGGCTCCGTCGGTGCATCGGGAGACTTGGCCCCGCTCGCGCACCTGACCCTTGGTGTCATCGGGGAAGGCGAAGTCCAGGTCGGGCTCGGCGATCGGGCACAGCGCAAGACCGCCGCACAAGCGCACGACGACGAAGGCATCACTCCGATTGTGCTCGCCGCCAAAGAAGGACTGGCGCTCATCAACGGGACGCAGTGCATGACCTCGATTGGCATGCTGGCGATTGCCGACGCGCTGGAGCTTTGTACGCTGGCCGACATCATCGGTGCGATGTCGCTGGAAGCGCTGCTCGGGACGCCGCGTGCGTTTGATCCGCGCATTCACGCCGCCCGTCCGCAGCCGGGTCAGTCGCTGTCCGCCGAAAACCTGCGAAAGCTGCTCACCGACAGTCCGATCGTCGCGTCGCATCGCAACTGTGGAAAAGTCCAAGATCCGTACTCACTGCGCTGCATGCCGCAGGTTCATGGCGCGTCCCGCGACGGAATTGGCTATGCGCACAGCGTGCTGCTCAGCGAGACGCGCAGCGCGACCGACAACCCGCTCATCTTCGTCGAGCCCACGACGAACGAAAGCGAGCCGCTGCGCTACGACATCGTGAGCGGTGGCAACTTTCACGGTCAGCCGGTGGCGCTCGCGCTCGACTTTGCCGGGATTGCGACCGCCGAGCTGGCCAACATCTCCGAGCGTCGCATCGAGCAGCTCGTCAACCCACACTTGTCGTCGGGACTGCCCGCCTTTTTGATCCGCGAAAGTGGGCTCAACTCCGGCTACATGATCGGGCAAGTGACGGCGGCAGCGCTCGTGTCGGAAAACAAGATCTTGGCGCATCCCGCGTCGGTCGATTCGATTCCGTCGTCGGCGGGTCGAGAAGATCACGTCTCGATGGGCGTTCACGCGGCGGACAAGCTCCAGCGCATCGTCGAAAACGTCCGTACCGTGCTGGCGATTGAGCTGTGCTGTGCGACGCAAGGCATCTCGCTGCGTGCGCCGCTTCTGCCTGCGGACGCGCTGTCGTCGGTGTTTCGACTGGTCCGTTCCAAGGTGCCCGAGCTGATTCACGATCGTCCGCTTCACGTCGAGATCGAGGCCGTTCGCACGCTCTGTGAAAACGGATCGATCTTGGCTGCAGCCCGTCAGCACCTGCCGCTGCACTAGCTCGCTTGCTCCGAGCGCTCGCCGAAAAATTTGAGATCGCCGTCGTCTCCCGCAAGGATCGAGACAATGTACGCAACACATGTCGCGACCTCGGTACGACGAGCCCGTCCATCGTGGCAGATCACCGTCTGGACCTTGCGAATCGCGGCGGCACTGTCCGTCGCTGCGTTCGTCGGATATGTGCCGTATCGGCTCTATGTTCGCATCGGTCTTCAGCAGCACGTTCAGCTCCGTCGCGAGCTGGGTTCGCTGATGGAAAGCAACGACAAGCTCCGTCGGGAAAACAACGAGCTTCGGCTTCAGCTGCTGCGCGTACAAGAAGACGACACCGAGATTGAGCGCGTCGCGCGTGACGAGCTGGGTCTGATCCACAGCGACGAGCTGCTGTTTAAGGTGGAGTAAATGCTCGGCGAAAGGTGGCTGCACGACATCGCACGCATCGTCACACGTCGCATCAAGTGGTGGGCGCTGTGGGGACTTATCGGCACGATGCTGCTGCTTTTGGCGGACGGACGATTTCGCACGCTGGGCACCGGCTCGCTCGGGCTGCTGGCCGGCGTCTGCTTTGTCGCGCTGTGTGGGCTGCTCACACATCGGATGTGGCCTGGTCGCATCAAGCTGTCGCTGTCCGAGCTTCCCGATGCGCAGCTTGCGACGGGAGCCGCGCAGCTTGTGCTCGGTTACGCGCTGGCGCAGTGGCTTTCAGGACTGTGGGGCGAAGCGGCGGTGATTCGCTATGCGCTCGTCGCTGCGGTGCTGGGATTTCATCGCGGACTGCGGCTGCTCGGGCTGTCGGTGCTGGCGCTTTTGTGTGAAGGTCTGTTTCGCTACGCGACGGGACAACACACGCCAAGTGAGCTGTTTGGCTCGCTGGTGCTGCTCGGTCTGTTTATGGGCCTGCGAGAAGCGGTGTTTCGCGGCGAGCTGCTCCGTCAGCAGATCGAGCACAAGCGTCGCGTCGCTGATGCGATCGATGATCTGAGCCGACAAGCCGAGCTGTTTCGCTTAAACCTGACGGAAACTTCGCTGGTGGCGACGACGACTGAGTGGACCGAGCACGGCAGCCGCAAGACCGCCGAGCACATCGATCGCAGCGACGCAGAGCGACTGATCCTGCGCAGCGCGGTGGTGATGGTTCGTCAGAACCTCGACGCGCTGGTGGGACTGCTGCGGCAAGCGCTCGGGCTGACAACCTGCGCGGTGCTGTGGCAAAACAGCGACGATAGCAAGCTAGAAGTGGTGGCTGCTTCGACGGACAGTCCGCTGATGCTGCTGCGTCAGGTTCCATCGAGCGCCGGTCTGCTTGGCACGGTGAAAAAGACGCGATCGCTGCTGTCGCTGACGGCGCCCAAGCTTGCGCAGCTTGCGTATTACGATCGTCCCGATTCCGTCGCAGAAGGTGAAGGCATTCGCTGTGCTGCGGCGCTGGTGTTGCCGCTGTTTGAAGAAGGCGCGCTGTGCGGAGCGCTGTGTGTCGATCGCATTGCTCGCGACGGAGCACCGAGTCATCCGTTTGCTCATCACGACGAAGAAGCGCTGCGAGCGGCGGTGCCGATCATCTTGCGCAGCATTCAGTCAGAGCGCGTGTTTCGTTCCGTCGAGCAAGGTCGCGATGCCAGCCAGAGCCTGGCCTATGCGTCGGGACTTCTATCGGCGGCGCTGCGACCCGAAGAAGTGGCCGAGTCTGCCTTGTCTGCCGTCGCCAAGCTGTGTCCGTTCGACTTTGCAGCCCTGACCGAATACGACGACAAGCAGCGTCAGCATCAGGTTCTGTCGGTCAGCGGCGATGCTTCACTCGGTGGACCGCTCAAGGCGCTGCGCTTTGCCGACAACGAAGGCTTGTGCTCGCTGGTGATTCGTCATCAGCAGGTTCTTCCCGTCGGTGGAATCCTGCGCGATCACGGCTCGGATACCCAAGTCTTCGACGAACACACACGGCTGCGAGGCTATGCCTGGCTGATGGTGCTGCCGCTGCTGCTTCACAACAAGCCGCGCGGCACGCTGGTCGTCGCGGGCAGAGGTGATCCTTCCGTCCCCGAGCGTCAGTCGCTGCTGAAGGTGCTGGTCAACCAGATCGCGGTCTCGCTCGACAACGCACGGATGTATCAAGCGGTCGAAGCGCTGGCCACCACCGACGGACTGACTGGGCTTTATAACCGACGCACGTTCCAGCAGCGGATCGACGAGATGCGAGAGCGCGCCCATCGTCAGGGACGCACGCTGTCGCTCATCTTGTGTGACATCGACCACTTCAAGAAGATCAACGACACGCGCGGTCACTTGGTCGGCGACGAAGTGCTGCGGCAGATTGGACGGCTGCTCGGCGATACGGTGCGCAAGGTCGATGTCGCGGCGCGTTATGGCGGGGAAGAGTTTGCGATCTTGCTCGAAGCGACAGAGCTGGAAGGCGCGCAGCTCTTGGCCGAGCGAATCCGTCAAGAAGCCGAGCGAATGCCGCTGTCGTCGGAAAAAGGTCCATTTCACTGCACGCTGTCGCTCGGGCTGGCGACGTTTCCCGGCGATGGTCGTAGCACCACCGAGCTGATCGCGCATGCCGACGCCGCGCTCTATGCCGCCAAGCACCAAGGTCGAAACCGTGTGGTCTGCTATCGCAACCTGACCGATGGATCTGCTCGTCCTGCCGCCTGATGACCGTGTGGGCTGCCGTTACGTCAGCATTGGCTCACTCGGAAATGTCCCAGTGCTTGCGCACGCTTGCCCAACTGGTCGGGTCATCATCGTCAATACGCGACGGAGATCGCCACGCTGAAGTGAGTGTGTGCTGATAGAATCGTGCGCATGCCTGCGCCGCAGCTTCACTTAACTTTCGGCGATCTTGTTCAGCACAATCCGCTCGTTCCGCCCGCGATGCGACGAGCGTGTGCCGCCGAGCCGGTTTACGCGCGTCTCGGTTCGATCTTTCACGATCTGCCCTATTACTACGCACCGATGGTGTTCGAGGCGGTTCGCTACGGACTCGGTGCGCAAGCGCTCGATGAGCCGTGGGGTTATCGTCTGCACTCGGTGCATCCCGATCGCTTGGTGGCGTCGTACATTCGCGCGGCACGCACCGTCGCGGGTCTGACGGAACAAGAGCGACTGGCGCTCATCGGCGGACTGCTTTCGCACTGTGCGATCGATCTGTCGATGCATCCGCTCGTGAACTACTGCGCGCGTCGCGATGTGCTGCGTCACGGCGGTCACGAAAGCACGCATCACCGTCTGACGGAAAAGTATCACGCGCTGTTTATCCACTTGTGGCGACTCGGCGACGATCAGATCGGAACGCCCGCGTTTGCCGAGCGCTGCCGCATCACCAAGCGAGGCACGTCGCTGTCGCTCAAGATCGAGCAGCCGATCCTCGATCTGATGAGCAGTGCGTTCCGAGAAGCGTACGGCTCGGCTCCGTCGGAAGTGCAGTTTAGCAAGTGGGTGCGCAACTTCCGTCAGTTTGGCCTGCTTTTGTCGACGCCGTGGGTGGCCAAGCACAGCCAAAAGACGCGAACCGACGCGCTGCGCGAGCGCTACTTTGTGAACACCGAGTTTGACACCCGGGAGTTCTACGCAGCGGCGGAGCGACGACTCGGCAAGCTGACGACACTGTCGTACGAGTACTTCGTGAGCGGCGACTTTTCCAAGAGCGCGCAGGCGTCGTACCTGTCGCAGGTTGGCATCGATGATCTGGCCGAGCCAACGCCGGTCGATCTGCCAAACATTCCGTATCTGCCGCCGGTCCGAGGCAAGGTTACGCAGCCCAAGCAGCCGAAGCCGCCTCGGATTCGCCTGCCGCAGATGGGTCTTCGCCGCAAGAAGTCGACTGTCGTCACCGCACCGATGTGACGATGTGAGCCGCTGTCGGCTCGCCAGAGGTCGCAGGGGCCAGGCTCGGTCGATCTCATTCAAACGTCGAAAAACATTAAGCTAACAAACGATTTTTTCTAAGCGATACGTGGTAACATGTTTGCCGTGCTATCGCGTACGTTCACGCTCGGGCGTTACACCTGTGTCGAGCGACTCGGATCAAGCCCAGTCGGAGAGGTGTGGCGAGCCAAGCGCTTTGGCCTGGCCGGACTAGACCGTCAGTATCTAGTCTATCGGATCGGCGCGTCGCTGCTCGCGCAGGACCCGACGGCAAACTTGCGACTTCAGGCCGCGCTGCGCAGCGTCTCTGAAATTCAGCACGCGAACCTGCTTCACCTGGAAGAGTTCGGCAGCCAAGGCACTGACTTCTTCGTCGCCTACGAGTTTGTGGGCTTCGCAGATCTCGGCAAGCTCAAGGCGGGAATCGAGCTGCTCGGAGACGAAGGAAAAGCGCTGCTGCCACAGCTTGTGGCGCTCGTCGGACAGCAGCTTGGACGGGCGCTGGCGGCGGCGCAAGAGCGCGGCGTGATGCACGGACTGCTCTGTCCGTCGTGCGTGTGGATCGATCAAAGCGGTGAAGCGCTCGTCGCGGAGCTGGGCCTTTGGTCGGTGCTGCCGCAGGGCGGTTGGAAGCTGGAAGGTGATCTGAAGCCGCTCGCGGGCTTCTTGGCACCAGAGCTTGTGCAAAGTGGCGTGCCGGGTCCACGCAGCGAGGTGTTTGCGCTCGGGACGCTGCTGCGCGAGCTGGTTCGGCTGGGTCCGACGGACAAGCTGACGGCAGAGTCGAAAGCGGCCCTGCAAGCGCTGGATGCGCTGTGTCAGAAAGCGACGGACAAGACGGCGGGACAGCGGCTGTCCAACATCGTGGAGCTGATCTCGCGACTCGATGCGATCCGCGTCACCGACGCAGCAAAGGCACAGCTTCAGCGCTTTGGACAGCTCTATGAATTGGCGGGCGACACCGTTCCGCAGCCAGTGACGACGAGCGACAGATCCAGCGCCGAGCCGCTTCCGCCACCGCCGAGCATGCGAATTGCCGTCGGAAAACCGGGCGATGCAGCCAAGCCAAGCAAAGAACCGGCCAAAGACGCGGCAAAAGATCCGGCGCAGTCGCTGACCGATGCCAAGCCCGTCGGGAGCCCGGTATCGATCAATCCGCGTGCGGCGTTTGGATCGGGCATGGCGGGCTCACCCTCGTCTGCCGTCACGCCCACTGCCGATGTCGATACCGCCGCAGCGGAAGTCGCCAGCAGCAACGACACCTCCAATCGAATTTTTGCCGCCGCCAAGCAGCGACGACAGTCCACGCCCGCGCTCCCGGAAGCCGACGAGATCTCTGTCACCGAGACCAACCCGGCGATGAAGCCAATGGGCAAGGCCAGTCCGCGACGAACGGCAGAGCCATCCAAGGCTGTTGGCGACGAGCCCACCGATCAGTTCAAGCTCGATGCGGCAGCGGCTCAGCTCAAAGCCGACGCAGCAGCAGCGCAGGCAGCCGATCCCTCGACGATCGATGCAGCAGAGGTTCTCGAAGAAAATCCCGCGCTCGACTCGACGGGAAACTACTCGCAGCCAGACCTTCCGCCGGTGTCCGAGCAAGACTTGGCTGCCGCCGGAGCGCCCGCCGCATCGGTCAGTCAGGCCGCCAGTCCCGTCGAGTCATCGACTCCGCCCGTCGAGGAACCGAAGAAGCTCGGCACGCCAGCGCTGATCGCAATTGGTCTGGGTGCAGCGCTCGTCGCCAGCGTCGCGATGTTTGCGATCATTGGCAAAGGATCCAGCGGATCAGTCAGCGTCAGCGACGGTGGAACCAGCGACGCGATGGCAACCAGCACCGAGCCCGTCGTCGCCAAGACCCCGAGCGATGAGATCCAAGTCGACAGCACGCCTGTGGCTTCGGTCTATCTCGACGGAGAAGCCAAAGGCAAGTCGCCGCTCAAGCTCAAGGTCAAGCCCGGTACGCACAAGCTGGTGCTGGTCGCCGACGCGTACAAGTTCCTGCGGCAAGAAGCGAGCGGCGGTCAGAACATCTCCGCCAAGCTGGTCAAAGCCGCGCTCCCCGACGATGTCAGCGGAAGTGCGGCGGTCAAGGTCAAGTGCAAGACCGAAGGCACGCTGCGCATCCTCGTCGATGGAAACGACAGCGGCCTGACTTGTCCGACGGAAGAGCTGATGCTCCAGCCCGGCAAGTACACCTTGGGATTCCTCAGCCCGACGTCCGACGAGCTGCGCGAAAAGTCCATCAAGGTGAAAAAGAAGGGCGCGAAGCTGAAGGTGAAGTTCTAACGCAGCGACGGAGCGCACGGACCCAAGCGACTCGTCCGTGTGCGGCTCCGTGTATGCCCGACTGCGCCGACGCTATTCCGTCGGCATCTTGCGGTTTGGACCTTCCGGGGCCAGCTTGCGCACCGCCACTTCAACGAGCCGCGCCGCTTCGCGATTCTGTTCGGTACGCGGCACCTTCGCGACCGCTTGCTGAAGGCTCTCGAACGTCAGCACCGGACCGATGTGCGCCGACACCGACGTGCCTTGCTTGGGCAGCACATTTCCCTTCGGCATCGCGTCGTGCGTCCCTTCCAGATACATCGGCAGCACGTCGATCTTGTGATGCAGCGCCAGATAGCCAATCGACGCTTTGAACGGCTGCATCAGCCCCGTTTCACTGCGCGTACCTTCGGGGAAGATCAGCAGCACGTAGCCGTCTTCGATGACACGCGCCGCCAGCCGCAGAGACTCTCGCAGCGATCCCGTCCGATCCATCGGAATCAGGTTCGTGAAGTTTTCGAAGTACACCCGCTTGAGCGGATCGTCGAAGAAGTAGTCCTTCGCCGCCAGCGCCACCAGTCGATCGCCCCAGTCGCCGAGCGCATGCTTGACAAGGCCCATGTCCAAGTGACTGGAGTGGTTCGCCGCGACGATAAACTGCCGCGACGCAGGCAGATACGCTTTGCCCGTGACGCGCGTCTTGAGCACTCGCTCGTACAGCGCCCGCTGACCGACGTTGAGCCCGTGATTTCCCGCCCGCACCAGCCAGTCGGGAAGCACCAAGCGATCGTCGGTGCTCTCGCTGTCGGCTTTCTTCTTCTTTTTCTTCGGCTGATCCTTCTTTTCGTCTTTTTGCGGCTTGCGTCGTCCCCACTGCGCAATCGTCTTTTGCAGCTCGGGCACGCTGACGATGCCGGTGATGTCGGCGTTTTCCGGCACCTGCACGCCCGCTGCTTCCAGCGCAACGCCCAGCTCCGCAAACGACAGCGAATCGAGCCCCAGCTCTTGCATCGTCGACTCTGGACGCACCGACGATCGCGGCTTGCCCGTCACATCCGCCAACAGGTTCAGCAGCCAGTCCCCCGCCGACTGCGTTCCGCCGCTCTGCACCTCGGCTTGCGCTTGTCGGCGCGTTCGTTCCAGCCGACGCAGCTCTTCGACCACCAGCTTGCGCTTGACCTTGCGCGTCGCGGTCTTGGGCAGCTCCAGGTCGGTGAGATGCAGGATCTTCACCCGCTTGGCCACCGACAGCTTGCCCGACACCTGACGCATGTGCTCGCGCACCTTTTCGCGCACGTCTTCTCGCGACAGACCTTCCGACTGAGGCGCGTCATAGGCCGGAACCACCAAGCACGCCACCGCTTCGCCCTTGTCATCCGGCGACGGATTGTCTTTTAGCTCGGCCTCGGGAAGACCGACGACGCACAGCTCTTTGATAAACGGCGACTCGCGATAGCGCTCTTCCAGCTCGTCGGGATAGACGTTTTCACCGTTGAGACCAATGATCACGTCCTTCTTGCGTCCGACGATATACAGGTGGCCCTTTCCGTCGGTGCGGCCCAAGTCACCCGTGTGCAGATAGCCGTTTTTGATCGTCTCGGCGGTCAGCTCTGGATCGTTGTAATACCCGAGCATCACGTTCGGACCCGAAGCGATGACTTCTCCGACGCCGCTCGCATCCGGTTCGTGGATCTTCACATCGACGCCGGGCAGTGCTTCGCCGACGCTGCCCAGCAGAAGCTGCGTTCCCGGTCGCGTCACCGTCAGAACCGGCGAGCTTTCCGTCATGCCGTAGCCTTCGTACAGGTTGAAGCCCAGGCCTCGGAACTCTTTCATCGTCTCGACGGGCAGCGCCGAACCACCGCTGATGAGCAGCCGCAGCTTGCCGCCAAACCGACTGTGAACCGGGAAAAACAGCGCGCGTGGCAGGTTCAGCTCAAAGCCCAGCGACTTGCGCGACCGCTCACGAATCGATCGCGTCAGGTCATACAGTCGCTCGAGCAGTCGCAGAATCCACGGCACCGCTCGCGACGGCAGTCGATCCGAGATCTGCTTGGTAATCCGCCGATACAAGAGCTGATACAGCGCCGGAACACCGACCATTCCCGTGATGTGCGTCGACGCAAACGCATTCTGAAGCGCGTCCGCGTTCACTTCCGGCAGGTACGCAATCTGCGCGCCGCGTGACATCGGCATCAGCAGACCGGCGGAAAACTCGAAGGTGTGATGCAGCGGCAGCACCGACAGAAGTCCGTCGTGCTTATCGACATCGAACACGCCACCCATCTTCGACAGCAGCGACGTGAAGTTGCGATGCGACAGCATGACGCCCTTCGGACGACCCGTCGTACCCGACGTAAAGATGAGCGACGCCATCTCCTCGGCGCGACCCGACAGCGTAATGGCAGGCAGGCTGCTCGCCGGGACAAGCGCGTGCTCCGTCTCTCCACCGAGCACTTCGTCGAAGCGCAGCACCTTGACCTGCGGCATCGACTGCGCCAGCGCGCCTCGGATGTCAATCCGCGCCGCCACCTTGTCCGACACAATCGCCGCGTAGACATCGGCCCAGCGACAGATGTTCAGCACTTCGTCGAGCGTCGCTTCTTTGTCGACGGGAACCACCACGGCGGCTGACTTCAAGATGCCAAAGTACGAAATCGCCCACTCGGGACGGTTTTCGGACATCAGCAGCACCTTGCCCGAGACCGGCAGCCCCAGCCGTCGCAGCGTCAGCGACACCCGCGCCGAGCGCTCGCTCAAGTCGCGATAGGTGTAGCGCTGACCGTAGCCCACCGGCTCTCCGTCGGCATCGAGCGGAGGCAGCATCCGCATCGCGGTTCGGCCTCGATACGCTTTCGCCGCCGACTCCAGCATTTCCAGCAGGTCGCGATAGGTGTAGACCGCCTTGGCACGCGCTTGGAACTCTTCATCGAGCGACGGGAAGATCCACTTTTCCAGACCCGGAATGTGGACATCCAGCATGTACTCGCGCCAGTTGATGGTCTCAGGCACCCAGCGCAGGATCGTCTGATCGTGCGGCGTCAGGCTTTCGTACAGCCGTCGCGTGTTGTCGGTGCGGAAGATCGGCGCGTTGTCGTGCACAAACGGCAAAAACAGGTCGAAGATCGACTCGCCTTGCTTGGCAAGCTGCGCCGTCGCATCCAGCTTTTCGCGCGCCCGCTCACCGAGCGCCGTCAGACGCGGCATGCCCCACATCTTGTCGAGCGCATCGCCAATCAGTCCCGACGCAGCTTCCGCCACCCCGCGCAGAAGCGGCACGCTCAGATACTGATAGCGCGCCTTGCTGACGGGAACCGACTCCATTCGCGAGCGCACCCGATTCATCACCGGATCACCCACGCCCGCGTCGAGCTTGGCGCGGAAGTGACGACGCTTGTACAGACCCGTTAGCTCGACGGCGCGCGGCATCCGCAGCGGGCTACTGTCGCTCGAGCCCAGGTGATAAATCAGCTCGTTTCTCTCGGCAATCGTCGCAGCCAGCGCCGCAATCGTTCCCGACGCAACCATATCAACTGGGATCAGATCCAGGATCGTACCGAGCGACGCCGGAACCTGAATGTGGCCTTTTAAGACCATAAAGATGAGCGGCGCGGTGGTGTTAAAGCCTTCGTTCCAGCCGGGGAACGGATAGCTCACCGCCGACTCGACGATCGCGGGACGAACAATCGAGACACGCACCGGCTTTTTGCCGTCTTTGCGCTCGGACTCGGGCAGCGCCGCCAGCGCACACAGCTGATCGCCGATGCTCTTGGTGTACGTGTAGGTGTTGGTAAAGCCCCAGTGCTGCGCGCGCTCCATGCCCAGCTCGGTCAGACGCTCTGCCGTCCAGGTCTTCTTTTCACGCTGAAGCGCCGCTTTGAGGTGCCGCTCATCGTCGGGATCGCGGCCTTCTTGACGCAGTCGATCCGCGCCTTGGTCACGGAACATCGACAGGTGCGCCCGATCGTCGGCCCGCGCTCGCGTCTGTTCAATCAGGCGCTCACAGTCGGCAATCTCGGCTTCCGGGTCGAAGTCGCCCTTGCGCAGCGCCGATCCCGCCGAGTCCGACCGCGAGTGCCCTGGTCGACGCGGAAAGTACCCGATGAGCTGCTCGTCTTCCCAGACCTCGCCTTCGCGTCGTCCCGCTACGAAACAGGTCGAGACGTGAACCACTTTGGCCCCCGTCGCACGCGCCAGATCCATCACGTAGCGCACACCGTGGACGTTGATCCGCAGCGCCGATTCCAGCGACGGGTTAAACGACACCAGTCCCGCCGAGTTCAAGATCGCATCAAGCGGCCCGTCTTTGGTCAAAAGCGCCAGGTCCGCATCCGACAGACCGACGTTCACACGCGATACGTCTCCGGCGAGTGGCACCACCTTTTCGCGCAGATGCTGCTCGGTGGCCCCGCCAAAGGTCTGCCACACCGGATCGAACGGACGCGACTTGGCAATCTTTTGGAAAAACCGCGTCTCGGCGGTGTAGCCCGAGCCGGGACGCACCAGCGCATACAGCTTGCCGAGCTGCGGATACTTACACAGCAGCATCGACATCGTCACTTTGCCGACGAAGCCGGTACCGCCAATAAACAGAACACGCTTGCCTGCAAGCGTCTCGGCAACGTCAAGAGGAGGAGCGGACGAGGTCATGGTCGGACGAACCTACTACGTTCCCCACGAAACGGGAAGCAAGCAGCCCGATGTCCGCCCACGTTGTCGCACGATTGCTGAGCTTTCCGACGGGAAGCTGCGCTTACACTCGCCACGCGACGAGCAGGTGCCATGGTCGGGCCGCTCGCGCGTCTTGGTCACAGCGCTGCGAGAGCTGATTCACAAACTGCCGTCGCTGATCGTCGGAAGCGTGCGGCAGCAGACCCGATAGCACCGCCGGAATCGCCAGATGCGCGGCCCAGTCACGGACGGGCATCTCAAACGGATGAACCGATACCTCGACGCGCGAAAAGCCCGCGTTCGACAGCGCATCCAGCCACGCGTGAAGCGAAAACGCATCGCGCACGCGCAGCGAAGGCTCGACGGACGGAGTGACAGCCGCCTGCCCGATTCCCAGCTCAGTTCGCAGCGACGAAAGCAAGGTCACAAAGCGCTGCGCCGTTGGCTCGATCAGGTGACTCGACTCACCGACGAACTCGCTTGGGATCGACAGCGCCAAGCGTCCACGCCCAGACAGCGACTGAAACACGTCCGAAAGCAGCTCATCCCGACTCGGATGCAGCCACGCCGCCGACGAGCACAGCACCGCATCAAAGCCCGACGCTCCTCGCAGCGAAGGAAGACGACGACTGGTTCCCAGCACAAACGAGACACCGGGCAAGCGCTGTGAGTTCTGCGCATAGGAAAGCATCGCGCGCGCCGGATCGACTGCCACCACGCACGCACCGCGTCCCAGCGCACCCGCAATCGCAGACAGCGTCTGTCCCGTTCCGCAGCCCAGGTCACAGACGCGCTCCCCCAACGAAAGCTGCGCGGCCTTCACCAGCGCCTCGCTGACGCTGCGGTAATAGTCCGATTCCGCACAAAACCGAGCATAGGCCACCGCGTTTTCAGGCTGATCCCAGGCGCTCACGGTCTCGTCTGCTGCGTCTGCCGAGCTTGTTTCCGCTTCCACCATCCTCCTCCCGCGTGATGGCCGCGCGCATGTCGCTTTACGTCTGGCCGTCGCCCGATATGATGCCGCACAAACCGCCGCTTGCGGCTCCTTCCCTTTGCCAAAAAAGGACTACCATGACCTGCCGTCGAGTCTCTTTGGTGTCTGTCCTGCTGTGTCTGTCTGCGTGTACGCATCCCGAACCGCAGGTCACGCTGCCGCCCACAAACGGAGTCGATCTTCCGACGCTGCCGCCGATCGATTTGACCGCTTCCTACAACCACACCTGGGTTCAAAAAACGGCGGTCGACTTCTCTGCATGGACCACCAGCGGAGTCTCTGTTTCCACCTCCGCAGGAAGCGATCGCGCCCAGATCGAGCTGTCCCCACAAAAGAACGGAACGCTCCCCTGCGCAAGCGATGACATCGACGGTGGAGCCGCGCGCTTTGATGCCACAAGTGGACTGTGTTTCGGGTCCGATCCGATGCCGAGCGGACTCCCAACCGGCGTAAGTTATTACAATGGCGGATCGTTTTATTACGGAACGATGCTGTCACCGGAAGTTCGATTGCGCGCACCGATCGATCACTTGATAGCATCTTGGAATGCAATCACACCGACGGGAACATGGCTTCAGCTTCGGGTCCGCGTCAAGCTCGAAAGCGGCTGGAGCAAGTGGTACAGACTCCCGATCTGGGGCAGTGATCCCGCCACAATCAAGCGCCACAGCGTCAAGGTTGCAGCCGATGACACCGGTTATGTGAACGTCGATACGCTGGAGCTACGCAACCAAAAGACCGCGACTTCCTATCAGCTTGCGGCCACGCTGTTTAGTGCAAGTGGAACGAACTCTCCGACGGTCAGTCTGATTGCAGCGGTTGCATCCAGAGAGCTTCCGACCTATCCCGCCATGACCCCCGATCCCAGCGTGTACGGAACCAACCTGACCGTTCCGCAGCGCTCGCAAGAGCTGGCCGAGTACAAAAAACCGGAATACCAGCAGTACGGAGGCGGTGGCGAAGTCTGGTGCAGTCCTACGTCCACCAGCATGGTGATGGAATACTTTGCGCAGGTCCAAAAGGAACCGAAATGGAATCAGTCCGTTCCCGACGCTGCGATCGCTTGTTATGACTGGGTGTACAAAGGAACCGGAAACTGGCCGTTTAACACCGCGTATGCCAGCACGCTCGGACTCACCGGCTACATCACGCGCTTCTATTCCTTTGCGCATGCGGCATCGTGGATCAAAGCAGGGATTCCGCTCATCATCAGCATCGCGTTCAAAGCGGGAGAGCTTCCCGGCGCGCCGATCAGCAAGACCAACGGACACCTGATCGTCGTGCGTGGCTTTGACAAAAACGGCGACGTGATCGTAAACGACCCCGCAGCGAAGGACAATGAATCGGTGCAGCTTGTCTATCCGCGCGCAGCGCTTGAAGCGGCGTGGTCACACTCACATCGCACCGCGTACGTGATCTATCCCTCGTCGTGGTCCGCAGTTCCCAGCACCGATCATCCGGCATCCCTGCGATAAGAGTCCTATCAAATGCCTCTTATTGCTGGAAGATAGACCCGCACAAAGGATCAGCCTAGACCGCTCCATATGAGGCATTTTATCTGCTTCATATGGAGACACGCTCAGCGCAGCTCGTATGCTCGCTCTATATGAGGCATTTCATCTGCTTCATATGGAGCGAAACACAGCGACGGACTTAGGAACTCCAGCCGGGCGGACAGTCGGGCGAAGACACCCAGTTGCCGTGAAATCCAGGCGGAATGTGATGCGGAAGCTCGGCCACGCAGACCGTAGACAGATCGCGCGCATCCAAGATGTAGAGCGCAGAGCGATGCGCACTGCCGTGATAGACCACGGTCAGGATCCAGCCATCAGTCTCGTCGCTGCTACCGGGACGCGGAACCATCACGGGCTCACCCGGAATGCCTGGCGCAAAGTCACGCAGCAGCGTCTGCTGGGTGTCGACATCAATGCGTGCAATCGCGGAAAACAGTCCGTGCGGCGCAAACGGAGTCGCCGAAACCGTGTACGCATAGCGATAGGGAAAGCCTTCACGACTCGGATGCACACGCGGCAGCTCGGATGAGTATCCACCGAGGGAAGACTCGGTCACTTCGCTGCCATCTTCTGCCTTCGGATCGATGCGATAGCGCGTAAGCTGAACGTGCGGAATGTCCGAGATGTGTCCGGCGAGCAGCTCTCCCGGTCGTGGTGCGTCAGGAAAGCGCTCTTGCCGACAGCCATCGACGACCACGCAGCCGTTTTCGTCTTCGTACGCATTCACAAAGTGCAGCACAAAGCACGGCGACGCTTGAAACTCTCGCACCGGACCGCCATCACGCGGAATCAGCAGGATGCGCGTCACTCCGCCTTCGATTTCCTGAACCGCACCAAGCGGAGGCTTTCCCATCAGCGTAGGAAGCATCCGCACAGAGACCGGAAACAGAAACAGAATCTGCCAGTTTGGGGTCAGCAAAAAGTCATGTGCAAGCTGCGGAGCGGCCAGCGGAATTTCTCGCGTCACCGTCAGCGCAACACCGGATCGAATCGTGTATAGGAGGATCTTCGGATTCGGTCCCAGATACAGTCCGAAGTTATACAGATCGCCGGTCTGCGGATCGACCTTGGGATGCGCGGAAAACGGAAGCTCCGGCATCATCACACGCTCGAGCAAAGGGCCCCGATTCTTGAGCGCACCGAAGAAGTCATAGCGTTCCAGCGTGTCGAGCGTCACCGGATCCAGCAGGTGCGGAAGTCCCCCTTCCCACAGCGCAAACAGACGACCGTGGTGATAGATGACGCTGGTGTTGGCGACGTTTTTTAGGTGCGTTCGGAAGAAGTTCCCAAAGAAGCCGCCCGATCGATTGGTGCCAAAGTTGCGATACAGGAGTCTTCCTGCGCGCTGCTCGTACACAAACTCAGTGGTGCGGACATAGCTGTTGCGGTAGCGAATGCACGGCTGTCCGTCGGGTCCGGTCGAGCCAATTGCGAATCGGACCACCATGCCATCGCCATCGATGAGGTGTCCGTACGTCTGTCCGTTGCTGGCAAACCGTCCTGGCCCATTGCGAAACAGGACACCGCGTAGATCCGCAGGAACTTGTCCCTCACTCACCGAGAGAACCGCCTGCAGCTCTTGCGTAACGGGTTGATGGGCAGCGACGTAGCTCTTTACGATCGCGTGCTCTGTGTTCATGCGATTGTCCGTCGGCTAAGGCTTGCTACGATTCGAGCCACTAGAATCCCTCTTCGTCAAGAGACAGACGCCAAGTCTGCGCAGCGGCTCAGGGTTTTGTGTGTCCCGAAGTCCCAGCAGCCGGCGTCACCGTAAGACTTGCTCACGCAGACGCAAGTGTTCTGAAAACGGGAACTGCTGTAGTCGCTCGCGGCTCGGCTGTCCATAGGAAAGCGTGCGCCGGAACGTCGCCAGTCGCGCCGCACTTTCCGCCAAGCGATCCCGCACCTGCGAGCTGCGCTCTGCCGCGTACGTGAGCGCTTCTTCTGCACGCGCCAGTCGCTCCGGTTCCTGACAGAACAAAAAGGCGTCACAGCCCGCAAGGAGGCTTTCCACCACCACGCCGCTGTCATCCGCGAGCCCAAGCTGCTCCGCCGTCACCGCCTTCATGTCCAGATCATCGGACACCACCAGGCCTTGGTAGCCAAACCGGCGGCGCAAGATGTCGTGGAGCCACACCTTCGACAAGGTCGCCGGGCGCGCGTCCACCGCTGGATAGACCACATGCGCGGTCATCAGCATGCCGATCCCTGCTTCGATGGCACGCTGAAACGGAACCAGCTCGACCGCTTCGAGCGTCTGCATGTCGCGTCGCACCACCGGCAGCGTCAGGTGAGAGTCCGTCTCGGTATCGCCATGACCGGGATAGTGCTTGCCGCAGCCGCGCAGACCGGCAACCGACTCCAGGCCGCGCAGGTAGTGCAGCGCGCGATCCGCCGCTGCGCTGGGATTGGTCCCAAACGCGCGATCGCCAATGATGGGATTGTCGGGATTGGTGTGAACATCGAGCACAGGCGCAAAGCTCACGTTGAAGCCGAGCGCAGACAGCTCTAGGCCCATCGCGCGACCGACTGATTCCGCCAGCTCCGGCGGCTTGTCGGCCAGGTTCATCATCGGCGGCCACACCGTGACCTGACCACGCAGCCGCTGCACCCGTCCGCCTTCGTGATCGATCGCTAGCACCGGCGGCAAAAGGTCTGCGCGATAGCCGCGTATCACCTGCGCCACGTCTTCGCCAATCGCGAGCGCCTCATCAGGAGCCGTAAAGTTGCGCCGAAAGAAGATCAGCCCGGCGAAGTCTCCGCGCACAAACCGCTGCGAGAGCGGCTCCGGCAGCTTGGGACCATGAAAGCCGACAATGAACAGCTCACTTGGACGGATCAAGGGAAGCTCCTTGTAGATGCAGATGATGAGACACGACCGCCAGCGTCGCGACAACCGCCGTTTCGGCACGCAGGATGCGCGGACCCAGGCTCACGACGGAAAAACCCTGCTCCGTAGCCAGCGCAACTTCGTCTTTGTGTAAGCCGCCTTCAGGACCAATCAGCATACTGACCGCGCGGGGACTGTCGGCGTTGGTGCGCGAATCCAGAACCTGCCCAAGCGGTGGCGCCGAGCCCTCAAACAGCAGGAGCTTCTGTCCTTCCGCTTGCGACAGCGCATCGGCCAACGACAGCGGAACCGACACAGTTGGCACATCGGGACGACGACACTGCTGCGCTGCGTGACGAGCGATCTCCAGCCAGCGCCGACGCTTGGCATCCGCTTTGTCGTCGGACACTTGCACCACGCTGTACTGACACTTCACCGGCACGATGTGATGCACGCCCAGCTCGGTCGCTTTTTGGATCACAAAGTCCTGCTTGTCGCCTTTGAGCAGCCCGCACAGGAGCCACAGCTGCACCGGATCACACGATGCGCGTACGACGGGCGAAGCCGACAGCGTGATGACGTGCTCTGCGACTTCCGTGACGAGCGCGTCCGCTTGACTTCCTTGTCCGTCGAGCAGCGTCACCTGCGCACCGGGCCGTAGCCGCAGCACATGCACCAAATAGTGATGCTCGGCCCCGTCGAGAACCACGAGCGGACCTAGCTTTTCTTGGGGAACAAACAGCCGAGCCCGCGTTGCCATCGCTGATTGGAAAGGGAAAGGAAGGAAAGGTTCTAGCGGTCGGAAGCCATGCGCCAGCTTGCGCCGTACCACGAGGCCCGCGCACCGACGGGCTCTAGCGGAATGAACACGCCCCACAGCAAGCGCAGTGTGCGCCGAATGCCGTCTCGCGAGTAGCCCACAAAGCCCGACAGGATGCTCCACTCCAAATCGCCCGCGCGCGGACGTCCGACGTGGAACAGCGGCCAGAACTCGAAGCGATATGCGCCCGCTCGCTCGCCGATGCCCTTGTAGTAGTAGCTGTTGAGCACCAGCGTGTAGTGACCTTTGGCGTTGCTCCAGTGCGCGCCGATTGGGAAGAACACCGTCGTCGTCTGCTTCGGACGCTTGAAGTGCCAGATCAGCGGGAACACCACGCGATCACGGCTGCCGTCTTCATAGTCGCGCGCCCAGGTGAGCAGCGGCGGAATGAACAGCGAGCGCGTGTTGTGCTCGTCCCGAGAGTAGGCATAGAAAGGCAGCAGCGCCGTAAACAGCGTCGCCGGACGACGCACATGGTAGAACAGCGGGAACAGCACCGTCGTCGAGCGATCTTTGCCTCCGAAGTGCCACAAAAGCGGGAACACCACCGCGTTGTGATAGCCGTCGGCGCGACGCTTGACGTAGGTCAAAATCGGCGGAAACACCCAGCTCGTCGTCTTGTTTGCGTAGTCGGCGTAGCGCACAAACAGCGGAATCACCGGACCCGCCGCCGTCAGCCGATCCGAGTGCAGATGCTGAACATCCAGCAGCAGCGGGAACAGCACCGAGATCCGCCGCATCAGCGTTCGCTCATGCCAAAACAGCGGCGTCACCATCGTCAAGCTGCGCGCCGGAGAGCTGGTTCGCAGCCACAGCGGCAGCACAAAGCTCGTCTCCGTCTTCGCCTTGTCGTCGCGGCTGTAATAGAACAGCGGGAACAGCGCCGCGCTCGTCACCGGATCTTGACGACGCACGTACAGCGGTCCGATCCAGAAGCGATAACCAACCGGGTTCTTGTTCACACCAAACAGCGGCGTAACCAGCCAGTTTTCCGGGGCATTTCCCGCGCGGTGCGAAAAGTACACAAGCGGCAGCGCCATGAAGCGATACGAGCCGTCTCCATCGTTCGCTCCGTAGAACAGCGGCAAAAATCCGCCGTAGGTTCCCTGGCCTTTGCGTCCAAAGAACAGCGGTCCGAGCACCGTCAGCGAACGACTGCGCGCCGCATCATGCGAGTGATAAAAGAACGGCAGGACGTACAGCGCATGCGCGGTGTCTCGTCGGGTGTAAAACCACAGCGGGAAGACGCCGAAGTCGTCGCGATCCTTGCGCAGATCCGCATAGAACAGCAGCGCCGCCGCGCGCGTCGCCTTTTCGTCTTTGTAGAAGAAGCCAAGCGGAGTCGTCGCCCAGGTCGTATCGCGGCTCTTGCCAAACGCAAACAGCGGCAGAAGTCCGGCCTGCGTCGATTCGGTCTTGTGGTTCTTCGAATAGAAGAACGGCAGAAGCACCGTCGTGGATCGCTCTTCGCCGCGAACGTGGAAAAACAGCGGCAGCACCACATGCGCCGTCGTCTTGGGCGTCTTGACGCCGTAGTACAGCAGCGCCACCTCGCGGAACCGCGTGTCTTCGTCCCGCACATCCATAAACAGCGGGAACAGCACCGACGCCCGACGCTTCGGACCACAGTAGGTAAAGAACAGCGGCAGCAGCGCCCGCGTCACCGTCTGTTCGCGAGTGCCCAGACCCGAAGCATGCTCCACGTACGGACCCAGCCAGAACGTGCGCGTCTCGGGCGTCGACTTGTACGCAAACAGCGGCGCAATCGCGAACGTCGACTTCGGCGATCGCGACATATAAAAGAGCGGAACCAGTCCGGTGGTCGAGACCTGACCTTCCGGCGTCTTCTGCGTGGTGTGGAACAGCGGTCCGATCACCAGCGCCGACTTGTTCGGATTGCGAACCTGCCAGATCAGCGGAAACAGCACGGTGTAGCTGCTATCCGGTGAGCGCTTCCAAAACAGCAGCGGTGCCAAGCCCGCCGTCACTTCTGCGCGCTTGTCTCCCAGGTATTCCGGGCACTTCCGATGGTAGTAGAACGGTCCCAGCTGGAGCGTTTCCTGATACGGACGACGGCTGTGGAAAAAGAGCGGGAACAGCGCCTGCATGCTGCTGCCGCCCTGACGGTGGAACCACAACAGCGGAAACAGACCCGCGGTGTAGCCAGCGTCTTCGCCTCGGGTCTTCACCCGCGCAAACACCGGACCGATCGAGACATGGAAGCTGCCGTTTTGCTTGTCCGCCGAATAGATGAACAGCGGCGGCAAAAGCGCAACGTGCGGATGTTGGCCGCGTGCGACGGAGATGAGCGGAAGAAGTCCTCCGCCCGAGCCCGTGGGAGACGACCATCCGTAGATCGGACCGAGGAAGCCGAACTTTCGCTGCGGCGACGTATGAAGCGCAGCCAAAAGCGGAACCACAACCCGCGTATCACTCTGTGAGCGACGGCTGAAGAAGTGCAGATAGAGCGGAGCCATGCCCTCGCTGCCACCTTCTTCGTCACGCGTGTAGAAAAACGGTCCCGCGTAGCCCCACGAAGCGCCGGTCGTCTTGTTGCGATACCACATCGCCAGCGGCGGCAGCACCGTCGTAAAGCGGCGCAGCGGATCTTCGCGATGGAACGAAGGTGGCGTCAGCACAACCGTCGTCGTCGATTCGGATTCAGGATCTTTGTACGATCCACCGAGCGGCGTGACGATAAGGCGGCTCTTGTCCGCACCGCGATGATAGAGATAAAGCGGCAGCAGCGTCGAGGTCCGCGTACCGCTTTGGTAGTTTTCCCCGTCGTAAAATAGCGGCAGAACCAGCGTGTGGCGCTTTTCCGCCGTCTTCGAGTGGAACACCAGCGGCAGGAAGCCTCCGACGGTGCGTTCCGGCGTCTTGCGATAAAAACCCAGCGCCAAAAAGAACGCCTGCGTCAGATCGGGCTGCTTGCGCACAAACAGCAGCAGCGGCAAAAAGCCCGTGTCCGAGCGCTGCTCTTCGATGTTGCGGTGATAAAAGAAGAGAAGCGGCGGCAGAACCACCGTCGTCTGATCGGTCTTCTTCGTCACCCACAGGAGCGGCAAAAGACCAACAGCGCGGCCTTTTTCTCCGTTTGTTCCGTAGCTGTGATGAAAAAACAGCGGCCAGATGCGATGCGCGCGCAGCTCCGGGTCGCGATGATACTGGTACGTCGGAAACACCCAGACATCGCGCGACTGCTCTTTGAAGTTCTGGTGATCGGCGAACAGCGGAAACAGAACCCGCGTCTTCTTCGTCGGATGCCAGAAGTGATAATAGAACGGCAGAACCATCCGGTAGCCGATCGGCCCCAGACGGTGAAAGTACAGGATGGCTGAAAGCGGACGCTGGATGCTTTGACAGGTCTGCTTGACGCAGATCGTCTTGTCGGGACACTGACCGTCGCTGTCACACTCAGGCTTGGGTTTGCTGGCCAGCTCGCGCTTCTTCTGCTTTTCCTCTTCGGATTCCTCTTCATCGTCTTCGATGACTTGGCCCGGAGCAGGCGTCGCAAAGCGCTGCGGCTCGTCGGACGGTTCAACGGTGGTCTTCACCTGCTGCGCTTGGGCAAACAGCGGCAGCGGCGCAAATGCTGGCGCTGTCGTCGCAGGCCCGCCACTTGTCGTCGCACCGGGCGAAGACGCAGCGGACTGTCCCGCAAAGGCAGGCAGCGGCGCGAGCGATCCCTTGGCAAGCGGGACCGCACTGCGCGGCAACAGAACCACTCCCGATGGACGCGGTGCCGCAGACGCAGAGCCAGTTCCCATCCCCAGCAGCAGGGACAGAGCAAGTGCAAAGCGCGGCAACCAGCGACGGGAGATTTTTACGGCGTCATCTTCCACTCGCCGTTCTCCAGCACAAGGTTCACTTCGTCGGTCTGGACGTTTTCGCCCTTGGTTCGTCGCACCTTCAGGTTGGCCAGCTTGAACTCGCCTTGGCTCTTGAACGTGCTACCGCGAAGCTCAAACTGCACACCTTCGAGATCCTTCTGCGCCTTCTTCAGCTCGTCGGCAGACTGCATCATCTGCTGTCCGACCTGGCCTTGGTACAGAAGCGCGTAACAGTCGACCGCCTTTTGAACGTCGCCCTTCACCATCGCTGAGCGCCAGCGCTCAAACGTCTTTTCCGGCGTCGAAAACTCGGCACGCGGCGGCGGCAGCTTGAAGGCGATCGACTTGATCTTGTCGCGCGGTAGCTCCAGCTTTTGTCCGCCGGAGGTTTCCATCACGACGACGCCGTCAAAGTAATGGGTCAGCTTGCCAGCGATCTGGGTGTTGTCAGCGAGTGTGACAACCTCGTTCGCATATGCGCTCAGGGACGAAAAGCACAGTGTCCCGAAGACAAAACAGGCAGCGCGAAGAGCAGTTCCCGCCACGGTTGCGATGGCGTTCCGGCCAGAAGGCATCAGGCAAACTCCTATGGGTGAGGCCGGATGAAATACCTTGACTTTCCGCCGATGTCAAGGCTCGTGCTCGCGTGTTCCCGTCGGTGTTTGTCTATTCTTTGCACCGAGGAGCGCGCACCGGCAAAGTGAGCTTATCCGCGCAAATACGCCAGCACAGAATCCGCACTGCGTAGACCGTCAATCGCTGCGCTGACGATGCCGCCCGCGTAACCAGCGCCTTCTCCGACGGGAAAAAGTCCGGCAAGCGACGGCGACTGACGATCTTCGCCACGGACAATCCGCAGCGGGGACGACGTTCGCGTCTCGACCCCGACAAGCTGCGCCTGCGACGACAGAAAACCGGGCATCGTACGCTGAAACTTTCCGACGGCTTGACGCAGCGAATCGACGACAAACGGCGGCAAGATCGCTGACATGTCCGACGGAACCACGCCCGGTCGATAGGTAGACTTCAGCACCGACTCACTGCGTCGACCAGCCACAAAGTCGGACAGCTGCTGCGCGGGGGCTCGAAACTGTCCGCCACCTGCCACAAACGCCGACTGCTCGATCGCGCGCTGAAACAGCATGCCGGCAAGCGGATCGCCCGGAAAGCGCTCAAACGGCTTCACATCGCGATCTTCGACGGACACCACCAGCGCACTGTTGGCAAGCGGTGAGTCGCGACGCTTGAGGCTCATGCCGTTGACGCACAGACCGTCGGCTTCCGTCGCGCTCGGGACGACCCAGCCGCCGGGACACATGCAGAAGCTGTAGACGCCGCGCTCAGAGACGGTGGTGGCCACTTGATAAAACGCCGCAGGCAGCGCCGGATGAAGGGCCGCCGCGCCGTACTGGATGCGATCGATGAGCGGCTGCGGATGTTCGACGCGAGCACCGATTGCAAACGGCTTGCGCTCGACGAAGATGTCGTGACGGATCATCAGCTCATAGATGCTGCGCGCGCTGTGTCCGACGGCCAGCACCACCGCATCCGCCAAGACTTCAGTCCCCGACGCGCAGCGCACGCCGAGCAGCTTCCCTGCCGTTGAGCGCAAAAGCTCGACGACCTTTTCGCCGAAGTGATAGACCACGCCGCGCGCCGTCAGATCCGCGCGCATCGCCAGCAGGATCTTCGGCAGGAGGTTGCTGCCAATGTGCGGGCGTGACTCGACGCTGATCCGAGGATCGGCACCGTGCTCGCACAGCGTCCACAGCGTCTCACCAATCGCCGCTTTGTCCTTGCTGCGGGTGTAGAGCTTGCCGTCGCTAAATGTCCCTGCGCCACCTTCGCCGAAGCAGTAGTTCGAGTCAGGTGTAAGCGTTCCCCGCGTAAGCAGCGCCAAGTCATGTCGTCGCGGCTGCACCGGCTGACCCTGCTCGAGCAAGATGACCTCGGCCCCGGCATCACACAGGCGCTTCGCACAGAAGGTTCCCGCCGGACCGCTGCCGATCACCACCACGCGCTTCTTTTGCAGAAGCGGCACCGGCGCGTCGAGTCGCTGATTGCCACCTTGCAGAAACGGAATCGCCAGTGCATCCGGTCGCGAATCGACGTGTAGGCGCGCACACGAGTCCGGCAGCGGCGATCCCGGCGGATAGACCTCGACTTGCAGACGATAACCGAGCGGAAAGCCCTTGCGCGCATCGAGCGACTTGCGCAGAAGCCGGGCACCGCTTGGCTTGGCAATGCCGGATCGTCGCGACGCTTCGAGGAGCGCCAGCGCCCACAGCGCCGAGTCCGGGTCTTGGTGAACCGCTTCGCCCGCCGCCTGCGTCACCGCCGAGAGCGGAACAAAAATATCAACCTGAGTCGCCACAATCTGTCCTTACGTCTGTCCCTACAGCCCGTCTTTGCGTAGCTCTGCGACGATCTTGCGGAACAGTTTTTTGTGCGAAAAGCCACTCACTACGTCGGGAAACAGGTGGCCAATCTGACCGACTTCATCCAAGTGATCCGCCGGCACGCAGCCGAGGAACTTGCCCCACTTTGCCGACTGCACCGTCACCAAACCGTCGTTCGGACGTGGCACAAGTGGGTTTGGGCTATACAGCGCGAACACGCCTTCGGGAATCGCCAGCAGCGGGTCGAGCAGATCAATCCGCGACGAGTTTCCCCACGCTCCGCCCGCGCACTCACTTGCGGCAATCCGTCCCGCCGATCGACCAGCAACGCTGTAGTAGCGCACGCGCGCATCGTCGGGATGAAGGGCATTCCAGCGCTGCATCGCCGGGGTTGAAAGCTGCACGAGCGCGGCCTTCAGGTTCGGGCTCCCCGGAGCGTCCGTCACCCCCGACAGCGCCTTCAAGATTGCGTTGATGAGGTCGTAGGAAAAGCCGGGCACCAAGCCGCTGACCACGTCGGCGACTTCGGTTCCTCGGTGGGGCGAGCTGATCGTCAAAAGCGACGCGACGCGATCGCCGTAGCCCAGGCCGCTGATGAGCGCACGACCATCGATGCCGCCCTGCGAGTGCCCGATAAGGTTGACCTTGCACGCGCCGTAGATCTTGAGCGTGTCATCGACCACAGCCCCGAGCGTAGCCGCGCGCACCGTCGAAGACTCATACGGCGGAACCTGCGCTTCCACCACCGTCTCGCCTCGACTGCGCAGGTCCGAGGCCACTTGGAAAAAGTAGTTCAAAGGACCGATGCGCTCAAAGCCCGCAAAGCCATGCGCCAGCACGATCGGATACGGTGCGCCCTTACAGGCCCGTAGCGCTTCTCGCTGACTACCGAGCGACCCGACCGCATCTTCTGCGGGCAGCTCGCCACAGCCAGCGCTCAGCGCGACCAGCAGCCAGCCACACAGCGTCGAGCGCACAAACGTTTGCCGACTCACCACCGTCTTTGCCCGCATGAGGTCCTCCTATCGCCTACATCTTGAAAAAGCGAGCCATTTTTCGACGATGGTTTGATAAAGTAAATGGGCTTGCAGCGAGCTGCCGGCAAGATCCTCTATGTCGCAGGATGAGCACGAGAAAGACCCGCTGATTGGCTCAGTGGTCGATCGTCGCTACAAGGTGCTAAAGCGCCTGGGCGTCGGCGGCATGGGCATCGTCTACAAGGTTGAGCACTCGCATCTGAACAAGATGTTTGCCTTGAAGGTGATGCGTCCGACGAAGGATGAAGTCGATCGCAAGCGCTTCGAGCAAGAGGCGCGGCTCGCTTCGCAGATTCGTCACCCGAACGTCATCGAGATCAGCGACTTCGGCGTGCTCCCGACGAATCAGCCCTACTTCGTGATGGAGTTTCTGCGCGGTCGCACCGTCGGCGAGGCCATCTACACCGGCTTCATGGACAGCCAGATCATCTGCGAGATTGGCGTCCAGATCGCACGCGGCCTGCAAGCCGTCCACAAGCAGAACGTCGTCCACCGCGACCTCAAGCCGGACAACATCTTTCTGATCGATCCCGAGACTTCGTCATCCCCCGACACAAGCGGCGAAGACGACGGCGGCGAGCCAGCGTTCGTCAAGATCATGGATTTTGGCATCGCCAAGTCGGTAAATAACAACCTGACCGGCACCGGCATGACCGTCGGCACGCCCGAGTACATGTCGCCCGAGCAAGCGCGTGGCGAGCAGGTCGACTGGCGCTCGGATCAGTACTCGATGGGCTGCATCTTGTACGAAATGCTGACCCGCGAGATTCCCTTCGAGGGCAAAGGCGCCTTCGAGGTGATGTACAAGCACCTAAATGCGCCGCCGATGCCGCCGCGTCAGCGCTGTGCCCAGCGGGCGTCGTGCATCTCGGCGCAGCTTGAAGCGATTGTCCTCAAGATGCTGGCGAAGAAGCCCAAGGATCGTCACGCCAGCATGCGAGCCGTCGAAAACGCGCTGCGTGAAGAAGCCCTGCGCATCCGCTTTGAAGACGGCCAGACCGTGGTGGGTCCGACGCCGATTCCGACCGATCAGGTCACGCAGCCGAACGCCTCGCAGCGAGAAGTGACCGACACCAGCAAGACCCAGCCGATGATCAAGGCCATCTCGCCGCCCGATTCGATGAACAACCGGCCCACGCTGGTGATGAAGGCGACGTCGAACCAGGCCGAGATGCTGGATCTGGTGCGGCGCATTCAGAATCAGGTGAACTCGTCGCGCTCGGCCCCGAAGCTGGCTCCAGTCGGTCAAAGTACGTCGCTGCCCGCGCGGGCGCTCGCGTTTCTACGCACCCTCATGGGTCGGCTGCGAGCCTTGTTCAAGAAGTAGACTCCGGCCATGACCTATCACGAGCTGTGGTGGCGCGCCTTTTGGATGACCCAGGCGATTGAGGTGCCGATCTACACGCTCATCTTGACGCGGATGCCGGCTCGCCCGCTGTGGCAGCAGCCGCATGAGCCGCCGCTTGGCCTGCCGATGCGCATCGTGGTCGCGTTTTTGGCCAGCGCCATCACCCACCCGTGGGTCTGGTACGTCTTTCCGCGCTACATCGATGACTACTGGCCGATGGTGGCCGTGGCCGAGACCTTTGCAGTGGTCATCGAAGCGCTGTGGTTCCAATTTTGCGGTCTGCGGTATGCCTTGCTCGTTTCGCTGCTCGCCAATGGGGTCAGTGCAGGGCTAGGATTTCTGCGCAACTAGCGCGCCATCATCCTCCGAACAGCGACTTCCAACCTGGAGACTCCCATGACCGACTGGCTGTACCGAACCCCGTCCGCGTTCCACGGCAAGAAGCTGTTTCGCTTGGGCCTGTCGTCCAACTACGGCATCGACGAAGCGGGCGTCCGCACCGCCATCGATCGCGGCGTCAACGTCTTTCTGTGGACGATGAAGAACAAGTCCTTCCGCACGCCCATCGGAGAGATCCTCAAGAGCCGTCGCGACAGCGTTGCCATCATCGGCTACGCCACCTTGGGCTGGTTCGGCTGGGGCGTCCGAAGGAGCGCTGAGCGCCTGCTCAAAGACCTCAAGGTCGACTACCTGGACACCTACTTGCTTGGCTGGCTCGGCATCAGCTCGGCCTGGACATCGGCCACCGAAAAAGAGCTGCTGCACCTGCGCGAAAGCGGCAAGGTTCGCTCGATTGGCTGCTCCATCCACGACCGCGAGCGCGCGGGCAAGCTGGCCGCCTCCTCGCCGCTCGACCTGCTGATGATCCGCTACAACGCCGCCCACCCCGGTGCCGAGCGCGACATCTTCCCGCACCGCCGAGGAAACGATCCCACCATCTTGGCCTACACCGCCACCCGCTGGGGCAAGCTGCTCAAGCGTCCGAGCGGCTGGGACGGCCCGGTCATGACCGCGGGCGACTGCTACCGCTTTCAGCTCTCCAGTCCCCACGTTGACCTCGCGCTCACCGGCCCCGCCAGCCAAGCCGAGCTGATTCAAAACCTCGACGCGCTGCAAAAAGGCCCGCTCAGCGAAGACGAAGCCAAGTGGATGCGCGAGTTCGGCAAAAAAGTCCACGGCTAGCCTGACCCAAAGCGCCGCCGTCCCGACAGAGCGAACGACGCAGATTGACGTAGGGACAGGCCGCGATCCTGTGTCAGAATGCGCCTGTGAGTGCTCAATCTGATGGGTCGG
>CALMML010000005.1 GCA_937868485.1 uncultured Myxococcales bacterium | reverse complement strand
TCCCTTTTGCCCTGTAGAGGGCACCTGGCAAGCTCGCGAGCTTCCCTTTTGACCTCCAGAGGCTTCGCTAGAAGTGGCTCTTGGCGGTTTCCAGGGCGGCGCGGACCTTGGGGCTTGTGCGGATCGGGTCGAGCGTGAAGTCCGGCCTGCGACGCAGCACTTCGGTGAAGCTGCCGACCGCCAGATCCAGCTCGCCGAGCGCCACGTAGCACGTTGCGAGCAGCTCATAGATCGCAATCTGCTGTTCCAGCGATGGCTGCGTCTCGGCAAAGGCCTTGGTCAGCGAAAGCACCGCCTCGCTGTACTGGCCTTTTTGCGCTTGGCCCCGCGCGGCGGCAATCCGCGACTCAATGCGGCCTCGGTCTTCTTTGACAGGCCGTCCATCTTCCCGAGGAATCCCAGCCAGCGCCTTTGCGCGTACCGGCGCCACCCTGCGCACCGGCCCCGCTTTGCTCACGGGCGATGCCGCAAGGCTTCCCGTCACTGGCCACAGCCCGATAAGCCCCGCCCACAGCACAAGACCCCGCATCAGCTTCCCTTGCTGAGGAGCGACATCTGAACCTGGAGCACACGGCTGTCGCCCGGCTGAAGATCCAGCGCTTGTCGCACCGGCTTAAAAGACGGACCACGCAGCTCTAGGTAGCGTCGGCCCGCCCGCAGTCGCAGAGGCCGCGCAAACGGTGTCGTCTCGACCTTTTGACCGTCGATCAGCACCTCGGCCCACGGGTCCACCAGCACCAGAAGCTGCGCCACCTTCGCGTCAGGCTCCGTGGCCAAAGCCAGCGGCGATCGCGGCATCCCAAGCGGCACCGAGCGCACGCCTTGGACCAGGATCAGCATCAGCACCAGCAGCCCGGCATGCCAAAGCGGCGTCCGAAGCCCCGGCGGCACGCTCAATCGGACCTTGCGACGCACCACTTTCTTTTCTGGCAGCGTCTCTAGCTCGGCGGGCGGCAACAGACCGCGCTCGACCAAGAAGCGTACGATGCAGGCTTGACCGCTCTCGCCGACGTGCTCGCTCACAAACCCTTCCAGCGCGATAAGCAGCTGCTCGGGCGTCCGATAGCGCTGATCTCGCTTTTTGCGCAGGCAGCGCTCGACGATCCGCAGCAGCGCGGGCGGCGCGTCCGGGCACAGCTTCCCGAGCGATGGCGGCGCTTGCGTTCGAATCTTTTCCGGCAGCGAGTGCAGCGCGTCTTCGGCAAACGGCTTGCGTCCCACCAGCATCTGGTACAGCACAATCCCGAGCGAAAACTGATCGGATCGCCAGTCGAGCCGCTCGCCCAGGATCTGTTCGGGGCTCATGTAGCTGGGTGTGCCAAGCGTCGCGCCCGTCGCGGTCAAGTCACCTGAATAGCGCGGGTCGTCGGCGATGCCAAAGTCGCCGAGCTTCACGATCCCGCTCTTCGACAAAAGGACGTTGGCAGGCTTGAGGTCGCGATGCAGGACGCCCATCGTGTGCAGATAGGTGAGCGCCCGCGCCACTTGCAGTGCAATGCAGGCCGCGACGGTCGGCGGTAGACGCGGCACCTTTTCCAGCAGGTCGTACAGGTCAATGCCATCGACCAGCTCCATCACGATAAACAGCGCGCCGTGCTCTTTATAGAACTCGTAGACGTGGATCAGGTTTTCGTGCTGAAGCTGCGCCAGCGTGCGCGCCTCTCGCTCGAAGCGCTCCGCAAACGCCGCGTCTTCTTGCACCGCTGTCTTGAGCGCTTTGACCGCAACCGGGCGACCCAGCGTCTCTTGCACCGCTCGGTACAAGACCGCCATCCCGCCGGACGCGATCTCGCCCTCAATACGACAGGATCCGACCCGATCGAGCATGGTGGATCTCTTTGGCGGCTTGCGCGTTCAGACCGTCATAGCGCCAAGCCCTGTAGGCAGATTCGAGGCGCAAGGGTGTTTCTAAGTGCACGTCTCTGGGATACCATATCGAGCCGATACATCCCCTGTGATTTTGAGGGCTTGGGTGCGCGACGAGGCCAATGAATCGCTGATGCTCCGCTTTCGAAACGGCGATCCACGCGCCTTCGAGCTGCTCATCCAGCGTCACCAACGACCGGTGTTCGACTTCGTGATGCGATCCGTCGGCACGGCGGCAGTGGCCGAGGAGCTGACCCAAGAGACGTTTCTGCGGGTGGTCAAACAAAAGGACACCTACGAGCAGAAAGCGCGCTTTACCACCTGGCTGTACACGCTGGCGCGCAACTTGTGCATCGACCACTCACGGCGGATGCAGCATCGCCGGGCCAAGAGCCTGGACGCGGTCGATGACGAAGGGCATAGCTTGCTCGAGCGAACCGCCGACAAAGGACCGACGGTGGATCGGCAGGCCATCAGCGTGCAGCTCCAGGATCGGATGCGCAGAGCGATCGACTCGCTGCCGGAAGACCAGCGCGAGGTGTTTTTGCTGCGCGAAGAAGCCGACTTATCGTTTAAGGAGATCGCAGACATCGTCGGGATTTCCGAAAACACGGTCAAAAGCCGGATGCGCTATGCCCTTACGAAGCTGCGGTCGCTGCTGGAAGAATATGAAGACATGGCACGGGCACTCTCATGAGCGAGCTGTGTAAATACGACGAACAAGTGCTCGACTATCTGTACGAGGAGCTGGCTCCGAGTGATCGGGCGGCCTTTGCCGAGCACCTGGCTGGCTGCGAGAGCTGCCGTCGCGAGCTTGCGTCGCTGTCCGGTGTCCGTGCGCACGTTGCCGAGCTGCCACAGCCGGAGCTGTCCGCCGAGTCTGCCGCCAAGATGAAGGCGCAGCTGATGGAAGCGGCGATTGCGGCGACGCAGCAGACCAAGCAATCGGTGGGCGGCGGCAAGATCGTGCCGTTCCCGAGCGGTCGTGTGCGACGCATCTTGACGCATCCGGCTACGGCGGCGCTCACAGTGGCTGCTGCCGCGCTGTTTCTGGTCGTGTTTTCGCCCAAAGCGCCGGTTGCGCCGGTTTCGGACAGTCCAGCGCCTGCCGCCACCGCCGAGCGAGCACCGCCGACGGCAACGACGCAGGTTCCCGTGGTGGACTCGGTCACAGAGTCAAAGCCCGGGGCTGCACCGCTTGCCGCAGCGGCTCCAGGCATCAGCGGCGGCGGCGCAACCGTGGAAGGTGGAGCCCCGCTCGCCCCACCGCCGAAAGAGCCCCCGAGAAAGACCGGCTTCTTTGAAGGCCGTGCGCTGGACGCTCCGGCCCGGAGTCGTGCAGAAGCCCCGACGGCCAGCACTGGCACAGAAGGACTGATGCCATCGGCGGGCGCCACCAAGGCTGTCGCAGCCAAGGAAGAGCCTGCACGCAAGCCGCAAGCTGCTCCCGCACCGATCGTCGCAGCCAAGCCGAGCACCGCAGCATCAAGCGGGCCGATTGCGCCGGTTCAGGTCGCGCAGAACACACCCACGATGACGGAACAACCGGCTCAGGCAGAGCGATTTGCGCCGCCGCCACCGCCTGTCGCAGAACCAGAGACGACAGCCCAGGCTCCGGCGCGGGTCGCGGTACCACAGGCAGCTCCGGCTCCATCGTATGCGTCGCGCAGCCAAGCCGCCCGAGACGATGACTACAGCGGGGATGTGGTCGAAAAGAGCAAGCAGCTCCAGCAAAAGCGCACCTTGGAAGAGCTGGAGCGAGCCGAGCTGGCGCAAGCGCCCAACCAAGGCTATGCCCGACGCTATGCGTCCACCGACAGCGTCAGCAATCAAGCCGGTGTTGCGGCCAGCGGGCTTGGCAAAGACGGGCAGCGAACCGACGATGAGTCAAACGCGCTCGTTGGCAAGGCCGGTAACATCGCCGACAAGGCATCGAGCGATCGCAGCGCCATCGGCCACATCTACGAGCAGATCAAGAGCGGTCACTGTAGCGAAGCGCAGGAGCTGATTCAGAAGCTCGAGCGCGCAAACGCGAGTCAGACCGGGCTGTCCGAGCTAAGCGCGACGTGGCAGCGGGAGTGCGGCGCACGCAACCTGATTCAGAACGTCAAGCCGACGGAACAGCAGAACCTGCCCATGCCGAAGAAGGCGATGCCATCGGCACCGTTTGAGCCACGCATCCAAAAGATGCCGCTCGACAAGCTGATGCTGGAAGCGCCGTCGCCGAGCAACATCGAAGCCAAGCGCTCGCTGCGCAAGCCCGCACCGATTCAGAACCAAAACAGAGCCCCGGCCAAAGCCAAAAAAGCAGCCTCAGACGTCGCGTATTAAGGCCGCGCCCATCGCGGGGCTGTCAGTCGAGCAGACCGAGCTTGTCGCGTAGCTCTCGCTCTTCACGGGCAGACAGACCGAGCGCGGCATAGTCGGGACGCTCACCCCGCAAGAGCGCCTTCACCGCCAGCACTTCCATCCGCGACAGCGACATGCCTTGCAAGCGATAGTCGCGGAACGCTTCCCACGCGAGCGGCACCCACTTTTCGACGAGCGATCCGATCACATCGGCGTAGACGCGGATCTCGTACTGGGCGTGCGGGTCCATCCGCAGCGACAGAAAGTGGAGCAGGTTGTGCAGGTCCACCTTCCAGTACCACTGCGTGTAGTAGTTGAGCGTCAGGTTCATCCGCGCCAGCTCTCGGGCCAGCTGCGGCTCGCCGGGTCGTCGCGGGTTGCCTTCGTCGTCTTCGTTGAGCAGCTCTTCGTAGTGGTCGTAGCAGCGCTCGGCGTCGGTCGAAAGCAGCCGCAGCACGCGCGCCGACTGCTCGGATGAGAGCATCGCTTCTCGACCCTGACGATTGCTGCGCGACTGCTCGGCGAGCTGATCGGGATGCGGCAGGTAGAACTCGCGGTCGAGGATCGAGTAGCGCGCCGAGTACTCGTTGACGTTGGCGGTGCGATGGCGAATCCACTGCCGGGCGACGAAGATCGGCAGCTTGATGTGAAGCTTCAGCTCGCACATCTCCAGCGGCGTGGTGTGACGGTGACGCACCAGATAGCGAATCAGGCCGCGATCGTTATTGAGCCGCGTGGTGCCGCGTCCATAGGAAACCCTGGCGGCTTGCACAATCGCCGCATCATCGCCCATGTAATCGACGACCCGAACGAAGCCGTGGTCCAGCACGGGAAAGGGCTCGTGCAGGGCTGCTTCCATGGCAGCGACGGTAGGACGACGGGTGGTAGCGGTATCGGACTGGGCCTCGCGGACCGCAGAAGCCTGAGCAGCAGAAAGAGACATGGCGGCAGCGTCGTACTTCGGCTAGGTGTCGGTCGTCAAGGCTCGGTCGGCAGCGTCAGCACAAAGCGAGTTCCTGCCGCGCTCGTCGTCACTTCGATCTCTCCCTTGTGCGCCGCGACGATCTCTTTGACAAATGGCAGCCCGAGCCCGGTTCCTTGCGCGCGTGTCGTGAAAAACGGCGTCCACATCTTGGCGAGCACGTCGTCGGGAATGCCCGGTCCGTTGTCCGACACGATGATGCGAACCAGCCTCGGGCTCGCTGGCTCCGCCGACAGCCGCACCTGTCCGTTTGGCTCGCTTGCACAGGCCTGCACCGCGTTTTGCGCCAGGTTTTCGATCGCGCGACGAAGCTGCTGCGCATCGGCGCGCAGAGCCGGACAGCGCTCGGCGATCTCAACGGAGACTTCGACGGAAGAGCCACTTGCGCCGCGTGCGCTCTGCTCGACTTCGTGAAGCAAGCGACCGAGCGCGCTCACATCGATCCGCTGAAGATCGGGCGGCAGCTTGCGCGCATACAGCAGAAAGTCGGCGACCACTTTTTGAAGATGATGAAGCTCGCGCTGGATGCGGGCGACGTAGCTGCGCGCTTGCTCCAAGTCCGGTGGTGGCGCGTCGGGCAGCGGCTGAAGCTCTTCGTGGAGCAGCCCCGCAAACAGCTCCATGCCGCCGAGCGGATTGCGAACCTCGTGCGCGATGCCAGCGAGCATCATCTGCATGCGCTCGTCACGCTGAAGCAAGCCTTCACGCATCGTCTCCAGCGTCTGGGCCAGCACGGCCAGCTCGTCGTGACCGCGTCGCAGCGCTACCGGAACCGGACGATCGAGCACGCCTTGACCGACGATCTTGGCATCCTCGCTGAGCCGTCGCAGTGGCTGACTGACCCGTCGCCCAAGCAAGATCGCCAGGCCGGTCAGCAGCACCGCCGCGAGCGCACCGACCCCAAGCAGCGTGCGCTGAAGCCCGATCAGATCGGCATACAGCGCCGCACTGCCATCGACACCAACTGCGAAGCGAGGCTCGCCAGACTCGCTCGGAATCGGTGCAAAGCCTGACTTGTAGGGCTTTCCGTCGTGACCATAAAAGAGCAGCGATGAAGCAGCGCGCTGAGACACGGGCGCTTTGCCTGAAAAGATCAGGCCCAGCTCGCTGCGACTGCCGTCGAGGTGATACAGGCGCTCGCCGATGGCTGCCGGTCCGGTATCAACCCGCGCAGTGTGATCGACGGCAAAGACATAGACGCGGGCGAGCGAAGCGGACTCGCGGACCTCACTCAGACGACGCGTGAGGCTGCGATGGGTTCGGCTGTCTTCGTCTCCCGGCTGAAGAAGGGCGACGCTGTCATCGGCAACCTGTCGAGCCAGAAGCTGCGCCACGGTTTGCAGGCGACGACCCAGCTCTGCTTCGACGGCCAAGGCCGCAGCGCGCCGCGACAGAAAGCCGAACGCCACAAAGGCCAGCAGCGAAGGCAGAAGCATCGCCAGCAGCAGCTTGAGCGAAAGAGAAGGCCGTCGCATCGATCCCCAACGCTACTGCGGCATCGACGGAGAAGAAAGATCCACAGGCGGCGGTTGCCAAGGCTGACCTTGCCAAATCGCCACCACCACCGACGCCAGCAGCGCGAACAGACACAGCACCGCCAGCGCGGTAAACACCTGATCGCCGCGCGTCTTATCCTCGTCGAGCTTGGGACGAATCACGATCAGCATCAGCAGCGCGCCGCACAGACCGCCGCCGAGGTGCGCAAGCCAGTCCACATTGGGCCGCAGCGATGCCACGACGTTCAGTCCCAGGTTGATGAGCGAGGCTTTCCGCAGCTCTTGCACCAGCGCAGACGGCAGCCCGAAGTCGCGAAAGCCCAGCATCGCCCCAGCGCCGAGCAGACCGAACAGACAGCCCGACGCACCGACGCTGATGTGCAGGCTCACCATGTCTCCGAGCAGCGTCCCAAGCAACGTTCCCGCCAGCCCCGAAAGGATGTACAGCACCACAAAGCGCTGCCAGCCGAGGAGCTTTTCCAAAAACGGCCCGAAGCTGTAGAGCACGTAGCTGTTGAGCAAGATATGCATCAAGCCGCCGTGGAGCGCCGTCGCAGACAACAGTCGCCACCACTCGCCCAGGCGGATCATCAGCGGAGACTCAGCGCCCATCGCAACCAGCGTCAGCGTGCTGTCTGATCCGCCCCACAGCTCCGACAGGCCGAACAGCACGATATACAGCCCGATGAAGGCATACGTCAGTCGCACCGGACGACGAGCCATCAGCCCGGCAAAGACCGTCATCTCGTCGATTGGATCTTCCAACGGATGGCGCCCACTCGTTCCCGTTCCATCATTTCCGACGGATGAAGGCGACCACGACGACGAACCTTCGCTGTGACTCATAAGGGATCATATAACCTGAGGCATGACCTGTTCGTCTATGCTCCGTGTGGCGCGACCGGCGCTGACGTGGCTGTGGCTCGCGCTGTGGCTTGTGTGCGCGCCGCAGTCACTGCGTGCGGAAGAGACGGGGCGGCTGCTTGGACGCGTGCGCGTGCTCGGATCGATCAACCCGATCCCCGAAGCCAGCGTCGAAGCGCGCAGTGGTGATGTCGTCGTGTCGACGATGACCGACGATCAAGGTCACTTCGAGCTGCCGATCACCGTGAGCAGCCCAGGTCCGGTGAAGCTCAAGGTCAAACACCCAGCGTTTGAGACGCTGTTTACGTCGGCGACGATTGGCAAGACGATCGATCTACGACTGCGCAAGCAGCCCGCCTACAAGCAGCCGTTTCAGACGGTGGTGCGCAGCCCGCAGAACAAGACCGAAGGACAGCACATCAGCCTGCGAGGAGAAGAGCTGCGAACGCTGCCCGGTGCGCTCGGCGATCCGTTTCGCGCGGTAGGACTTCTGCCCGGTGTCGCGACGCCGATTCCGCTGCTGCCGCTCTATGTCGTCCGAGGCGCAAGTCCGGGCATGAACGGCTTTTATCTCGACGGAATGCGCGTGCCGCAGCTGTTTCACCTGCTGGTCGGTGGCGGCGTGGTGCATGCGCGTCTCGTCGAGCAGATGGACTTTTATCCCGGTGCCTACGACGCATCGTTTGGTCGCTACGCGGGCGGCATCATCGACGCCAAGACCCGAGCCGCGCGCAGCGATGGCTATCACGGCGAGCTGGAGCTACGGCTGTTCGATCTATCGGCGCTCGTCGAGCTTGCGCTGCCCAAAGACGTGCGCATCACCGTCTCGGGTCACTACGGCTATCCCGGCCCGATCATCCATGCGATCGACAACCGCGTCGACGTCGGCTACTGGGATTATCAGCTTCGGCTCGACTGGAAAGGGCTGACGGTGCAGGCGCTCGGCTCGTATGACAGCGTGTCGATCAGCAACCAAGCCTTCGGCGGAGCAAACCCAAGCGCAACGCAGTCGGACAACACCTTCCGCACCACCTTTCATCGCTTGCAGCTTCGCTACGCTTGGCAGATCGGACGCCACTCTGTGGAAGTTGCCGCCGTCGGTGGCATCGATGAAATGACGATCTTCCAAGGCAACGGCGTGCGCAAGCTCGGGCTGAACCTGCGCGCTGCGACGACGCTGTCCTGGCCCAAGCTGACGCTGCGACTCGGGGCCGATACCGAAGTGTCACGCTTTACCGCGCAGAACTTTGGCGATGTCGATGTCCGAGCGCGTCCCGACGACATCGGCGATCTGGGAGGATCTCGCGATGGCGTCGTCGCGTCGGCTTATGCGGTGCTGTCCGCCGAGCCATGGCAAAACCTCAAGCTGACCGCGAGCGCCCGACTCGACCTGTATCACGCCGGATCGGTGACGCTGCTCGGGATCGATCCTCGGCTTCAGCTTCGCGCCAAGCTGACCGACTTTTTGCTGCTTCACGCTGGCGTCGGTTACTACCAGCAGCCGCCAAGCTTTCCCGTCGCGCTGCCCGGCATTGACACCTACGCGCTCAGCCTCGGGCTTCAGCATGCAACCCACGCCGCCGTCGGACAAGAGCTGACGATGCCGTACTCACTGTCGCTCAGCCTCACCGGCTTTTATCAGAAGTACACAAACTCGAACGATGTCGTCATCGACTTCACACCGCAGCTCTGCACGTCGCCGCCGCCGGAGTCACTGTCGGGCTACGCAGCGGTCATCACGCGCCAAGTCGATGGTGCGTCCTACGGAATGGAGCTGATGTTCCGTCGCAAGACCGGACGCTTCACCGGCTGGATTGCCTACACCTTGAGCCGAGCCGAGCGCGAGTTTACCTGCGGCCTACGTCCCGCCGACTACGACCAGCCGCACATCTTGAATGTCGTCGCCCAGGTTCGCTTGCCGTGGAACCTGATGGTCGGAGCGCGCTTCTTTTACTCGACGGGACGACCGATTACGACGCTGAAGCCTCCCGACGGCAGTGCGACGATCCGCAACGCCGATCGGCTGCCCGACACCTTTCAGCTCGATCTGCGCATCGATCGCGAGTGGCTGTTTCGCTCGTTTGCGCTCGATGTCTTCCTCGAAGCGGTCAATGCCACGTATCAGCAAGCGGTGTTTGGCCTGACCTACCCGCGAGAAGGCAACATCACGCGCTACGATCAGCCGCAGATCAACGGATTCCGCTGGATTTTGCCGTCCATCGGCGTTCGTGGTCGCTTTTAGCCCGATCACTTGCCGTTTTGAGCCCGGACGGCACATTTTGGCTTCGCTTCGCTCGCTGTGACCACGCGAACCCGGCCCGCTCGCCCTTTCCCGTTCGAGATGCTTGACTTGGTTTTCATCCTTTTGGGAAAACCCACAGAAGAACAACATGCGCACCGTAGAAAAGCCTTGGGGCCACGAGCTGATCTGGGCCCACACCAGCCGCTACGTCGGCAAAATCCTTCACATCAAGCGCGGCGAGTCGCTGTCCCTTCAATATCACCAGGTCAAAGACGAGACGATCATGGTGCTGTCGGGCAAGCTCCGCTTCGAGCACTACGCGGAAGGCGAAGCGCCTGGGCACACCGATCTAGCGCCGCACGTTCCGTTTCACATCACGCCGGGTCTGCGCCATCGCATGATCGCGCTCGAAGACACCGATGTGGTGGAAGTCTCGACGCCCGAGCTGGATGACGTGGTTCGGCTCGAAGATCGCTACGGACGCAAAGGCACAAGCGCGCCGTAAGTCCGTCAGACGCCGATGTACAGACGGTTGCCGAAGTTTGGCTCGAGGTTCGCTTCGAAGATCTTCTGCGCAGCGGCGTCGATGTCGTACGCGACGCGACGGAACTCGAACATGCGGCTCTGATCGTCGTAGATGCAGTAGCTGGCGCGGTTGTCGTAATCGCGCGGCTGTCCGACGGAACCCACCGAGATGATGTAGCGATAGCCGGGGCGAACCTCGAACTTTTGCGCGACCACTTCGTGGACTTCACCGCGAGACAGCGCGAACGCCTTGCACAAGTGCGAGTGCCCGATGAACGTCACGTCGGCCAGCTGATCCCAATAGGGCAGACAGCGCGCCGCTTGCTCCATCGAAAAGATGTACTCGAACTCTTCCAGGTTTACCGGGGAGCCATGGCAGTAGCAGATGTTCCCTTCCCGTCGCTCGTACGGCAGGGTCTGAAGCCACAGCATGTTTTCGTCGGTCAAGATGCCCGAGTGCAGATCCAGCGCCTGTCTCGCAGCATCGTAGTAATACGAGTAATCCATTCGACCGGCGACCGCCGCATCGTGGTTTCCCAGGATGCAAAACGCCGCATGCTTGCGGACCAGATCGCAACAGCCGTTTGGATCAGCCCCGTACCCAACGGTATCTCCGAGGCAGACCAGCTTGTCCACGCGAGCCACTCGGAAACACTCCAAGACGGCTTCCAGTGCCTCAAGGTTAGCGTGGGTATCGGAGAAAATACCAATCCTCATGACGGAAGCCCTACTGTACTTTGAAAGCTATCCCTACGGCAACCAGCACAGCAGAGACTGGCTAAACCTCGACGGGTCTTGCTGCTTGCCGGAACACATCGCACAATTCGCCGATCCATCGCTTGGCACCCCATCCGCGCGGAACATCCGCAGCGATCACCACCGCACGAGCGCTGTTTTTCCTTAGATGCACGAGAGATCCCATGCACAGCACAACATCCAAAGCGTCGAGCGCCCAGCCGCTGCTTCAACCTTCGCCCGCGCGACTGACCGAGCTAAGCCACGCAGCCTGTGAATACGTTCAGCGCGCAACCTCGCTCGATCTCGATCACTCCGAGGAGTCGCTGGCCTATGTCGATCACTACCTGCGACTGGTTCGAGACGGTGCGCCGCTCAAGCCCGAGGTTGCCGATCTGGTCGCCGCTGCCACTGGAGTGTATCTCGGCGAGACGATGATCGCTCGCTTTGGCGGTCGCTGGCTGGCCATTCCTCTCGACCCTTCGCAAGCAGAACAAGCAGATACGCCCGTGCTGGACTCGATCGATGATCCATCGGGCTGGCGTGTGGAGCTGGAAGCCGCACCGCTCATCTGTGATCCGCTGATGTGGGCCAGGCACGCGCTGCGCAGCGATCACGAAGAGGCAGAGGACGACGATGCCAGCGAGGGTGGACTCGTGGCTCCGGCGCGACTGATGGAACAGCTTGCGGCAGCGCTGGCCCGTCTACCACCCGTCAGTGAAGAGTACTTTTACTCGCTGACCGGACGCTTTGAAACCGTCAGCTACATCGTCGAGATTCTGGCGAGCCTGCGCGCAGCCGAAGAAGACACGGACGAAGACAGCGATAACGCCGCGAATCCGCAGTAGGAATCGCTCGGGGCTTTGTGTTCGACTCTGCCTCGCGTAGTATGTGCTCATTAAGCCGGACCACCGGAGGGACACCGCATGGAAGCTGATATGAAGACCTCGAACCTCATCAACAACCTCGTCCTCGTCGACGCCATCCTTACGATGGGTCTGGGACTGGGTCTGGGCCTGACCGCTCCGGCGCTGGTGATCGGCGGACTGGTTCCGGTCCTGGGCGCGCTGCTGGTGCTGTTCCTGCTCGCTACGGGCATCGGCCCGATGTTCAAAGGTGCCGACAAGGTCGAAAACAACGATCCAAACCTCGTCGCTGCGGAACAAGCGGATGCCCGAGGCCGAATGATCTACCTCGGCGTCTCGGTCGCTGCGATCGCCACGCTGGCACTCGGTCTCGGTGTCGGCAAGACGGAGCTGGCCCTGATGGTCGGTGGCCTGGTTCCGATCGGTGGTCTGATTCTCGCGATCGTCGCGCTCATCAGCGATGCAGCCGGTGGCAAGGGTGAGTCCGAAGCGCTCACCAACTTCACGTCGTTTGGCCCCGCCGAGGAGCAGACGTTCGTGGTGTTCGAGCGCGTCGCCATCGAGACCGAAAAGCGAGCCTCGCGCATTGCGCTGCTCAGCGTCGGATCGGTCGGTCTGCTGTTCGCGCTCATCGTGATCGCATTCGGTGGCAAAGGCCACGAAGCGCCCGCCGGTGGACACCCGCCCGCCGCTGCCGACAAGAAGTAACGCTCGCCCTCCCCTCGCTTCGACCGCGCTGAGTGTCCACTCAGCGCTTTTGCATCACAAAAATCGGGTTTCCGTAAAACCACAGATCGCTCCACGGATCGATGTCCGGTGGATCGAGCTGCGGGCTGACGACGCTGGTGTTGGTGCCGCGTACGCGAACAAAGAAGCTGCGCGACACATTGCGAAAGCGCTGACGGAACCGCAAGCGACGACCACTGCGCTCACAGTCGCTGGGTAGCACGCGACGCAGGATCTTGGCCGACGGACTGCGCAGCGTATCGCGATGGGCGACGGGCGGACCGACTTCTCCGACGATGAGATCGAAGTGATGAAGCGCCGGAATCAGGCCGCCGAGGTTGCGCTGCTCAGACAGCTCGATGTCGACAATCAGCTCGACGGTAGCCCCCGGCTTGGTCAGCTGCAGAAAGCCGCCCATCGGCACCGCCTGCGTTCCGTCGTGAACAAAGAAGCGCAGCGACTCGATGAGGCCGCCGAGGCAGGTGTACATGTTGCCCGCGCGCATCGCCGCCAAGACCTCGATTGGATCGCGACTCTTGGCGAACACGCGCGTGCTGGTGTAAAGCCCCGGTGGGTAGTCGAAGTCATAGCGCGTTTCTCCGTCGCGATATGGACGCTGGGTGCCAAGCGGCGTGACGAAGCCATCTCGCTTGTAGGTGCTGCGATCGACTTCCACCAAGTCGCCCAGGTAGCGATGCGAGTCGGAGTTGCAGGTGATGTAAAACGGACGGCCTTCAGATAGGAGTGAGTCCCACAATCCTCCAACCTCGGCGGTGTAATAGTCGTAACCACCAAAGGTTCGATAGGACTCAGTCGGATACCCGGGAAAGGATCCGGCGCTGGACTTGTCGGCATAGTGTCCACGTAGCTCGCCCATCAGCGTCGAAGCAGAGTGTCCGGGCGCACCTTCAAAGCCGCGCATCACGTCGGGACCAGCATCGCTCCAAGCGCGTAGCTCATGCGGACTGTCGAGCCCGCGACGAGCTGGATGATTGGCAAAGAACAGCGGACGACTCGGCAGCGACTGCAAAAAGCTGACACCTGCGACGGCATCAGGCTCACCCAGCGGCGGATCTTTTCGGCTCTTGGCGTCGAAGCGAGACTCGAACTGCTCGATGATCTGGGCTTCGTCGTGGGTCGGCGGAACGATGATGCTGCCGTGCTCTGCCGACGGAATGTTCCACTCCAGACCCTGAAAGACAATGATGCCGGGACAGGCGCGACGGGCTTCGAGTAGCTCGCGATACGCCACGGCGGTGACGACCTTCTGGTGCGACGGTCCGCCGTGATCGGTGATGACGCAGAAGCCAAGGCCGCTGCGCTCGGCGGCGCGAACTTGCTCGATGATCTCGTAGCGACCGTCGGAGCTGTACTTGGTGTGGATGTGATGATCGCCCGAGAGCCACAAGCCGTGCTCATACGGGGTCTGCGGGGTGCTGGCGCGTCGAGCCCCGTCAAGCGGAGGCGTTCCAAGCAAGACCAGCAGACTGCCGGCTCGCTGGAAGAATCGCCGCCTGGATACCGAGGCTGACAAGCTAGTAGCGGTAGTGCTCAGGCTTGTACGGACCGTCCTTCGGGATGCCCAGGTATTCGGCCTGCTTGCTGGTCAGCGTGGTCAGCTTGACGCCGAGCTTGCCCAGGTGCAGCGCCGCGACCTTTTCGTCGAGCTTTTTCGGCAGCATGTAGACGCCAACCGCGTACTTGCCGGGGTTACACCACAGCTCGATCTGCGCGATCGTCTGGTTCGAGAAGCTGGTCGACATCACGAACGACGGGTGTCCCGACGCGCAGCCCAGGTTCACGAGCCGTCCACGCGCCAGCACCGTCAGTCGCTTGCCATCGGGGAACACGAACTGATCAACCTGCGGCTTGATGTTCACCTCGGAGATGCCAGGCTGGCTGGTCAGCCACGCCATGTCGATCTCGCAGTCGAAGTGGCCGATGTTGCACAGGATCGCCTGATCCTTCATCGCCTGCATGTGCTCGCCACGGATGACGTCCATGCAGCCGGTCGCGGTGACGAAGATGTCGCCGAGCGGAGCGGCCTCTTCCATCGTCGTGACCTGATAGCCTTCCATCACCGCCTGAAGCGCGTTGATCGGATCGATCTCGGTGATGATGACGCGCGCGCCGTAGCCACGCAGCGACTGCGCACAGCCCTTGCCGACATCGCCGTAGCCCGCAACGACCGCGACCTTGCCTGCGAACATCACGCCGGTGGCGCGCTTGACACCGTCGGCGAGCGACTCACGGCAGCCGTACAGGTTGTCAAACTTGCTCTTGGTGACGGAGTCGTTCACGTTGATCGCGGGAACCTTGAGGCGACCGCTCTTGAACGCTTCGTAGAGACGGTGAACGCCCGTCGTGGTTTCCTCGGACAGACCACGGATCGGATCGGGACCGCTGAACATCTCGGGATACTTGTCGTGGATGATCCAGGTTAGATCGCCACCGTCGTCGAGGATCATGTTCGGCGCTTTGCCGCCCTTGAACGAGCGAAGCTGCATCTCGATGCAGTCGTTGTACTCTTCTTCGGTTTCCCCCTTCCAGGCGAAGACCGGAACGCCCGTCGCTGCAATCGCTGCTGCCGCGTGGTCTTGCGTCGAAAAGATGTTGCAGCTCGTCCAGGTGACTTCGGCACCGAGCGCGGTCAGCGTCTCGATGAGCACGGCGGTCTGAACGGTCATGTGCAAGCAGCCCGCAATGCGAGCGCCTCGCAGTGGCTGCTGCTGTCCGTATTCGGCACGCAGCGCCATCAGGCCGGGCATCTCGCTCTCGGCGATGGTGATCTCTTTGCGACCCCACTCGGCGAGGGAAATGTCTTTGACCTTGTAGGGAAGTGGTTCACGAATTGAATCGGCCATTTGTCAGGACTCCTTAAGGGCGAAGAGGGTAGGCGTCATGCCGGATGCGGTCAAGCCACGACCCTGAAGCTTCTAGTAGCGCAGCGGCAGACGGAGGCCGGCTTGCACCTTGAAGCGATTGATGGTGTCTTCGAGGAAGCTAAAGCCTCGCTCGATGCGCTCTAGGCTGATCTGACCGACGGTGAGATCGGACATTTGAAGCTCTCCGTAGCCGCGATAGCGAGCGGCGGCGTTGCCCAACAGTCCCCACTCAGCCAGACCGCACATGCGGATGTATAGACCGAAGCGCTTGCAGAGCTGAAGATCGAAGGTGCTGACGCCAAACTGGATGCGCACCGTATCGAGCCGAAGCTTTTCTCGCAGCGGATCGGACACTTGGTTGGTGAGAAGCTGGCTCGTCACCAGCTTGGCGGCTGGATCGCCGTAGTCGATGGCTCGCGCACCGCTGGCTGTCGTCGCAGATGGATTGGGACGACCGCCGCGCACCGCATCCGCCGTATCGCCAAGGAGCAGGAAGCTGGCGCAGTCTGCCGCCGACAGACCGTCCGACGAAAGACACTCGAACTTTAGCTCTCGGACGCGCCCTCGGAGCGCGACTTCGACGTTGCGCTGCTGATCGTTTTGGTCAAAGTCTCGCGTGCCACCGAGCACCTCGACGTACGGCGTGTCGGGCCAGCGCGCGCTCTTGGAAAACACGATCTTGCTGTCGCCTTTGACGTGGAACTCGCCGCGCAGACCGGGGACGAAGAACACACCGCTGTCGACGCGGATGACACCGTTCATGGCAATGTCGACGAGCGGACCCGCGACATCAAATGCCTGCGTCGACAAGCGAAGGTCCGCGATGTTGTTAAACACCCGGAACGTGCCGCGCGTGCGCACCGAGATGCCGAGCTTGAGCTGCGACAAAAAGTCGTCACCATCCCAGAATGGCTTCTCTTCTTCGACGATGCGTCGAGCGGACAGGAAGCGATCGGTGGGATCGTAGTCTTGCATGTAACGACCAGCCACGACTTCGATGTCGCCAAGCAGGCTGACTCCGTCACGGTTTCCGGTGAGCGTCAGGCCGCGCGCGGAAGACATCTCGACGTTGTAGACACCCGACGAGCTGTGACGGACGTTTTCCATCTTGATCGCCAAGTCGACGCGGTCGAGCGCCCGGTGCCAGGCATTGCGAATGAAGCCGCCCATGCCGTTGTGATCGATGCGTCCGCTCAGCTCGATCTTGCCGTCGCCGTCGACCAAACCGGACAGAGCGACTCCGGCGGGACTGCCTTCGCCACGACCGATGATGATGCGTCCGTCGTCGCCGCTGCCGGTGCGCAGAAAGCGAATCGTGCCGCGCGAAAACGACAGCTCGTGAAAGCGTCGCAGGTTCAGAAACACCTCGTGCGCGGTGAGCGTTCCTTCGACGATGGGCTTTTCGATGGTCCCGGTGATCTTCAGCAGATCGAGCCCGAAGCGACCGCGTGCTTCCGCGACGTTGCGCGCAAACGGCCACTGAAGCAGCCGAGCGGACACATCGCCACGTAGCTCGAAGTTGATCTTGCCCACCTGAAGCGGCGTGTAGCGTGAAATCTCGACGAAGCCGCGAACCAGCGTCACCGAGTTGTCGACGAGCACACGCAAGCTCTCCAGCTCCGCACGATCGGACCGAAGCACCAGCTTGCCGCCCTGAATCTCCAGCGGGGTATCCAGCTCGTGCGGTTCAATCTGCGCACTGCGAAGCTCCATCGTTCCGACGGGCTGAAGGCTGGCCAGCGGTCCGGTGATGCGCAGATCGACGGTGGCTTCCCCTTGGGTTCGACGGAACACCGAGCGCAGCAGATGCTCGAGCAGCTCCAGACGAACCTGACCGCGCACGCGGAGATCGGACTCGACGGGACTGAGCAGACCCGAAAAACGCACCGCGCCGGTCTCGCCGAGTGGTGGACGAGCAGCCGTGTTCAGTGCAACCGCTTCGCTCGCACCTCGCTCACTGCCAAAGCGCTGGCTGACGAAGCGCGCTTGTCCCAGCTCGACATCGCGTCCGTCGAAGCAGGAAAAGACATCGCCGTCGTTGAACGCCAGATAGCGCTGTTCTTCGCCTTCGTCGGTGACGGTCTTGACAGCCAGCAGCGCCCGACTGAGCCGCAGCGTCGCACCAAACAGACGCGCCTCAGTTTCCGTCGGTGTGCGTGACGCCAGCATCGGACAGCCAATTCCCCGCGCGAACAGCGGATCGGGCCCAAACAGCGGACGAGGATCGTCGCCAAAGCGCAGTCGCAGCTCACCGCTTCCCGACACGGACACGTCACCGATTTGGGCCAGCTCTGGCAGCAGCTTCTGCGCGAGCAGATCACAGGCCAGCGTCGTCGCAGACGTTCGACCGTTTGCTGGATTTTCGACGGACTTGACAAAATACGGCGGCAACGGACAGCCAAAGCGAACCGTCAGATCCCCGCGCGGCAGCCCGCCTGCCATCGTCAGAACACCGTCGATATCAAACGAGTCAAACAGTCGGCCAGAGATCTTGGTTCCGCTGTCCGTCGGGGTAAAGCCCAGCTCGGCTTGTCCCAGCGTCAGGACGCGCACAACCATTCCGAGCATGCCAAACAGCGGCTCGCGCTCAGCCAGCACAAGTCCACCCTCGATCATTGGACCAAGCGCCGTCGGCAATCGTCCTTGCACTTTGAAGTCGGACACCGACAGCTTGCCCTCGAAGACCGGCAACAGCGGCTGAAGCGTCCCGAGCATCCGCAGCTTGCCCGACAGCGTTCCGTCGACCACCATCGGCAGACCTTGTACGATTGGCATCTTTCCAATCGGCAGCTTGGCAAACTCCACCGTCGCGTCGAGCGGTCGACCTCGCTCGTGACGCAGCGTCGCTGAAGAAGTCAGCCGTCCCGTATCGAGCGTCGCCGCAAGCTGCTTCAAGATCGCCTGCGTCTGCGAAAGCTGCGCCACCACCGACACCGAGTCAAACTGACCACCGAACACCGTCAGCTTGGGCAGAGCCAGATCTACGTCTCCGACGGGATGGCTCATGGTTCCCGTCACATCGATCTTGCCGGTGATCACACCTCCGATGTCCTGTCCCGGCGCAAACAGACCGAGGCTGACACCAGCGACCGCCGCCTTGACCATCACCTGCGGATCGTCGGGCCGCGTCGAGACATCTTTGGTGAACAGCTGTAGCGCACCGTCGCCGCTCACCGCACCATCTTTTCCCAGCGCTTTGAGCGACGACAGGTTCAGCTTGCCATCGTGCAGCGCAAACTCCGTCGACATCTCGTCGATCTTGCGACCGAACAGATCCAGGTCTTTGACGAAGAACTCCCCGCGTGAGGCTTCGGGACGCAAAATCCGTCCGCCCAGTCGGAACTTCGTCTGCGCTTCACCGACTTGACCGCTGATTCCGAAGTACTGCAGCACCCGTCCAAGCGGCGAGCCTCTGCCCGACATTTCCATCACTGGAATGTCGAGCTTTCCGTCGCTGGGACCAACCGCACCGTGGTCCGAACGAACCATCAGCGTCTCGCCGCTCAGCTGAAGCTGCCGATAGAGCACCGTCTCGGGCGTGTAGATAAACGAACCGAGCAGCTTCATGTCCTTCGGCAGCGGATCGTGACGAGCCAGTCGCTCGACTTGGGCATCGACGCGCTCAATCACCACACGCTCGGGATGCGCGTGCTTGGCCAGGCTGCCCGACAGTCGCATCGAGCCTTTCAGACGGCCAGCGACGAACGGCTGCAAGCTCTTGGGCATGATCCCAACCTGCGCGGGATCGGTTCCCTGCATCGAGATCTTCGCCGACCACGGCATATCGCCCGCGAAGCTAAAGTGCAGCGGCTCGGCGCGAAGCTGTCCACCGAGCGCACTCGCCGTCACCCGAGGCATGTGCAGATCGCTGCCCTTGAGCGAAAACCGCGAGCGAGCCCCCGAGATTGGAATCGACGCAATCAGCGCTTCCACGTCGGCCACTTGGCCTTCAATCACCACCGCCCGTCCGTCGCCTTGCAGCGGGAAGTGCTGGACGTGAAAGTCCTGACTCAGACAGGGCGACAGACGACCGCTGATTGTCGTCGGCAGCGTCGATGACAGCGCGCCGTAGAAACGAACTCGCCCCCGAGGCTGTCCCGACAGAAGTCCGCCTGGAACCAGCTTCGCCAGGCCGTTGCCGCTCGTGAACGACAGATCGAGCTGCACGCCAGTGTCACAGTACGTGTCGAGCAGCTTGCCATCCATTTCCACATCAGCGTCGGCGGCCTTGAGCTTGCCACGGAACACCAGGTCTTGTTTGCGGCTCGCGCGCGCACCGAAGCGACGCAGCTCGAGGTTGCGCAGCGGAAACACAAACTCACCACTTCCGTCGGGCCCCGCCGAGCCGAGCACCAGCTCGCCACTCTCGGCATTCATCGGCGCGACCTCGTAGACAAAGCTCTGAAGTCCGGGCTTGGTCTCGGCGGGGTCCGACGAAAAGCGCATCGTCAGCGCGCCCTTTACTCCGTCGACACGACCATGCCAGCCAGGGAACGACATCTGGTAGACGACGTTTTCGAAGGTCAGTCCTTCTCCGTCGACGGTGATGCGCAAGTGTCCGGGGCTTGGCGGAGCACTCTCGGGCTTCGGCTTTTTGCCCGACATCGTGGCGACGATGTTGACTTCATTGCCGAACATCGGGCCGGTCACGTTGGGTGGATACAAGCGACGGACTTGGATCGGACGAATGTGCGCCCAGCCGCCGTGGAGGTGTCCCGATGAAAAGTGCAGCTCGACGAAAGAGCCTCGGCCAAACGGTGCGCTCACGGCGGTGCGCAGCAGGCCACGAATCAGCTCGCCAAGATAGATGTCTGCCTCGATGCGTGACGCTTTCATCACCAGCTCGCCGTTGGGATCGCGCATCTCGAAGTCGCCACCCTCGACGTGCGTGGTGGTGTTCAAGATGATCGACGCGAGGCTGCTGAAGTACGAATAGCGTGCGTAGCCGAGGTTGAACTCGCCGCGAATCTGCGTCCCGACGATCTTGGTGACGAGCTTGCCAAGCCGTCGATCGTTTAGCCCCAAGAACACGCCAAGCCAAACAATCGCGACGGCAGCCAGCACCTGAAGTACGCGACGCACCAGGGTCTGCTGCAGCGGAATGATGCTCGGGCTCTGTGGCCGGGGCCGCTCGCTCACACAAAAAAAGTAGCACGTCCGCCGTCTCCGAAGCACCCATTCCGCGCCGGGCAGCGATATACTGGCCAGGCCATGGCCCGCATTCTAAAAGGCGGTCTTCGCGACGGGAAAAAGCCAGCCATCGACCCGTACCCGTTTGACCCGCGAGCGGAAGCGGACAAGCTGCTCAGCGAAGCGCGTCACGAAGCCGAGCGGCTGCGCACCCAAGCGACCGCCGAAGGTCGTGAGCGCGGTCTGGCAGCGGTCACAGAGCTTCTGACGGCAGCACGGGTGCAGACACTGCGTGCGCACAAAGATGTCGAGCAAGATCTACGCATCTTGGCGGTGCGCATCGCGGAGCGGATCCTCGGTCGAGAGCTACAGCTACAGCCCGACGCCGTGGTCGATATCGTCAGCGAAGCGCTGTCGCAGGCCGGTGCGCCACGAGAAGTGGTGGTTCGCTGTCATCCCGACGATCTGAAAGCGCTAGAACGAGGTCGGCCTCGGCTGATTGAGCGCTGTAGTCGCACCCAAGCCGTGATTCTGCGCGCCGATCCAGCCATTTTGCGGGGAAGCTGCATCATCGAGACAGAGCTTGGCACCGTCGATGCGCGTCTGCCGACCCAGCTCGATGCCATTGAGCGAGCGCTGCGTGGACAAGGACCATGAGCGACACGCCGCCCATCAAGCCCGAGCGAACAGAGCGTCCCGCGCGTGGTGAGCGACCCGATCCGCTCCGTCTGCAAGCAGCGCTGCGAACGGTTCAAGCCACCGTCTCACAACGAATCTCGGGCCGCGTCAGCGAGCTAACCGGCCTGGTCTTGCGTGCGACGGCACCGGGTGCGCGTATCGGCGAGCTAGTGGCCATCGATCGACTCAGCGAGCCCATCGACCCGGAGCCTCAGTCGTCGAGCCAGCCATCGTGGCGCAAAGGAGCCGTCGGAGAGACGCCGCTCTACGCGGAAGTGGTCGGTTTTCGCGGTGAAGAGGTTGTCTTGCTTCCACTCGGTGCAGTCGCTGGCGTGGGTCCAAACTCTGTGGTTCGTCCGACGGGAATGCCGCTGACAATCTTGGCAGGAACGCCGCTGCTCGGACGGGTGATTGACGCCTACGGAGAAGCGATGGATGACGGGCCCGCGCTGTCTAGCTTGGCGACGGAGCTGATTCCAATTCCCGTCGAGCGAGATGCCCCGGAGCCACTCCGTCGTCGTCGCATCACCGAGCCACTGCCGTTCGGTCTGCGTGCCATCGACGGATGTCTCTCGATTGGACAAGGTCAGCGAATCGGGCTGTTTGCGGGTCCGGGTCTTGGAAAATCGACGCTGCTCGGACAGATTGCCCGCAATGCCAGCTCGGATGTGACGGTGATTGGTCTGATCGGCGAGCGAGGCCGCGAAGTGCGCGACTTCATCGATCGAGAGCTAGACGACGAAACCCGCAGCCGGACGGTTGTGGTCTGTGCCACGTCGGATCAGCCACCGCTCTTGCGTCTGAAAGCTGCGCTGTCTGCGACGGCGATTGCCGAACATTTTCGAGATCGCGGCAAGAAGGTGCTGCTCCTCGTCGATTCGCTGACGAGAGTCGCTCGGGCCCAGCGTGAGGTTGGACTGGCCGCTGGTGAGCTGCCCGCGCGTCAAGGTTATCCACCGTCGGTGTTTGCACTGCTGCCACGGCTTTTGGAGCGCACCGGACAAGGTGAGTTTGGCTCGATCACGGCGGTCTATGCCGTCTTGGTCACCGGCTCTGGCGACGACGTCGATGACATCATTGCCGAAGAAGTTCGCGCAACGCTCGACGGACACATTGAGCTGTCGCGCTCGCTGGCTGAGCGGGGTCACTATCCAGCCATCGATGTCTTGCGCTCGCTGTCGCGGGTGATGGATGATATCGTCGACGGCTCGCAGCGTCAGGCGGCGGCACGACTCCGTGAGCTGCTTGCGTTGTCCGAGCGACAGCGTGAGCTTGTGCTGCTGGGTGCGTATCAGCGTGGAACAGATCCAGCCACCGACGAAGCGCTGCACAAGCTGCCCGCGATTGAAGCGTTCTTGCGACAGGGAAGACACGAGCGCAGCGATCTCGCCGAGACGAGACGCCGACTGATTTCGCTGATTTCGTAGGAAAAACCCGCGCGGCGCGGGCACAGCAAGGCGAGGCTACTTCTTGTCCTTGGCGAGCTCGGCGGGCTTCTTCAGCAGACGCTCAACCTGGAGCTTTCGCACCCACATCGCGTCTTGACCGACCTTCTGCACCGCGAAGTCATCGCCGCGCGAATCCCCAACCTTCAAGACCACCGGAGCGCCCGTCTTCGGCTTGACCGTGATCGTGGCTTTCGGCGTCATAAGCGACTTTAGCTCTGGCGCATCCGGCGACAAAAAGCCAGTTCCCGCGATTCCATCGAAGCCATCAACCACCTGCTTGAGCTTGGCTTCGTCCGCATCCGGCAGCTTGTCTGACTTCCAGCTCTTGTCGACGGACTTGATGCTCACGACATCGGCGCCTTGCACCACCGTCACCGATTCGATCTGATCCGACTTTAGCGACAGGATGCTCTTGTCCCGAACGTCTTGCGGAATGTGCGCCACCGTCTCCAAACCGAACTTCTTGACGGTGAACACCTGCGGATTGTCGACGGTCTGCACATAGTAGTCGTCGCCCTTGAGCTGGCCGATCCGCACGCCCGCGCTCTTGCCTTCCTTGTAGCTGACGGTGACAGCAATCTGTCCCGGCGCACCCGGCGCAAGTCCCACTTCTTCCGGCTTGGCTGCATCCTGGTAGTCCGAGGCCCGCAGCGTCGACACCGACTGAACCATCCGATTGAGCAGGCTGTTATCGACCTCGAGACCAGGCTTTAGCACCGCGTCCCCTTCGACGATCTTCCACTTCGCTTCGTAGATGTTCTGGCTGCCCGGCTTGCCGTCTGCGCCCGCCGCTGGCGGAACTCGCTCGAGCGAAACCTTGGTTCCACCACCAACGATCACCAGCTTTTCTGCATCGTCGGCCTTCAGGTCGTAGATGCCGTGCTCGCGCCAGCTCTTGCCTTCGCGCTTGTAGGTGGACGCATACAAGTCCAGCGATTGCCACACATCGTCTTTGCCCGCAATCCGCACCATCGTGGCATTGCCGCTCGCTTTGCCGATGTACAGGTCCGCCAGCACCGCACCACCTGCGTCTTTGGCCACCACATGCACCGCCTTGTCATCGGACACTTCAAACTCGGCGTGCTTGGTCTTTTGCTGCGTCACCAGGTCGCCCCAGCGTACTTTTTCCAGCGCCTCGACCGCAGCCTTGGCCACCGTCGGATCCGCAGGCTTGTCATACGGAGCGATGACCTGCCACTTGTCGCCCTTCTTCGTCAGCGAGACCTTGTCTTTGTCGCCCGGCTGCGCCACTTCGAGCGAGCCAATCGTGCCCGGCTTGATCTCCGCAATCGCTCGCGCCCGCTCACCGACCCGCTCACCACGCTCCGGCGAGCGTAGCGAGAACACCGCCAGAACCGACAGCGCCACAAAAGCAACCAGCGCGTAGAGGTTTTTCTTTTCCATCGTCAGCCTCGGTTTCCGTTACAGCTTGGCGCTCTGCCGCGCGCTCTGACGCAGCCGGAAGCGAATCAGACCAATCAGCAGAATCAGGCCCGGCAGCGCCCCGATGTTGAGCAGCTTCACCATCGTCACCGTGCTCTCGGACACCTGATCGAGTGGCCGACTCTGCATGCCCTTCTTCCGCACCGCCGCCAGCGCTTCGTCCTGCGCCAGCCAGTCGATGACGTTCATCGTGTAGACCAAGTTCGCCAGGTAGTCACGCAGACCCGCACGCGCGCCCGTTCCGATGAACTGATCGCTGATGAAGTCGGAATCGCCAATCACCACCAGCCGCGCCGTCTCAGGAGCCTCGGTCTTCATCGGATCGATGCCCGGCTGACTCTGGTCGGGGGCCAGCTTGCTGCCGTCTTCCTTGACGATCTGCTTGCCCGCAAACGCGCTCTTAAACTTGCCTTGACCGACGACACCGAGCGCAAACGGACCCTTGTCCTCATTCGGCGTCGGAATCTGCATCTGCGGACCCGGCATAAACACAAACGGACCCGACGGACGCCAGCTCTGGTTGCTCGACTCCATCAGCTTCGTAAACTGCACCGGACCTTTGCCGTCTTTGGCATCACCGACCAGCTCCACCACGCTCGCATACGACAGGAGCGCGCCCGGCATGCTCTCGTTGATTGGGTGGTTCTGCGGCAGCGGCGTCACCTTCAGGAACACCGGGTGATTCATCAGGTACATCTGCTGCCCGACGTTCACCAGCCCCGGGAAGTTGCGCTTATCCAGCACCATGTCTTGCTTGATCTTGACGCCGTACGCACCGAGCAGATCGTCGAGCTGCGTATCGTTCGCCTGCGCAATCTGCGGCATCTCCATGCCCGGAGCCATCTGACCACGCGGCGTCTGCATCTGCTGTCCATCGACGAAGAACGCCACCGACTTGCCTGACATCAGGAACTGGTCGACGACGTACTTGGCACGCTCGGAAAACGGCTGCTTCGCACCGATGATCATCAGCACGTCGATGTCCGACGACACCATCGCCTTTAGCTCGACGTTGATCGTCTCGTAGCCCGACGCTTTGAGCTGTTCCGACAGAAGCTGAAGACCGCTGCCGTGAGCCAGGCTCAGCTCGCCTTCGCTCGTCGCAAAGCCGATCTTCTTCTTCTTCACCGTCATCTGCTTGATAAGACCCGAGATCTGAAACTCCAGGCCTTCGTCGCGGTCAATGACAGGAATCGCTTCGGTCTTGTCGCCGTAGCTGAAGCACACGCCGAGGAACGTCGAGCCGATCTCGAACTTGTTGGCCGAAACCACGCCTCGGTTCGACTTCTGAACACCGCACTTGGACGCTTCTTCTTCTTTTTTGCGGGCCTCTTCCCCGTCGCCAATCTTGATGACTTCGAGGTTGAACTTGCCCTGCGAATACGTCGCGTATTCCGACAGAAGATCGCGCGCAAACTGTGCGTGCTGCTTAAACGGAGGCTTGAGCTCCTCGCTCATAAACAGCTTCACGTTCATCCGGTCTGGCAGCTTCGCGACGAGATCTCGCGATCCCGCCGCCAGCGTATAGACCTTGTCCTTGGTCATGTCGAGCCGACCGAAGTGCCGCAGCGACACCACGTTCGCCGCAGCAATCGCGCCAATCGACAGACCGACAAACAGCGCAGCGTTTACCGCCGTCCGACTCTTGTGAAGTGGCTTGCTCATTAGCTCCACCTCCGGCTCTCAAGCGTCGTCTGCGAAACCAGCAGGCACGACGCGATGATGCTGAAGAAATACAGAATGTCCCGCGTATCGAACACGCCGCGAGCCATGTTTCCGATGTGGTTGTCGACGCCAATCCAGTCCACAAACGGCTGAATCGACGGAGGCATCACCTGCACCACCTTGCCAACCAGCCACAGCAAAAGACACATCGTCACCGCCATCAAGAACGCGACGATCTGGTTCTTGGTAAACGCCGACGCCATCAGCCCAATCGCCATGTACGTCGCCGTCGTCAAGTACAGACCGACAAAGCCAGCAAACGCCGCGCCCTTGTCGAGCGGTCCCAGCCACGCCACCGTCACAGCGAAGCAGCCCATCGCCAGCATCGCGTAGCCAAACAGCACCAGCGCCGCCAGATACTTACCGAGCACGATGTCCCAGTCCGTCACTGGCATCGTCAGCAGCAGCTCCAGCGTGTCGTTGCTGCGCTCCTCGGCAAACAGACGCATCGTGATGGCTGGCCCCAGGATCGCGACGAGCAGCGTCGTCCAGAAGCCATCAAACAGCTCTCGAAGCTCTGCCTGCTGCTGCAAAAACAGCGCATTGAAGAACAGAAACGCCGAGAGCACGAGGAACACCGAGATCACCACGTAGGCAATCGGCGAGTTGAAGTACGCGCCAAGCTCGCGGCGCATGATGGTCGAAATTTTTCCCATCGTCAGCTTCTCCTCAAAAGGGTCTAGCTTGCGGAGCCGCCCGAAGTCAGGTTGCGGAACACGTCTTCCAGCGACGCACGCTCACGGTGAAGCTCCAGGAGCTGCAAGCCCTTCTGCGTCGCCATCTTGAAGATCTCGGCCCGAGGATCACTTCCCGACTTGGCCATCACCACGAAGCGATGTCCGTCGGTCTTTGCTTCCTCTTCGACTGGCAGCACACGAACCGACTCCACCGACGGAATCGATTCCAAGCCGCTCTTGGCAAGTCCCGCGTCGCCGACAAGCTCTACTTGCAGCGACATCTGGCCTTGCGCTTTGCGCTGAAGCTCGTCGGGACGACCATCGGCGGCAATCTTGCCTTTGCTGATGATCAGCACCCGCGAACAGGTCGCCGCGACTTCTTGCATGATGTGCGTCGAGAAAATGACCGTCTTCTTTTCGCCAATCTGCTTGATGACCTGGCGAATCTCGACGATCTGGTTTGGATCGAGTCCACTCGTCGGCTCGTCGAGGATCAGCACTTCCGGCTCATGCAAGATCGCCTGCGCGAGCCCGACGCGCTGCTTGAGTCCCTTCGACAGCTCGCCGATAAGGAAGCCCAGTCGATCACCGAGTCCGCACTGCTCGACCACCTCGCGCAGCCGTCGCTGACGCTTGGCACCCGTCGGAATGTTCCGAACGTCGGCGATGAAGTGCAGATACTCCAGCACCGTCATGTCCCGATACAGCGGCGTGCCTTCGGGGAGATAACCGATGCGGGCTCTTGCTTCGAGCGCCTGGTCGAACACATCGTATCCAGCGACGACAGCTCTTCCAGCGGTCGGCGACAAATACGAGGTGAGGATCTTCATCGTGGTGGTCTTGCCAGCCCCGTTCGGACCCAAGAAACCTAAGACCTCACCGGCGTGAACGTCGAAGGAGATGTTGTTGACGGCCTTGACCTTGCCGTAATGCTTGGTCAAGCCGTCGACGTGGATCATGGTCTTGCCTTGCGCGTGTGTCGTCATCCCATCATTCCCAGTCTGCTAGACGATTTGGCGGTGCATGGTGCAGGACAGAAAACCGCAGCGCACTCTAAGTACGGGTACTTAGACTGTCAAGCTGGGCAAGTGCAGATTTCGAAACAGAGAGAGGAGAAAAAACCAAGGTAGGCGGTGGGATGGTGTCCACCAAGCGACTACTTTGGACAGGCGTCTACCGCGAACTCTTCGTCGAGCTTTTCGCCGCCAGGAAAGCGTAGCGCAAGCTTACCAGCGACGCGGCTGTGCTGCGTAAGCTCACTGACACGGACAAAGCCGCTCGCTCGAAGCGCCCAATCGGGTTCACGATTTTTGCCAACACCGTAGTGAGCCAGCGCCGCATAGCGCATGTCACCCGCTGTGCCGGTATCCGCAGGATCGAACGAAACGTCATCGCCAGGCTGAACGGAATCGACGGTCATCACCAGCGTGTAGTGCTCTTCTTTGTACGGCAGCACCGGCAGGCCAGCCAGCTTCGGTGTCGTCTCGCTGTAGCGCTTGAGAATCGCGCAGACTTCCGACTGAGGCATGGTGTCGCGCACGATCGACAGCGAAAAGTCCGACGGGAAGTAAACGTACGTGCTCTGGAACTTGATGTCGCGGCCTTCAAACGGCGCTTGGCCATCGTCCCGAGAGAAGCCTTCATCCTGCGCACAGCCGACCACTAGCAGCAGCGCCGCAAACAGTGAAGCGACTCGAGTCATCATGCCGCACCTCCTAGGACCAGCAACACTTGGCCACCTTCGACGGTCTGTCCTTCACGAACAGCAATCGACTCGACACGGCCCCCGCCCGCCGCGCGCAGCTCGTTTTCCATCTTCATCGCTTCGATGACCAAGAGCGGCTGCCCGGCTTTGACCACATCACCGACCTTACAGACGACCTTGACGACCTTTCCAGGCATCGCGGCGCGAACTTCTCCGACGGCTGAGCTTGCGGAATCCGACGCTTGCAGCGACTGCGCATCGGCAACTGCGACGGAAACGGCATCACTACCGTCGATCACCAGCTTCAAATCGGGGAGCGTGCCGTCGATATCAACGCTGCGCTGTCGTCCGTTTTCGTCGATGAGCGAGTAGCTTCCCGCTTCACTGCGAGCGACGCGTACGGTCGTGACATCGCTACCAATGCGGAGACGGTATTCACCGCCTTCCGCCGACTCAAGCTGCACCGAAAGCTTGCGCTGATCTTTGCCGCTTCCGACGGTGACGTTCCACTCTTGCGCCTTCATCGTGGCTCCCAAGCTCCGCTGATCGTGAGCGCGGTTACGCTCCGCTATTCCTCGTCGTCTTCGAAGTCTTCGTCTTCATCTTCGTCGTCGTCGAAGTAGTCGTCATCGTCTTCATCGAACTCTTCGTCTTCGCCGTCGCCTGCGATCTCGTCGTCATCGAACAAGTCTTCGCTCTCGCCGTCGAAGTCTTCGTCTTCATCTTCGTCGAAGTCTTCGTCTTCATCTTCGTCGTCGAAGTCTTCGTCTTCATCTTCGAAGTCTTCGTCTTCTTCGTCAGCAACCGCTGAAAACGGAACAAGCCAAGATGGCCATTCCTCTTGCGCCGAAACCTGCATTAGGTCCCCTCCTGTAGATCGGTGTCGTGATGTGTTTAGGGTTTGGGCTCGAGCGTACAAATCGCTTGGGCGCGCTTGATGCGCAGCACCGCACACTCGAAGACGCGGAACGGATGATTCATCTGCTCCGCACCAAGGTAGGCGACGCGGAAATCCTGCGCCACAGCCAAGTCAAAGTTCTGCGGTCCCGTCGAGACGAGCACGGCTCGATCCCGGGGCAGAACGCTCGATCGGAACACGCCGTCCGTGCAGAGCTCACGAATGTGGCCCAGCTCCGAGACGCCGGTGTTTTCAACAAAGCGCGCCAGCTTCGCGTACAGAAATGGACTCGTGACCAGACAGTACGGTCCATAAAAGCCAGCTTCGACGAGTCGCTCAATCGCCACCGTCACCGACGAAAGCGCGGCGCCGACCTGATTCCAGTCGCCCAGCGGCATCACATTTCGACCCGGAACCGTCGCGAGTCCCGCCAGGTTCAGCTCTGGAATTCCGTTGAAGATCATGTCGTCTTCACGGTCCGCCACAAAGCTCGCCGCACCCGCAGCCGCCGACAGATCAATCGGCATTCCGAACTGCTCCGCCGTCTGCAAGTCGCGCCAGTACAGCGAAAAGTCCTTGTAGAGGATCGGTACGCTCAGGATCTGACGACCCGCCGTCCGAACCGGCGCAATCGGCTCCTCACCCAGGATGCCAATCGCCGCGCGCTCTGTGCCGGTGAAGACATCGTTGTGAACCGTCTGAACGCCCGCGCCGAGCGGTCCATACAGGTCAAGGAATCGCCGTCCGACAAGCCGCCGTCGTGCGACATCAACCACTGACATGTTCAGTTCGCGCCAACGCGCCTCAGACAAGGGCAGGTGCTCGTGGGTCAAAAAGTTGCTGGTGTCAGGCATGGCTGTCTCTTCGTGTTCGCTAGGGTACGGAAGCGGACGACTACGGTGAATCGGACTATTTGGGACTACGCTTGAGAGCGCCCACCGACCACGCACCGTCAGGAAAAACCGGGGGAGGAGGAGGCACCGGATCGCGTTCAATGGCTGCCGAAGTCGGAGCGATCAGCTGACCGCTCAGGCCCGCAGCGGCGGCGGCATCTCGCTCTGAACCTGCCGCGCTGACCGTCGCTGAAGCCGTGCCGAGCAGCGACATGGACGTAAGCTGCGCATGGCTCAGGGCCGAGCGCTCACGCTGCTTCGGATCGCGATCCATGATGAGGTGATACATCTCGGCAACGTGCTCGCGCTCTTCGTCGGTGACGTGATCGATGATCTCGCGTAGAGCCGGGTCCGATACGCGCTCGAGCATCTTCTCGTAGGCGTTTATGGTCTCCAGCTCGCGTTGCAAGATTTCGCGCAGCACGACGAGGTCTTCGCTCATGGTGATTGCCTCTTAGCCTTCTATCCCGGCCAAAGTCAATCATCATCCGCGAGTGACGGTCACGTCGCTGCGCTTTGACTCCTTCAGACCACAGGGTCAGGGACTGCCTACGCCCCGAGGCGGAATCGCAATCATCACCACGCCACCGATGGAAAGCCCAAGCCCGACGCCAAGCAGCGACCCACCGAGCGTCGACGACTGAATGGTTTCCCGACACACCAGCGCGGGAGGCTGCAGCGGCGGCACGCACGTTCCATTGGCCGCCAGCGCCGATCCGCCCACGCCAAGCAGGAGCATTCCAACGCCCATCATCGCCGCTCCCGTCGCAACCCGCCACAGCGGACGCGCCCCCAGCGCCGCGATCGTCCGACGCTCACCGTACGGCATCGGCTCGCTCAGCAGCTCTGGGCTCAGCAGCGCGGACAGCACCGACGTCTGCCCCGGCGTCACCAGCGTCGACAGCTGCTGACGTTCAAAGCCGTGCGACCACAGCTCGACCTGCTGCGGACCGACAAACACCGAGCCCTTCCACGGAGTCTTGCCGACCAGGCGACCCGACAGCGAAAGCTGGGCATCACTCGGAATGCTTGTCACCGACAGCACCCCGCGAGGCCGCGCGCGTCCTTTTCGCAGCACCGTCGCCACCTGCTCCGTCACCAGCGCCAGCTGACTTTCATCCCCAAACGAGCCACAGCGCACGGTCTCTTGCATCGCCAAGTCGCCAACCTGCGCATCCCACAGCTGAAGCTGAAGCTCTCGCTGCCCTGTGCCGCCCGTCGACGGCTGAACGACGCGAACCGCCAGCGCATAGTTGGCCGATCGCTGCTTGGCCAGATCCAGCAGACAGTCCGCCGACAGCGACTCACACGCACCAAGCTTTCGTTCCGACGAAGCCAGCGAATATCCAACCTGCTGGCTGCCTTTTTCCAGCGCCTCGACCAGCGCTGCTTCCGACGACAGCCGACCCGCTTGCTCTTCCACCAGCACAACCGTCGGAGGCACCGACACCAGCACCGCGCCCGTCAGCTCATCAAAGCGCATCTCACGCGCTTGACCGGCAGGCACTTCGACCTTGCCTCGGCTGGTTCGTCCGCCGCTCTGAAGCGTCACCGACAGGTTTCCCGCCGCCACCCGCAGCGGAAGCAACAGCGGCAAGGCCCCGAGCAGTCGATCGTTTACGTAAACCAGCGATTCCTTGTCTCCGACGATATACAGATCCCCAGCCTCGGGGAGCGACAGGTTCGCCTGACGCTGCGCTTCTGCTCGACGAACCGAATCCGACGCGGTGCTCGGATCGGCCAGGTAGCGACGAAACAGATCGTGCGATTCGACCGCAAGGCCCGCCGCTTTCGCCACTTGACCGAGGACAAACAGCACTTCCGCACTCGGTTGCTTGCGATAGGCCGCCTCGGCCTTCTTCTGTGCTCCATCGAAGTCCCGAGCAGCCAGCGCCGCCTTTGCTTCCTCGACGAGCGCCGCAACCCGAGGCTTTAGCGTCGACTCAGCCCCAGACGCTCGCGAATCCCCTGCACCGACTGACAAGCCCGCAGGATCTGCTGCTTGATCCTTCTTTTTGTGCGATCGCTTGCCCGATTCTTTGCCCGATTCTTTGCGATGTCGTCGAGCATCCGCCGCAGACG
>CALMML010000004.1 GCA_937868485.1 uncultured Myxococcales bacterium | reverse complement strand
GTCTGTGCGCTTGCTGCGCGCGATCCGACTGTGCGAGCAGAGCGCGAACACCGCGCGCCACCACGCCGAAAACGTCCGCAGCAGCTAGTGCTTGTTTTCCGGTGCGGGCGGATAAATCGGCGGAGACAGATCCCCTGGAAGCTCTGTGAAAAACCGCAGCAGATCTTTGTGAACCGCTTTGGCGTCGCGGCGACCCAGCTCGATCAGCTGCATCGCGAACTCTCCATCGAACAGCAGATAGGACAGCAGATCGCTCTCGTCTTCTTCATCCGATTCACAGATCTTTTTCACAATCCGTCCCAGCGCTCCCGGCGTGCGCTTGGCAAACGTCGGAGAGCAGACATAGTCCACCGCCATCTTTCCGATGTTGTCCGAAGCACGCACCAGCAGCGACGACAAAGGCTTCATTCCTTCGTGCTTGTTCTGGTATCCCATCGCAGCGTTGAGCTTGGGTAGGAACGCGTCTCCGAACTGACTCTGTCCCGCGAGCAGGATGGAATTGATGCGCTGAAGTCGCTCGATGTCATTTTCCACGCGATCGAGCAGCAGCGCATTGAGCGCTTTTCCCACAAGGAACATCGGACTGGGCATCTTCGCGCGCGGATTGGGACGATCAGGAATCTTCTGGATCTCTCCGACGAAGCGAGGACTGACCACAATCATTCCGTTTGCGCCCAGATGACGCGCCGGAGACAGCGGAACATTTTGACGCAGACCGCCATCACAGTAGAACTCGCCATCGATCCGCACAGAAGGAAACACCAGCGGAATCGCCGCAGAGGCCAGCGCATGCTGAATCCGAAGCTGCTCGACTTTGCGCGGAACGACCTTGGGATCGCGTGACCAGCGCGGCACACCGTGACTGGATCGCGAGATGAACACCACCGTATTTCCCGTCGCGATGTGCGTCGCAGAAGCCGTCACCGCTTGCAGCAGTCCAGCGCGCAAGTGCTCGGTGATCCGCTCAAACGGAATCGCGTTCTTGATGATGTTTTCCATTCCCGAAGGCTCGATCAGTCCACCGTACCGATCTTCGGTCACTTCCGAAGCCAGCGGCGATCGACCGATCAAGCTGCGCGCAAAGCTCCACAGGTGCGACGTCCGAATCCGCACCACATCATCCATCTTGAGCGCTTGCCACTGCGACACCAGACGACGCGCACGACTCCGTGGCGCATCGGCGAACGCAGCCAGCCCACAGCCGTTGATCGCGCCCACCGATGTTCCACAGATGATATCAAGCGGCACGTCGCGACCGAGATCGCGGGCCACTTCCTCGACGATGTGCTGGACAACTCCGACTTCGTACGCACCACGCGCTGCACCCCCAGCCAGAACCAGTGCGACTCTGCCTGGGGTCTTATAGAGAAACTCGGGACGGACAGGGACCATCCCTTGATTGTCGGCGACTCGGTGGGTTTGTTTCAACCAAGACGCGGCAGCGACGGGTCCGAGTGGTGTTTTGCCAGCTCGGCCAAAAGCTCGGGTGATGGCAGCGACGGGAACTTCATCGGCTCGTTCTGCACCTCGATGGCTTTTGGACCCTGGATAGCCAGCGAGTCCGGCGCAAAGCGATGCTTGACGATCTCCAGCAGCGTCACCCAAGCCGCCCGCAGCGAGTTGAAGCTCGACGAGCCAATCACCCGAGGGTGATAGTCAATCGGTAGCTCGCTAAGCTGGAAGCCCTTGCGCCGCGCTTCCGCCAACAGCTGTCCGTCGATGAACACCGAGCTTGCTGTCAGCCGAATCGCATCGAGCACCCGCCGATGCACGAACTTGAACGAAAAGTTCACATCGCGCACCTTCACGCCAAACAGCAGCCGCACCAGCAGGTTGTAGACCCGCGAATACAGCGCGCGGCGCGGCGTATCGAACCGCTTCTTGCGAAACCCGATGAGCAGATCCGTCTGCTGCGCCCTCGGCAGCGCATCGACCAGCACTTGCAAGTCCACCGGCAGATCACTGTCGGTATAGAACACCAAGTCACAGCGCGCCGACTGAAATCCCGTCCGCAGGGCTGCTCCATATCCGAGGTTTTTCGGATGCTGGACCAGCCGAACGTGGGGGTTGTCTTGCATAAAGCGCTGCACCACCTCCGCCGAGCCATCCTTGCTGCCGTCGTCGACAACCAGGATCTCGTAGTCAGAAAACCCGAGCTTGGGAATCACCGCGAGGGTCTGCCGTAGCGTCGCTGCGATGTTGTCCCGCTCGTTGTACATGGGGAAAAAGATTGAAAAGCTTTGTGCCGCCCGCACCGCATCGGTGTAGCGCGAGCCGATTGCGCCGTCTATGGGAAAAGAAGCACAGAAGATCCAACGTTGTTTGGCAACTTCAGGTGAGCTTGAAAGCTCAACTTTGCAGCCGACTTACGAACCGGGCAGGATCCAGATGTGTACCGGCCAGCGGCTCAAGTCAGGCTGATTGTCCGCCAGCTCTTCTTGCACACAAGTACAGATCTGCGTGATTCGGTTCCGAACTTGTTCATTTTGATAGTGATTATACGGAAAGTAGCGATCACCGATCTTTTTGAGCACAATCGCCGATTCTGGACGCGCATCGATGTCCGCTTGTTTGACATTCTTTAGACATACTTTCATCAGCACAGCGACCTGCTCCGTCAGACACGGAACTTGACCGTTACAAAACGAAGAGATCCGAAACTCTTCCTTGGCCGCATGCGCTCTGTGCGTCGTGTGAGCGGTCGAGTGATGGCGCGACGAGGTCACGTTGCTGCCAGCGGGGGCAGGCTCGACGTCCGACGCGGAATCGATAGAAGCCGCTGGCTCTCGACGGGGTTCTGGCGCAGGGACGACCGATGGAGCAGGCTCTTCTTCTTCGGCGGACACCGACGCAGCATCGGGCGGCGCTTGCGCGAGCACCGAGGGCTCGGTGGGATGAACGGTCTCATCGTCGTCGTCAGCCTGCGCAGCCTTGGCCGAAGACTCGACGTTCAGCGCAGCCACAGCGACGGGCGCATCGCGCATCACCATCGGCGGCAGCTTCAGCTCTGGTTGACCGCCCTTCCGAGTCGCCGCCTTCAGCGACTGCGCGGTCCAGTCCGAGCGACGCCCCAATAGATGCGGAAACGCCAGCCCGAGCAGCAGCAGCCCCAGCCCGACGGTCAGCGAAAACGACAGCACCCCGTAGAGCAAGAGCGGGGATTTGCGCCGAATCCGCAGCGTCTGCGCGTTGCGCTCTGGATCAAACTCCGTCGGTCGAGAGCGACTCGCTGCCTTCCACTCCTCGGCCCGCCGATCGGCAGGATCAGGCGCCGCCGGACGCGTTCGCCACGGCGGCAGGTGCGCCGGATACACGTCAAGCACCGGAACGTCCAGCAACCGAGGCAGCTTTCCGACGACAAACTCTTCAAACAGCAGGTGAAACGCTTCATCCGTCGCAGTACAGATCAGGATCACGCTGCCAGACTCGACCGCTTCAATCGTCAGCTCTGCGTCGCTGGTATGCAGCCGCAGGTGCCCAAGCAGCGCGGTGATCTTGTGCCGGTCAGCCTCTTCAATCGTCGCCGATAGGATCACCACAAAGCGCTTGCGCGGCTCATCGGTCGGAAGCTCCAGCGAGTAAGCCCGCTCGCCCAGCAGCGCACGCACCGCTTGGACCTGCTGCGGAAACGACTGCTCGACCTGCGCACGCAGCAGATCTTCTTCGGTATTCCAGAGCAATAGGTTCAGCTTGACATCACGATTCATTCCATCACTGGTTAATCGATAGATGTCTTGAAAATAGTCAATAAGAAACGCATCTAGCTCTGCTGGCGCACCGAGCGCACGATTGAGAACTTGCCGAATCGCACGCCGATTCAGCCCAGGTGAATTCATCACCACAGCAGCCGATTGCGAAGCAGGAACGGACGTGAGCGGCTCACACAGACTCATATGCTAACCCCCAATTCGCTGTGCGGACACAGCAAGAACAGCGCCAGCCGCCCACGCCCGATCCACCAGCAGCCGAGCCGCCCGCGCCCGGAACACTACACCGTACAGTTTACTTTTTGACCGATCCGCTGCTACGCTAACCGGCAAGCGGCTGCGCAAGCGACGCAGACCCACACACTTCCATGGACGCAGAAAAACCCCCTACGCTGACCGAACGCAAGCGAGCAGCCATCTTGCGCGCCGCAGCAGAGTCCTTTCGTCATGAAGGCTTTGTGGCGACCAGCACTGATCGGATCGCCGAGCGCGCGGGCGTATCGAAGCGCACGCTCTACAACCACTTTCCCTCTAAGGATGCGCTGTTTGATGCAGTGTTCGAGGGCTACTGGGCGCGGCTCCTCACGCTGTCGCAGCCGCTTCAGTCTTCGACACAAGGCATTGAGGAACGACTGCTGGCGTTTGCGCGCGAGCGACTCGCGGTGCTGCTCGACCCGGAAGTGCTCGGCATCTTTCGCGCGGTGATGGCCGAGTCGATGCGCGCGCCGGAGCTAGCGCGGGCGTGGCGACGCGATGCGTCCTACGAAGAGCTGCTGGGAATCTCGACCCTGCTGGAAGAAGAGACCGCGCGCGGACGGCTACAGGTACAAAACCAAGAGCTGGCGGCTGCGCACCTGTGGGGACTTGTGTTTGGTGGTCTGTTTTGGTCGGGCGTGATGCACGTTCACGGGCATGTCTCCCCGACGTATCGCGATCAAGTAGCCCGCGAGGGAGTACGAACATTTTTGGCTCGCTATGGCGCAGCGGATCCGCCCGCAGCCTCCGCGGGTCGCAACCGAAAAGCAGGGGCCAACAAACCGGCCAAAGGAACAAGTACATGACCATGGAGACGATGACGGCACGCGAGGCTCCGCAAGGAAAGCCGCTGCCGTGGGTGGGGCATCTTCTACATCTTGCGCACTACGGAATGTATGACTTTTTGCTGAAGGAACAGCGCGCACGCGGCGACTACTTCCGTCTGACGCTCGGTCCGCAGCGGATGTTTGTGATCGCGCATCCCGATGGGATTGAGCGCGTGCTGGGATCAAACCGCGACAACTACATCAAGCAGAAGTCCTACGACTCAATGCGGATGCTGACCGGAGACGGACTGCTCACGATGGAAGGAGATCCGTGGCGCAGCCGTCGGCGACTGGCCAACCCGGCGTTTCATCGTGAGAGCATCCGTCGCTTTGTCGGATCGATCAGCAGCATCTCTCGCGAAGCACTGGCTGCGTGGCGCTGGCGGATTCCCAATGGCGGAACGCTCGATCTTCATCACGAGATGATGCTGCTGACGCTGGAAGTGGTGGCAGAGACTCTGTTCGGTCAGCGAATGGGAGAAGCCGCCGGAGACACCTCTGGACGCGCGTTTTCCGAAGCACTGAAGATGCTGTCCGAGCGTGGCAACACTGGCGTACGCTTGCCGCTGCACATTCCGACGCCAGCGAACCTACGCTTCCGTCAGATCTTGCAGACACTCGATGAAGAGGTCTATCGCATCCTGGGAAACGCCAAAAAGGAGTCCGATCCGCACGCGGTTCCTACGCTGGTTCACATGCTGCTGCAAGCGCGCGATGAAGACACCGGAAAGGGACTGACCGATCGCGAGCTACGCAACGAGCTGATGACGCTGTTTCTGGCCGGACATGAGACGACCGCGCTGCTCCTGACGTGGCTGTTTACACTCCTTTGTCAGCATCCCAGCGTGATCGAGCGCGCCGAAGCGGAAGTCGATGCCGTACTGGGAGATCGCAGTCCCACCGCCGAAGATGTCCCGAAGCTTGTCTATCTGCGTCAGATCGTAGATGAAGCACTGCGACTGCGTCCGCCCGCGTGGAGCATCGCGCGTGACACCCTGGCAGACGATGTGATCGGTGGCTTTCAGGTTCGATCCGGTGATGTGGTGCTTCCTGCGATCTATCTGGTGCATCGTCATCCCGACTTCTGGTCAAACCCCGAGCGCTTCGATCCCGAGCGCTTCTCACCGGAGCGCGCGAAGTCGCGGCATCACTTTTCGTATCTGCCGTTTTCACTCGGTCCCCGGATCTGCATTGGCAACATCTTTGCGCTCACGGAAGCCACGGTGATGCTGGCAACGCTGATTCAGCAGGTGCGCATCACGATGGACGATCCACGATCGATTCAGATGAATGCGGGCATCACGCTGCGACCCTCTGGTCCGGTTCCCGTTCGGGTTCGCTGGCGTCGCGCACGCGCCCAAGCCTAGCACGCAGCGCGATCCCTCATCTTGTCGATCAGGAATTGATCAGGAATTGATCAGGAATTGATCAGGAATCGTTCAGGAATTGATCAGGAATCGGGTGAGAAGATCGCGCGGAGTCCGCAGCGAAGCGGGCTCCGATAAGGCCAAACCGATCAGCCGACGACGTAGGAACAGACACCCGTTCGCTGGTTGCACAGCGTCGGTGCGCAGCAGTCCGCATTCGAGGTACAAGCGCCGCACGTTCCGCTCTTGCACGCTTGGCCACCGCAGTCCTGGCACTTGGTACACATCGTCGTGGTTCCGCCGCTGCCACCGCTGCCGCCCGAACCGCCACACTCCTGCGAGGCATTGAGGATCGCGATGTCGTGGTGGATCGATACCGCTGCGCTCGGGTTGAAGCTGTTGACGAAGATCGCGCCGAACACTTCCAGCGGACCCGCCGTCACCAGCGCCGAGTTGGGCGCGTAGATGTTGCCGCCAATCACGCTGTTGGCTGCCAGGTTGATGTTGCGCGATCCGCCCATGTACAGACGAACCTTCGCGGGTGCGTTCTTGTTGCCAAAGTTGAGCGGCGCCGAGCTGGTGAGTCCTCCGTTGATGAACAGATCCAGCTCTCCGGTGGTGCCCACGTTGACGGTGAATGCATCGTTGATGTTGACATCACCACCGATAAACAGCGCAGTCCGTCCGGTGATGTTCAGCGTCACCTTTCCTTGACCACCAACGCGATTCAGATAGAAGCGACCGCACGGCAGGTTGATCGTCTGATCTCCGCTGTAGTTGGCCAGCCGGTTCGGATCGAGCGGAATCGAGGCGTTGTCATTGCTCTGGCTGCGCGCAGTGACATAGCCCGCGATGTCAAAGATGCTCCCCGCTGCGCAGTCACACGGCTGCCCCACCGTCACCGGCGCACGCACAATCGCGCCAATCGACTGATTCGGAGCCGACAGCGTTCGCGTCGCTGGATAGGTCAGCGTGCCCGTCACCTTCAGCAGTCCGTTGCTCTTGACGTCCCCTGCGATCTGCGCGTTCTTCCCAACCGTCACCGAGTTGTTCGCCGACAGCGTATCGCTCATCAGCAGATCGGTTCCTACCAGCAGATCATTGACGACCACACCACCCGCAACTTGCAGGCTACCGCCTACGGAAAACTTGTTGCTGACGTTGATGTTGGAGTTCATGCCCGCCGATCCGCCGTTGCCAAACGTCGTCGCTCCAGCGGCACTGCTGTCGAATGCATCAATCGTCATCGCAGAGCTTGCGGCCAGTCCGCTACACAGACACAGACCGTAACGGAATGCGGTGGCAGCCACTTGTCCGGTGCAGCGCGCAGCGCTTCCGCTCGCATCGCTCACCACAATCGGGGGACCCTTGCCACTGCAGTACGCAGCCTGGTCGCCACCGTCGCCCGTTGTGCCGGTTCCGCCGTCGCCACCGCCACCACTTGTTCCACCGTCATCGGTGTACTCTCCAGAGGACAGATCTCCACCATCGGGATCTGTGCCGCCAACATTGCTGCCATTGCAACCATGAACAAAAGCGCCCAACAGGACGCCGCCAAGGAGTGTTGTGAGGACTGGATTTCGTTTCACTGTGTATCGACTCCGACTGAGGGGATTCATGCCTCCGATCGTACAATGCACAGAGCCCATGAAAAAGCGTATCTCCGACGAGAGATTGATCCACAAAGATCTACGCAGAGTTAGCAACCGCACGCGCCCACAGCCCACACGCCTTGCCGCAAGGATGTGACACAGCGCACAGCCAAGTCATCTTTCCCAAGGTGAGACAGAGTCAGACATGACCGCTGGAGCGTCCGCGAAACATGAGCGATTCCGTGACAACCTTGTGACGGAAACCTGCCGAGTCGTACGACCACCGCTTCCCTTTGCATCCCGTGCGCGCGTATGATGAATGGGCTGCTCTTGCGCCATCATCTATAGCAAGAGAAAGGGTGCGGCCATGGATATCGACGCTCATCATGCGGGAACGTATGTCGTTGCACGGCTCGCAGGAATCAGTCATCGCGAAGCAGAGATCATCGCGCATGCAGCGCAGTACGTAGACGATGCAACCAACGAAGGCGTCATTCACTTCGACAACGGAGCGATGTATCGACGCATCTGTTCTGCGCACAAGATGCTGGACTATCGCAACACAGAGTCCTTGGCGAGTGCGCGGGTCTGGGTTCCGTTTCACTTCCTACCCGGAAACGGAGGACTCCCAGCTGGACAGGAGCCCGCCGCAAACGCAGCGAGCAGCACGATCGAAAAGATGATCTGTCGGGCTGACAGTCCCGTCGCACAAGACATGGTTCGCGATGCCATCTTGGCGCACGGTTCTCCGTATGCGCTGCATCGCTTGGGAATCACCGCGCACGTCTATGTCGACACCTGGGCGCATCAAGGATTCAGTGGCACCAACCACGAATGGAATCGCGCCAGTGACTTGATCGGAGCGGATGGCACCCCTGATGTCTCGATGATGTCGCGGCTCAAGGGATTCTTCATCAGCAATTCCTGGCCGCTTGGACACGGCGCAGTACTGGGACATCCTGACCGTCCTTATCTCATCTGGGGATACGTCAACGGACGGGGAGAAAAAGTGCTGCGCAACAATCCGCAGGACTACCTCACCGCGTTCGATGCGATGTGCAAGATGTTTCGCCGCTACCTGCTGCGCAACCCGGATGCAGAGGTTCCCGGACTCCTCGATCCTGACCGTACGCTGATCACGGCGCTGTTCCGAACACTGACCGATCCCGATGGAGAAGTCCGTCACAAGCAGTGGCTGGATGCGCTGTCTCAAGGACACTTCAGCTTCGGGAAAGTGATCCTCACCTATCAGCCCAAGGGCGAAGGTTCCTGGAAGCATCAAGCGCTACAGACAGTGAAGGAAGTTGATGATGAAGACGATGTCTTTCCGTTTCATCCCGACTTCTTTCGTAGCAACTGGAAGCTGTTTCATGACGCGCTGATTCGTCATCAGTTCCATGTGGTTCACGAGATTCTGCCGCGCTACGGAATCTGCACAGCCTAACCCCGCACAGACAGGCAAGCCGCACGCAAACGACGCGGTTCTGTCCGCACACACAGGGCCGCGAAGCCGCGCTACGGACGCAGTCCTACGCACGCAAACAGCCGCAGAAGCAGCGTCAGAAGCCACAGCCGAATCTGTCCCCAGACAGACAGCGTTACGGGCAGCGGCAGCGAGTCGGGCAGCTGCCACAGTGATTCAAAGTGCGCGACAAAGGCAGACACCACCGGCTGCGCCTGCGTCTCAATGTCCGTCTCTAGATAGGCCCCGCTAAACGAGTTCGGCGTGAAGTTGGCTTGACCCCCAATCAAGCGCGGATGCGATCCAAGCTTCGCAATCGTCTTCAGGTGCATCATCTGACCTTGGTGTGAGTGATGAATGCGAACCTGGAAGCGATCGGGAAAGCGTAGATGCAGCTTCCTTGCATCTACAAGCACGCTGTGATTCACCAAGTTCCGCGTGAGCCAGGCCGGAATCGCAGGAAGCGGAAGGGCAAACAGAGAGTCCCACAGCACCCGCACCTTGACGCCACGCAGCAGCGCCTGTTCGATCTCTTGGAGCATGGATGGATCGGAAAAGTAGGCCGTAGCAATCAAGACCTCTTCGCCTGCTTGGGCATCCGCCAAGAGCGCACAGATCCGACCGCGAATCTGCTGGGTCGCAAGCAGCTGACAGTGTGGATCAGCAGTCAGCGGAGCGTGCGAATACGCGGTGTCTTCCCAGTCGATCGGATAGTCAGGAATCGGCAGCGTGCGCAGACAAAGATCGGCTTGATACGCAGGAAGATCACCGACGGTGTTCATGGAAAGGACGCGCTCGATCTGTATCCGCTCCTCCGCGACAAAGTGATACGAAAGCTGCCTTGCAAGGCGCAGCGCATCCATCGCTGCTTGCCACAGTGCGATCGCAACATCTCCAGCCAGCCAGAACAGGTTTTCATGCCAGTCGTACGCGGGATCAAACAAGTTGTGACTGGTGACAAGTCCTGCGCGCCCGCCATCAATCACCAAGTTCTTGCGATGATCTTCCACATTGTGAAGCGACTGCCAGCGATTCTGCTGATAGACAAAGTCCTGTGCGGACACCTTGTGATGATGCAGATGAAAGTTCATCGCGGGCAGCAGCCGCTTGTGTCGTGCAAACTCTACTTGAAACAGATTTGCATGTAGCACGATGATCCCGGCGTCTTGAAGCTGCTTGCGAACCAGCTCTCCCTTGCGGCGCGTTCGCTGCGGATCGTCGGGTGTGTTCGTGTCCAAGATCACGATGATGATCACCTGCGGATCGCGCAGCTTCTTTTCGCGCAGCCAGCGTGCCACCGTGTGCGCATACGGAAACGATCCGTCCCGAGGCAGCAGCAGCGTCTGATCACCGCTCGCTGCAAACAGATACATCTGAAGGACGATGCTCTGCTGCGCTGCGCTGATGAGCTGATAAAACGCGGACAAGATCGCGTGTCTGTCCCCCAGATAGCCAAGCTGCGAAGTCATCGCGGGTGCTTAGGAATTGGAAGGAAGCTGCTGCCGCAGAAGCTTTGCCAGAAACGGTCCGAGCGCAATCTGGGACTTCTCTACTTTGGCGGCAAAGCTGGCGATTCCCATGCGATCGGACTGGCTCGGTCCGCGATGCAGCAGGCGATGTCTCTGCTCTGCGGTGAGCGCGCACTCTCTGTCCGCCAGCGCCACCACATCCGCCCATGCAGAGCGCGCCCGACCGTCGACAAAGCCGAGCAGCGGAAGCATCATCAGCGTCTCTGCCATGCTACGGAGTCGCGACCGTTCTTCGCTGCGCTGATGCAGCACCCGCGCATCAATCGCGACATGCGGCTGCTCTTCCTTGGCATGAAGTCGCATCACTTCCGCAATGATCGGTGCGCACTGTGCAGGCTGTACATCCAGCGCCACCGGAACAAACAGCGTGATCTCTTCAAACAGCCAAGCCAGCAAAAAGAACGAACCTACTGGCGACAGTGCCACCGCCAGATCATCATGCAGTCCCCAGCGCAGAAATCGCAGCCCGGTGGTCGTCGTCGCTTTGGATGAATACAGATCAGGACGCAGCATACACAGCAGCCGAAGGAAGGCATCGGAGTGCGCTTTTTCTTCGGCCACAAAGCGATCCAGACTCGCCAATGAGATCGATCCAATGCTGCGTCGATTGCGTTCCAGATACTCGATCAGATAGCGCTCAAAGTGAATGAACAGCTCGCAGGTGTAGCACGCAAACAAGCGATTGAGTGTCTGTCGCGCCGACGGTGAAAGTCCCAAGCGCTCGACATCCATGTAGTGCGACTCTGTAATGATCAGCCGATCGGTCGGAATCGGTGTCTGCCAGTCGAGTCGTTCCCAGCGTTTGCGGACAAAGTCAATCAAGCGACCGTGGGTCTCACTTCGTTCAGAGAGCATGCTGATTTCCTAGAAATGAAGGGGGAGGATCCGATGAGGACGCATCCGGCTGCCACACAGGTAGCTCGCACAGACCGCCCCCCAAAAACAGGTGATGCCAGAGCTGCGTCATGACCAGCGCGGTGAACGCGCCATCCAGGACATAGCGACGTGGAAACGTAGACGGAAGCAGCGTTTGCAAGGCGCGCTCGTGACGCACGCTGTCCACCGAAAAGTAGCCGGTCTGACGCAGCGAAGGAGGACTCAGAAGCTGTGCGATCCAGCGCGGCTGCGGCGTCAGCTCACACAGCGCACGGGCCTTGAACATCTGCTTGGGCGGACGAGCAATCTCTTTGGGAAGGAGTGTCTCCGCAACCCGGCGCAGCAGCCACTTGTCCTCAAAGCCTCGCAGCTTGTAGGAAGGCGACAGCGTACTGGCCAGATCGATGAAGTCTTCATCCAAAAAGGGATAGCGCGTCTCGACGCCAGCGTGCATCGCCACACGGTCCCCCTTTCCAAGCAGAAGATGTCCCGGAAGCATCAGCTTGTATTCCAGATACAGCGCCTGATGCAGTGGATCCCAGCGCTTCATCGCATCGATGCGAAGATCCAGATCCGCAAACGGATTGTGATCACGCAGCGTGTCCATCATCGCATCGGAATAGAGCAGGCTGCGCGCTTGCGACAGCGGCTCATACAGATCGAGCTGACTCGGTCGCAGACCGTGCAGGTGACGATCCAGATGTGGGGACTTCACACCCGGCGTAGCCAAGAAGGAAACACCTTGGCGCAGCCAGCTTGGTGCATCAGGATGAAGCCGCGAGAGGGCGCGCAGGATCTTTGCGGACTTGTGCCAGACATAGCCGCCCATCGCTTCGTCCGCACCTTCTCCGGTCAGGACCACTTTGAAGCCTTGTGCGGACACCTGCTTGGCCAGCAGCAGCAGACACGCATTCGCAGTGTCCATGATGGGACCTTCCGCCGCAGTCACCGCCAACGGAAGCGCAGACAGAAGCTGCGAAGCCGAAGGAACCAGGGTGTGAAGCTGCGCAGACAGAAGCGAAGCCGAGCGCGCGGCGCGTGGACGTTCGTCCAGTCCTGCGTCATCAAATCCGACGGTAAACGCAGTCATCGGAAGGTCGGAAAGGAGCCTGCGAGCGATTCCCACGATCAGGGTCGAGTCGAGTCCTCCAGACAGATAGAACGCAACCGGACCATCGGACGCAAAGCGACGATCGACCGCGTGATGCAGCGTGGCTGCGACTTCCTCTTGCAAGAGCGGCTCGTCTTGGACGGAAACGGTGCGCTCTTGTCCTTGATCGGGAAACTGCAAGTCCCAGTAGCGACGGAGCGCCAGCTGTCCTTCCGCGACGCGCAGAAAGTGACCGGGACGCAGCGCATGGATGTTCGCAAAAGCAGTCCGCTGCGTTCCTGCCGCAAACAGAGAGAAGACCAGATCGATTCCTTTCCGATCGGGTGCAGCCTCCACAAGTCCTGATGCCAGCAGTCCTTTGATCTCGGAAGACCACAGCAGCAGTCCATCTGTCACCGTGTAATAGAGCGGACAGATTCCCACCCGATCGCGTCCGAGCAGCAGCGTCCGTTCCGCACGATCATACAGCGCCACCGCAAACTGTCCGCGTACGCTGGAAAAGCAGTCGGTTCCTTTGGCCAGATACAGTGAGGGCCAGACCTCGGTATCACAGCGGCTGCGGAAGACAGTACCTGATGCGGACAGCTCCCTGCGGAGCGCTGGCGCGTTGAAGATCTCTCCGTTTTGGGATGCCCACACCCGTCCACTTGGATCGGACAGCGGCTGCTTTCCTTGCGCGACATCCTGGATCGCGAGTCGCTGCGCAGCCATCGCAATCCCCACATCAGACCATGAAAAGGAGTCATCTGGGCCGCGATGACGAACCCCCTGCGCCATCTGCCACAGTCGCTTTTTATCCAGCGTTCTGTGACCGCGCAGATCGAAGCCGCCGACGATTCCGCACATGAGATCTTACGATGCCTCCGCAGTAGGAATCCGACCCAAGTGCGCACGCAGCCAGCGATAGCCAAGCCGAGGACCGATCCGCAGCGCAATCGCTCGCAGCAGCGGCGCGCTCGACTGTCCGTAGGTCGCAAAGCCTCGCCAAATACGCTGCCAACAGAGTGCTGCGTGCGAAGCATCTCCCTGCACCGCGATATCATCCAGATACAGCGCGATCGCTTCGGTAGACCATGCAGTATGTCCAGATGCGCCATTGTCGATCGTGTTGTGCAAGACAAAGAAGTACGGATCGATCTGATGGCGTCGCAGAAGACGGCTGGCGCGGGAATACATCGATCCGACACCCGCCAGCTCAATCGCGAGGTTTAGCCCGAGCAGCTCTGGAAAAAATTCCTGACTGTGCAGCGCATACGCAAGCCACAAAACCGGCGTAGAAAACGCAGCAGACAGGATCTGCGGATGATTCACAAACTCCTCACGGTCCACCGCAGCCAGCGTGATGCCTTCCGCCGCCAAGACCTTTCGCATGAGGTTTCCGTGATGCTGATGACACAGACCTGCGCCCAGCTCATCACGATAGATTTTTTGCAAAAGCGTCACAGGTGGCAAATAGGGACAAGAAGGACGCAGCGTTCCTTGCAGCCACGCGCCATCAATCAGCGCAGCCGGTGCAAGCTGAAGCAGGAGCCAGATCACTTCCTCACGAGTCAGGAGCGACTCTACAGAGACACCATCCTGCTCTTCCGATTCCTCCTTCACTTGCTCTTTCAGACGCGCATCCACCCAGGCTGACAGTCGCTGCGCAGACCACGGCCACAGTCCTTGACGCAGCAAGGTCGAAACCTGTCCGGCGTGCTCCACTTCAGACAGCTTGGCCACCACATAGGAACGCGCCTGCGCCACCGATCCGGGCTGCTTGGACGGACAGAGCCAGCGCTGATACAGCTGACGAAGCGCGATCTTCGGAACGGGCTCACGCGACGGAATCAGCGACGATTCGAGCGGCTCGGAAGTCACGGACAGACTCGCCACAGAATGCACAGGTTGTGGTGTCCTGTCCGCGTGGTCGTAAGCATCCGTGAGCGAAGCAATCCAGCGCGCAATCACAGCCAGCTCGGCGTCATCAAACACACCGAACATCGATCCACCAAACTGCGTAACCTGCGTCAGCAAAGGACTCTGTTCCGGCTGACCTTTCACGATCCAGGGGGACTCTGCCAGCGCAGTCAGAAGCTCTCCGATCTGCGGATGCTGCGGATTCCAGTACGAGTCCATCGTTCGCGCACCAAGCAGGACATGGCGATGAAATCCGTAGCCATGACCGAGCTTGCGAACGACCAGATCCTGCATCTGCTGTGCGACGGAAACAGTTGGCAGAACTGTCAGCGACTGTAGCCACTGCCGCTTGGCATCCAGCACCCACAGTGCTCCGCGTAGCACCCGCGCAAGATCGGCGCCTTCGGTCTGCGCGTACACGGTCAAGATCGAATCAAGCTGCGGTACGGACGACTTGCGGACCACAGCTGGCCTGTCCGCTTGCAGAACCACACTGCGCGGAAGCGCGTGTTCCACATCCAGCAGCGTCTCGCTGAGCATCATCGCAGCATGTACGCCGATGACTTCCGGCTTCTGCGCAGCGCCCAGTCTACTCGCTTGAAGGAGCACGGTTCCTAGCAAAAAGTCGGCATCGGAAAAGCGCGGATCGCGCGCAAAGAGAGGACTCTGTGGATCGTGTAGCTGAACACCATGTGCGACGAGAATGCTGCGATAGTGAACACTGCGATGCGAAGACCAGTGACCCTGTCCGCAGAGCGCAAAGTGTTCCGACAAAAGGAGCTGTCCCAGCTCGGTGTGACTCTGTTCAACGGTCAGCTGACCCGCCAGCCAGCAGCCCGCAATCAGCGCAGTCGGCGCAGCGTGAATCAGCCGCAGCTGCACAGTCATCGCTGGATCAGGAATCGGTTGATCTGCCTCTGCGCTCCGATCGAGAAGATGAGTCAGCAGGTCCTTGGGACTTCGCAGCCAGCCTTGTGAACTGGCAGCAAGCAAGACACCCTGCGCATGCGCAGACAGCGTCGGAAGCGCATCCAGCGGAACATCTACCGCTTGCCCGATCAGCCGATGATAGTCAGCGCGCGCGCTTCTTGTTGGAACAGAATCTGCCAAGCCTGCTTCCCCCCACAGACCCAGGTGACCGCAGCACGCCGATCAGACACGGTGTGATGCAGCCCTGCTGGGAAATTGTGTTTGGAAGTCCGACCACTGTCACGGAGTTTTTGTAAGCCCGCTACATCCGGGCAGAGTCGACGCTGCGTACGCGCGCCGGAAGGTCGCGGAATGAATGCGATTACGGCAGCGCGACCGGCTTCAGTCCCAGGGCCGCACCGAGCGCGCGGGTCGCATCTTTTTCAAACGGCGCCGCACCCGGAGCCTTCGCACGAGCCAGCATTCCGTCGTAGAACGCACGAAGCTCGGTCTTGTTCATCGGACGCTCTGCGCCGCCGCCGATCGCAATGAAGAACTTTCCGCGTGTGGGTGAGCCGTCCTTTTCATCCTGACGAACCTGAACCATCAGCGCGCCCGCCGTGCCGGTCATCGTCCAGCTTCCATTGGCGTGAACCGCGGTCGGATAGTAGGTCTTCAGGTCCGCAGCCTTAAACTTGGCGATGACCGCCGGACTCGCGGGAGCTGGAGTTGGCGCAGGCGAAGGAGCCGATGCCGTCGTCGCTGCCGGAGCAGGAGTCGGAGCAGGAGCCGGTGCAGGAGCCGGTGCAGGAGCCGGTGCAGGCGTCGCTGCGGGCGTAGGAGCAGGCGCTGCGGGCATCACCGGATCCACCAGCGAGCAGTCCTTCAGGTTCAGATCCACACTGTCCATCTCGGTGACAGTTCCCTTGACCACCACATCTCTTCCCGAAGGGAAATTTCCCAAATACGACACCACCGGACCAGACAACGGACAGGTCACTGCATTGAAGTCGTTGGCGCGAATCTTCAGATTGTTTCCAGACATCTGCGTCATGCGACCGCTGACCGTGAGCGTCCTTCCCTTATACTTTAGCGTGGCGGCCACCGCGTTTCGTCCATAGTCCATCACCACATCACTGGCCGAAACAGAGTCTCCGCTCAAGGGCAGTGTGACCGGCGGAGCCATCACAGGATCGAGCAGCTTGCTGATCTTGCAGTTGTTGAGCCGAATGGAATACGTCCCGATCGCCGCCACGCCCACCACCAGCATCTTCTGTCCCTTCGCAAGCTTGGCCACTTCCTGCGAATCCGACAGCGCCATTTCACAGACTACGTAGTCTGGGTACTTGGACGTCCGCAGATCGATGCCGGGATTTTTCCGCATGGCAATGTCGTTGACTGGGAAGAAGGAGTTGATGCCCAGGTTGGATACTTCGAGCAGCTTGCCGTTGTACGCAGCAGCAGCGGCACCACCGGCCTTCTGCGCCGCGATGAGATCGACTCCGTCTACTTTCTGTGCAGTCTGGGCATGCGCACAGAGCGGAGCCACAGACAGAAGGACAAGCGCAGCACCATGGATCAAACGAGACAGGGAACCCGTGCGAGACATGAAGACACTCCTATGTAACGTCTACAGTAGCAAAGAGACGAAGTGAAAGGCGGTTCCTTCAAGCCGATCCTCCGCAATTGTGCGGCGCATTCTCTGCGCAACAGACACACACAATGCGCGTGAGTCTCCCCGCCCGCGCCCCAAAATCTGTTATGAATGGGCGTGCGACTGCGTGCCTCTGTCAGCCGTCGCTCTCTCGTAGATCCGACCAATCAACAAGGAAAGCGTTCCCCATGACCGTCCAGGCGCTGGTCGCAACGATTGCAGAGATTCCCGCTGCCGCACAGTTTGTGCAGACGATGATTCCGCTTCCTTCGATCGCAACCGAGTGGGCCATCGTGCTCTCCTCTTACGATCACACAGAGAAGATCGATGAAGCGCTGGCGCGCGCAGTCCCGGCACTTCCGCTCGTCGATCGACATGGCTCCGGTGCGGTGGGAAGTCTCTCTGCTTCACAGAGCGACGACCTGCGAACGGTGCTTACGATCGTAGGCGCGATGTTTCAAGATCCACCGGGTGCGCAGTGCGTGTTTGAGACCGCGCTCACGAGTGCCCATGTGGTGGCAGAGATGGTGGCAGCAGCGCCGGACGTGGTCGTGCAAGCCCTTCAGCGCGCTGGATTTTCTGCGGCAACGCTGGCCAGTCTGTCCGACAAAACGCGACTCTTTGCACAAGCCCAAGAGGTCGCACAGGAATTGTACGCGGCACGGCTGGTCCTCGATCCACAGAAGCTGGCGAAGGCGACTCCTGATGATCTGGTCGCTGCGGTTCCTGATTTCCGTTTGCGCGAGTCTCCGACGTTCATGGCGCACTGGCAGAAGCTGATTCGGGAACATCATCCCGCGCTCCATCTTGACGTATGGGAAGCCCTGCGCAGGCACGATGAAGGAGTGCTGATCCGGCTCTTCGATGCAGAGCACATCCGCATCGCGATCGGACAGGGAACACCTGATGCGCCCGTAGACCTCACCAGCCTGCTTGCGCTTGCCAAAGCCAGCGATGCTGCACGCAGCAGCGGAAAAAAATCGAAGAAAGAAAAGGAAAAGGAAAGTGAAGAGCCATCTCTGGCAGAGCTGGCGCTCAGCAGCTATGCGCAAGCGGTATCCGGCAAAGTCTTTTGTGATCGCGTGTCACGGGCCGTCCAGCGCAGCGAAAAAGGAACGGTCTCTGCGAAGGTCTTTTGGGCCGAGCTTGCGCGCAAGCTAAAGGAAAATCCCGACGATCCGCTCGGTGTGGTTGATGAAGAGCGACCGCCGCGTGGAACCCCGGAAGAGCGCAACTACTTTTCCCGCATGACGAGCGCGATCTATGTGATCAGCGACTTTCCCAAGCCGACCGGCGATGCGCAGCGCGTACTCATCGACTGGGCGGAACAGCATCCGTCCGGGTTTGGACACTTCACCGTGACGTTTGCAAAGAAGGTCGGAGAAGCCAAAAAAGCGCCACCGCTGCCGTATGAAGAGAGCGACTTGCTCGGGCTCCCTGCACCGCTGCAGAAAGCGTGGAAGACCGCGCGTGAAAAGAGCTGGAAAAAGGAAATCCGTCTGCCAAACGGACTGTCCGATGAAGCGATCGACAAGCTCTGTCGCGCGCTGCCCGCTCCGCTTCCAGAAGATGTTCGATCTTTTTATCGGCTACACAACGGAGCAGGAGACGACGAGTGTTTCCGAGGCTGCCGACTGTATGATCTGGCGTCTGCGGTCAGCCAGCGGGAGTCTCTTGTGTCTCTGTCTCTGCGTCATCCGTTTCCTACAGAGTGGCTCCCGCTGACAAACGATGGCGCAGGAAACCACAGCTGCGTTGCGCTGTCTGGAAAGCACGCGGGACAGATCTTCGACTTCGATCACGAATCAGGAGCCGGACGATCTCTGGCCAAGAGCTTCGCTGTCTTCGTCGAAAAAGCAACCTGGGAATAGGCGCAGGGTCCGTCGGTTGGGCCTCGTTACGCGTGTCCTTTTCGCGATGGACCCAGCCAGCCGGATCGATGAAAGCGCACCTTTTCAAACTCTGTTCGATCGCTGAAGCCAACCAGATACGGAAGCGCCAGCCGCGCAACCGAGATGGCCATTGCCACCATGCGCGAGGACACAAGAACATGGATCTTGTGTACGCGATCGCGATGCAGCTTGGACCACTCGGTGTAGCGCTCCATCACGCCTGCTGCATACCCTCGCACACCTTCCCAATCGTGAAAGGCATCGATCCGCTCACCCGGCGATTCGCGCGCGACTTCATCAAATGCCTTCATCAGCATCTCAACGCAGCGCATCGTCGCATAACCTGACACCACAGAGCACAGCACGCCAGGCTTCGGGCTCTCTGCCCTCATCTGACAGCGCTCATCCTCGTAGGTCTTCGGTTGCATCAGCGTGCAGAGCGAATGTACAAGACCTTCCGCCGCACAGAGTCACTATTTCGCGGCATCTCCTCAAACCAGCAACCGGGCAGGATGTGTCCTGCTCAAAGACCGCCAACAGGAATGAGTTTCGATGAGCCGATCACTGTTCGACAGAGTGTCCACCTGGGTCCGTCTGTTCCAAAAGCGCCCCGATGTGGAAGTGATTCAAGCACTACAGGTTGTGACACCAGACTCCGAAGACGAATCAGAGGATGAAGACAACGATCTGGACGACGACGACGATTACGACGACGACGACGACGATTACGACGACGACGATGACGACGACGACGACGATGACGGCGACGACGATGACGACGACGACGACGACGACGATCTAACCTATCCGCCAGATGCCGCTGCGTTTGCGAAACAGTGCATCGACTTTTCGTTCCACTTTGTCATCAAAGGAGCCGAGCTTCATTCCATGCTGTTTCTGTCTCTGCGCCGTGAGTACGCAGATGCAGAGCTGGACACCGACGGACTGGAAAAGCGCGTCGCGAAGCTTCTTGGCACAAAAAAGGTTGAGATAGACTCAGAAGCCAGGGGGTTTGAGCTGGACCAAGATCGGCAAGGCCGTGGCCTCACGGGATTCCTTCTCTATACCGATGATGGCCGTCCCTTCGTGATGTGGGATCTGGAAACCAGCAGCCTGTTTGCCTCGGTGACAGACTACATCACAGAAGGCGCCAAGCATGCGTTCATGATGTGCGACAAGTCATGGCCGCAGTGTCGTCCGGGTCGCAACAACAAGCGCGCTGTAGATGCGGCACTCGCGCTCCGCAAGCGCAGCCTGGCTGCAACCACGCCCCCCGAAGAAGTGAAGGCCGCGCTTCGCAAGCAAGGTGCCAGTGAAGAGGAAGCGGACGACCTGTGGGAGTGGCTTTCGCAAGACTGTGTCCTGCTGATTGCTGCATCATCGTAACCACGGTCTAGCCGCAGCACGCACGCCCATCGCAAGGTGTGTGTGCAAGCGCGAAAGCATCCCACTCCGCAGAGGACATTCATCAACATGGCGATTCCCCAAAAGACGCTCCTTGCCTTGGCGCTCCTGTCCGGTGGTGTAGGCGCGCTCGCAGTGTTCCCTCCCGAGCTGCTGCGTGTAGGAGCCAGCTATTCCGCCAAGATGGTCTGCTCCAACGTCTTTTTGGCGAATCGCAGGGTCGATGACATCGTGCGCGACGATCTGCAAGCGCCGGGACATCCTCTCCTCAAGTTGATTCGTGTCCAAGTGGATCATTCCCAAGGCGTAGTGCGCGCAGGCTTTCTGGGATTCCTTGGCAAGGGCCTGGCGGTCTACCGAACAGGAACCGGATGTGCAGCAGTTCCCGATGGAAATCTGCACGCAGCAGCCCAAGTCACAGCCAAGCTGACCGACCTACCGACGCCAAATCCGGCGCTTGCGTGGCCCACAGGAAGTCATGCAGAGCCGGTGGCTTCTGTCGAACAAGTGATCTCGCAGAGCACACTACATGGTCCGGGCGCACGCGCGGTGGTGGTGATTCATCAAGGCAAGCTGATCGCGCAGTACTACGGTCCTGGATTTTCAGCCAGTACGCGACTGCTCGGCTGGTCAATGACCAAGTCAGTCACTGCAGCGCTGATAGGAATCCGCATTGCCGACGGTGAGCTGTTCCTCGATCGCGCTTCCTTTTGGCCCAGTCCTTCCGCAGGAAAAGAGCAGATCTCACTGGGTGATCTGCTGTCGATGCAAGACGGTCTGCTGTTCAACGAAGAATACGGAGCGGTGTCCGATGTGACACGCATGCTGTATCTGGAACCGGACATGGCTGCGTTTATGAAAGCGCGACCTCTTGCACATCCACCGAGGACGGTGTGGAACTATTCCAGCGGAACCACGGTCTTTTTGTCACAGCTGTGGCAACAGTCCGTGGGCAGTGGCTCGCTTGCGTTTCCTCAGCAGCGACTGTTTGCGCCCCTTGGCATGAGCAGCGCAGTCCTGGAAGCGGATGCGCGCGGCACGCTGGTTGGATCGAGCTATCTGTATGCCACCGCGCAAGACTGGGCGCGCTTTGGTCAGTTCCTGTTGCAAGACGGAGTCTGGAACGGACAGCGCATCCTTCCTGCTGGCTATGTACAGCACATCACCACAGCCACCGAGCTGTCCAAAGGTCAGTACGGTCGCGGTCAGATCTGGCGTGTCGGTCCAGGCCGTGATGACGATCCTACCAAGAATCCCGATGCCGAAAACGGGCTCCCAAGTGACACCTTTTGGCTGGCCGGACATGATGGACAGACCGTCGCTGTGATGCCGTCCAAACAGCTGGTGGTGGTGCGAATGGGACTGACGCCTAGTGCGCTTCGTTATCGTCCACAAGCGATGATTGCTGCGATCCTCAAAGCGCTTCCGTAACAGACGCTGCACACGCGCGGACTGCACGCGCAGCATGATTCCCAGCCTGGCGATCTCAGGAAGACACCTGATCGGACTGTGTCTTACCCAGGCGCTTGTCTCCGCTGCTTCCACTTCCTGTTCACACCTGATCAAAAGTCCGCTCCTTGGGGCCAAGTATCCGAAAGGACTCAGGATGCTGCGCGACGAAGTCTGTCCCCGCAATTGTGACAATTTGATGCAATCGCGTCCTGCGATCACCTCTCTAACCATCACAGCCAACAAGATGTGCTGCGCCACGGCTCTGCATAGGCGGAGCCGCATAGGGAGGACTCATGTCGTCAGTCACAGAGACGTTTGCCGGACAGATCGTAGAGAAGAACAGGAACAGACAGAGCCTCCGCAACTGGCTGATTCCTACGATCACGCTGCTGTTTACCGTCGGTTGTTCCGAAGGCGATGCGAGCACGCCAGATGCAGGAAGTGAAGATCTGAGCGTCTCTGCACAATCGGTGGTGATAAACGAGCTGTATCCGCACGGAACCGATACGCTGACCGATCCCGACTGGGTCGAGCTAAAGAACCTGGGACAGAGCGCGGTGAACCTGAGTGGCTATCGCGTTCGAGATGACAAGACGTTCTTCACGCTGCCCGCACAAGCCACGATTCCTGCGGGTGGATATCTGATCCTGTACTGCGATGATGCACCGGATGGTGGCGCAAGCGATCGCGTTCACTTGCCGTTCAAGCTGGGCAGCCAGGATGAGTTCTATCTGCTGGATCCAAGTGGTGCCACGATCAGCTCTGCAAGCTGGAATGCGGTCACTGCTCCGTCGGAAAAATCCTATGGAAGACTGCCGGACGGAACTGGGTTGTTCATCGCGCTTACGCCAACGCGCAGTGCTCGCAACATCTAAGGAAGGAGTGTCCCATGCGCCTGGCAACTCTCTGTCTCGCTGCGCTGTGTTCGCTCATCTTCGCTTGTTCGCAGAGCGATGATCAGGTTCAGGAAGGAGCCTGTCAGATCGAAGCTGGCGTGGTTCCAGACTCCCTTTCGACCATCACCTGTCAGTCTGATTTTCTGACGCTGGCATCCGATCCCCTAGACACCAGCTTACCCGGTGCGCAGTCCGGAAAGGTCATCCTCGATCTGATGGACAACCAAGCGCTCTACTTTCAAAACAGCAAGAAGTACCAGATTCACTATGAGTTTGCGTCCACGCATCTGTCTGGAAATGGCAAGCCGCTGGTCACGTCGCTGGCCGAGTTCAATCGCACCGAGTACTTCACCCCTGATCGACGCTTCGTGCTGGGTGCAGTGACGTACTATTCTGGTCCCAAAGTCTGGGCGCTGGAGATCTCTGGCTACGACACCGCCAGTGCAGAGATGATCACCACGCTGTATCAGAAGGTCCGAAAGTCGGCCTACTTTGGTCCGAGTCTCTACTTTCATCCAACCTCTGATTCCGTTGCGGTTGAAGCTGCGAAGCTGCCATCCAGCGTTCCGATCATCACAACGGATCAGCTCTACGCAGGCATCGATTATCAGCCGCTAAACCTGGGAACCGCCGTCGGACGCCTTCACTTTGTCAGTGCTGCGGATCTGGCCACCACCTATCTGGGCTATCGCGAGATCGTCGTGCTGGATCACGTTCCCAACGACATCTCTGTTGTGCAAGGAATCATCACAGAGGAGTTCCAGACCCCGCTGTCACACGTCAATGTGCTGTCGCAAAATCGCCACAATCCCAACATGGGACTGCGTCATGCGACCACCAATGAACAGCTCCTTTCGCTCAAAGACAAGTGGGTGAAGCTGGAAGTGACGGCGCTCACCTGGACCGTGACAGAGGTGTCCCAGAGCGAAGCAGATGCTTGGTGGGAAGCGCACAAGCCGACTCCCGTGGTGCTTCCTGCGGCCAACCTGGCGGTAAAAGATCTGCTGAACGCAGAACAGATTGCGGTCCAAGGAACGGGCACGCTGCGCGACGCGCTCAAGGCTGCGGTGCTGGCGTTCGGAGGCAAGACTGCACACTACTCGATCTTGGCCCAGACATCCGGCATTCCGCTTCGCAAAGCGTTCGGAATTCCTGCGTACTACTACTACCAGTTCATGCAGCAAAACGGTCTGTTTGCGCAGCTTGATGCGCTGATGGCAGACAGTACGTTTCAAAGCAGTCCTGCCGTGCGTGACACCAAGCTGGCGGCCTTCCGCGCAGCGATCGAAGCTGCGCCGATCGATGCGACGTTTCAAGCCCTGCTCAAGGCCAAGCTGGATGCAGAGTATCCAGGTGTCAACATTCGCTATCGCAGCAGCACCAACAGCGAAGATCTGGACGGATTCCCTTGTGCGGGCTGCTATGAATCACACACCGGAAAGGCCGCAAGCTGGAGCAGCATGCTCAGCGCCATTCGCGAGACCTGGGCCAGCACCTTCCTGTTCCGCACCTTTGAGGAACGGACCTACTACAGCATCGATCACAAGTCGGTGGTGATGGCGCTGCTCGTGCATGAAAACTTCCCGACAGAGGAAGCCAACGGCGTCGCGCTGACCGCCAATCCGTACGATGCCAGCGGACTTCAGCCCGGCTTTTACATCAACGTGCAAGCCGGTGGTGATGCAGAGGTTGTGCATCCTCCCGCTGGCGTCACCAGTGATGAGTTCATCTATCAGTTTGATCAGCCCGGACAGCCGATCTCGTACATCTCTCACTCAAACATCGTCGAGTCAGGAGCCACTGTACTGACCCGCGCACAGACCTACGAGCTTGGCAAAGCCCTGTCCCTGATTCATCAGCGCTTTTCTTCTGCGTACGGTCCGGCAGCTGGCAACAACGGCTGGTACGCCATGGATGTCGAGTTCAAGTTCGACGGTGACTCCGCCGATACCGCCAAGCTCTACATCAAGCAAGCACGCTCCAATCCCGGTCGTGGCAACTAGCAATTGGAAGGAGTCTCCCATGTACACCAAGTCGATTCCGCATCTGCTCTGTGGCGCGCTGCTTCTTCTGACTTCGGCTTGCTCGGACTCCGCATCCAGCACGCCCATGGACACTTCGGTCGGTGATCCAAACACGCTGGTTGGTACGTTTCAGGTCAGCCTGGTGGCCCCTGATTCCGCAACCGGAGTCGCTGGATACACCGCTGTGATTGGCAAAGTAACCGACGGTGCGACACCTTCTCAGCTGATCTGGACAGAGAGCCAGCGCGCGGGTCTGTGTGTCCTGTCTAAGCCCTCTGTTCCATTTTGCAATACCCCATGCGGAGGCAGCGCAGTCTGCGTAGCGGAAAACACCTGCAAGGCGTATCCATCGGCCAAGTCGGTCGGAACGGTCTCTGTATCTGGGGTGAAGACCACAGCTGGAGCCACTTCCTTTTCCATGGATCCGGTCTCTGGAAACTATCAACCCCCAGCGGGCGTATCGCTTCCCTACCCTGCGTTTTCCGAAGGTGCCGCGATCTCTGTCAGTGCTGCAGGCGGCGTCTATGCGCCCTTTTCCCTTCAGACCGTGGGAATCAGTCCGCTTCAGATCACCAGCCAGAATCTACAAGTGGCCACGGGTCAGGATCTGCGCGTCACCTGGAGCTCGCCCACGCAAAGTGTGGGCTCCAAGATCTACATCAAGCTCGACATCAGCCATCACGGTGGCACAAAAGGAATGATCGAGTGCACCAGCGATGACACCGGCTCTCTCACGATCGCTTCGTCGCTGGTGACAGAGCTTGTCAACCTTGGAACTGCTGGATTCCCATCGATCATTGTGACCCGCAAGGCCCCCGTTGGATCTGCGCTGATCGCCCCCGGACGCGTCGATCTGGTGGTGCAGTCTTCGCTGGAACAGTACGTCACCGTTCCGGGTGTCACCTCATGCAACAGCAATGCGGACTGTCTGGGCGGAACCACTTGTCAGTCTGATCTGACCTGCAAATAGGAGTCGCACCATGCGCACGCAACGAAGCCTTCCCTCTGCGCTGATTGGATGTGTGCTGTCGCTACAACTAGGCTGCTCTGCGACGGAAACAGGCAGTCTTTCGGATGCCGGTTCCGCTGGCGATCAAGGCGCTGCAACCTCCGATGGCGCAGCAGCTGTTACAAACTTTAGCTTCTTTGTCACCAGCCTCAAAGCCATGCAGGATCTGTCCAAGAGCCAGGTCGGTTTCGGTGGAGATCTCCGCTTTGGCGAGACCGGAGCCGGAGCCGGACTGCGCGGTGCAGACAAGATCTGTGCAACCATCGCAGAGCGCAGCATGCCGGGAGCCGGACAGAAGACCTGGCGCGCATTCCTAAGCGCTACAGCTGGCGAAGACGGCAAGCAAGTCAACGCGATCGATCGCATCGGAACGGGGCCTTGGTACGATCGACTGGGAAGACTCCTTTGTGCCTCCAAAGCGGATCTGTTGCATGATCGTCCCCTTGGTGGAAATCCCGCCATCGTCAACGACTTCCCCAACGAAGACGGCGTTCCCAATCACCAGCCTGATCTCACCCAAGGACAGGTCGATAACCATGACTTTCTGACGGGAACTGGCTCGGATGGAAAGCTGTATGGTAGCTCCGCAACCTGTAAGGACTGGACCGCAAACGCGGGTGACAAGACCACGGAAGGACAGCCCAGAGTCGGACACTCCTGGCCGCGTGGAACCTCGGGAAGCTCCGCAAACTGGATGTCGTCCTTGAATGAGTCCGGCTGCGCTCCGGGTGTGAACTTGATCGAAACCGGACCGCCCATGGCAAACTCCACCACCGTCGGTTCAGGAGGCGGCTACGGCGGCATCTACTGCTTCGCGCTGACGCCCTGATCGGGGGCTTCTCCCGATCCTTCCGCAGCCCCTTTGGGACTCTGTCCCCCCTTGGCGCCGCTCGCTGTAGAGACGCTTGCGGCCAGATCCTTGATCTGATCGAACAGACCCTTGGCAGACTGGGTACTCTGACCGACATGAGCTGCCACCGCAGCGACTCCTTTTGCTGTGCTCAGCGCGGGAACGTCTGCTGGAGCTGCGCTCGGGACCTCTGGCGGCTTTCTGTCCACCGCTGGCTGTGTGCCCGGTGCGGTCGCTCCCGCAGCGGAAGCCGCTCCCGCAGGCGGAGACGCTGCCCCCGCAGCCGCAGGAGACGCTGCCGCTTGAGGCTTGTCCTCTTTCGACTCCGCAGCGGCCCCTTCGGACCCCTTTTCCGCTCCCTTTTCCGCTCCCTTTTCCGCTCCCTTTTCCGCTCCCTTTTCCGCTCCGACATCTGGCATTCCCGGCGCAGAACCCGCCGACTTCCCAGCCCCGCTGTCAGCCCCGCTGCCACTCGCTTTCGCGCTCACTCCCGAAGGCGCATCCGATGACTTGGCCTTCGCCGCTTCCTTGTTACGCACGGCCTCTAGGTTGGTGCTGTCTGCGTGTGCTTGCTTCGCCTCTGCCGCCACCGCGCCACTCTGATCGTGGGTCTTCTGCGCATCCTGACGAGCCGTCGCTGCCTTCTGCTCTGCATCCTGCGCCGCCGACATCGCCCCCCCTGCATTCCCACTGGCCACCTGCTTGGCCGCATCTGCCGCTTGCTTCACCGCCTGCTTGGCTCCGTCCACCGCTTTGCTCGCCTCATCACACAGCGAAAGGACTCCCTTTCGCACCGCTTCATCGACCGATCCCGCCGCCGCCAGCGCCGCATCCTTGACGCCCATCCCCGACTGGAGCGCCGCAAGCCCCGCCCCCGCCGCCGCCTGCACCGACTTTCCCGCCGCCTCGCACCCCTGCTTCACCTCGTCCCCCGCATGACGCGCAATGCCCGCCACCGAAGCCGCACTCTTCTGCGCCTGCGCCATCGACTTCTTCGCTTCCTCCAGCTTCTGGCCCGCGCTCTGCATCAGCTGCTGACTTTTATCTCGGATGGAATCACACACATGCTTTGCGCTGTCCAGCGTATCGTCAACCGCCTGCCCAGCCTGCTTGATCACCCCATCGGCTTGATGAATAAAGCGCTCCACCGTGTCTTTGAGCGCCAGCACTTGTCCTTTGAGCTTTTCGTAGTGTGCTTTCATCTTATCATAAAACGATTTCCCAGTCTCAAACAGCTTTGTTCCTTTGTCGATCAGCGTCATCGCACCGCTGATGTCAAGATTCTTCAGCTTGCTGATTGCCTGGGATCCTGCATCGACAAACTCATCAAAGGACTTCTTCAGTGTCTCCAGACCTTCTTCAATGTCTTTGACCGTTTGCTCCGCTTCTTTTTTCAGATCTGAGATCTGCGTCTCCAGACCCTTCTTCAGATCTTCATAGGCAGACTCCGCCGCCGCCCCGACTTCCTTCCACTGGGCAACACGCTGCTCTAGCTCTTGTCCAATCTCTTCTTTCAAATCCGCGATGGCCTGCTTCACTTCCCCGGCCAGCTCCGCTGCTTGATTCACAATCTGGCGACCAGACTCAACCAAATCAGATGCAACCTTCTGAAGCTCTTGGCCAATGCTACCAAGTCCTTGCCAGTTCAAAGACCAGAGCTTTCCTTCAATCTCTTGCACCTGCGCGACTTTCTTCTGCGCTTCCTCATTGTGAGACGCCGACTCCGCGACATGCGGCTCCAGCTCCTCTTTCTTTTTCCCAGAGACGCCACTCTCATGCGCCGCCGTCCCCAGCTTCTGCACCGAGCGCTGGAGCGTCGACAGCAGCGCTTCCCCACTCGACTCCAGCTCCGTCAGCAGCTGCTGCGCATCGGCAATCGCCTGACGCTCGATGTCACTCACCGCCTCGACCACAATCGAGCGAAGGCGCTCAGCCGTCTGCTTGGTCTTGTGCTTAAAATTCGTACACTCTGATTCCACAGTCGTGCGAAGCTGAATGGCGCTCTTTTTGACTTGTTCACAAACAGCCAGACCATCGTTCTTGGTTGCTTCGATTGCCTCAGCCGCTGCATCTTGCGCCGACTTAATATGCGATTTGATGCTGCTTAGCAGGGAATCCAAGCTGATTGGCAGCTCTTTGATCAGCTTCTGAACAGCCTGATAGCATTTTTCTCCTGCTTTGTAGGCTGCTTCACCAGCGTTCTTGGCTTCATTGGCTTTCTGCTTCGCTTTGTCCCACTCTTTGTTCTTCAGCGCCAGCGCGGCAGCTTTGGCCGAATCAAAGGCAAGCTTCCCCTGCTGAAAGGCTGTCATTCCATTGGAAATCAAGGTCTGAACGCAGAGCAGAACATCACCAAAAATTCGCTCCACTTGCTTCTGAATTTCACTAAGACTTTGCTTGGCTCGTTCCCACAGATCTTTCAGTCGCTGAATCAGACCAGCCATGAACTGCTTGATCTTTTCGATCACTGGACCAACGGCTTCTTCCACAGCTTTGCGAATCTTCTCAATTCCGTTGGCAATGACATCTTTGTATTCAGATATGGCAGACTGAATCTCCCCAGCGGCTTTTTGGACACGACTGGTCGCATTCATCGCACCAGCCGCAGCAGCCTTTTCAATTGTCTTCTGTGACTTCGTCAGGACTTTGTTGAACTGCTCTTCTTGCCGCGTTAGCTCGGTCTCAAGCTGCGCGACCTTGGACTTGGCTGCACCAAGATCATTGCGTTCACACTGCTCCAGTGAGCCACCAAGGCCGTCAATAGAGCCCATTCCAGTGGTTATCAGCTTTCGCAGCTCTACCAATGTTCCTGAAGAGATTGCCCCCAGCTCACTGCGGACAGCGGAAAGCTCTGAAGTCGTCTGTGTCGTTTCCATCAGCTGTTCATCCTGCCTTTACTGTCCAGTGGCTCGATTTGCGGCTTCTTCGACAAATGCCCCGACTGCGCGTATGGCTTCATCCAGTCCTTTTGCAATCCATTCCGCATGTTGAATCGACAATGAAGCGGCCTTTGCGCCCAGATCGTATGCGCTCTTGGTGTCTCCAGGTGAGTCCGTTGCATCTTCTTTGGCATCTTCTTCAGGTCCATGTGCATCGCCCAAGATGATGCCAATTCGCTCTTTCATCTGTTTGGCCTTCTGAAATGAAGCTTGCGCACTGGGCAGATCACCAAGATTGATACGCTGATGTGTCTGCTCAAGCTCTTCCATAATCATCTTGCTGGTTTCAAGATATCCAGTCGTCAGCTTGATACAGCGCCGAGCATTGGTGAGATCAGCCAGCGGCTTGGGACGCTTCAATACAAACGTATACGTCTCACCAGCCTGTAGACCACTGATTCGCTGACCGATTGCGCGAACTTCTTTCTTCATTTCAGCCATGATTCCCTCATTCCAGTTCAAGCAAAAGAACTCGCCACCCTGTCCATCTGCTTTGCAGCGCTCAGACTACTTGGCCTTGATCAGCTCGACAGAATAGTGCTCACCGGGGAGCAGCCCGTCGACATCAAAGCCACCCGCAGCATCCGTGCTGGCATGGATCACGCTGCCGTCATGCCGCCGAATCAAGATGTCGGCAAACCCAATGGGCCGTCCCGATTCATCGACGAACTTCCCCTTGGCATGCGCAGGGAACTTGACCACTTCTATCGCAAAGCCTTCTCCGGTGAGCGGATGTTTGTGCTCGAACTTGCCATTTCCATCTGCCGTTAGGGACTGCGAGGTGCCATCTGCCAGATGAATCCATAGCTCTGTGGCAGATACCGACTTGCCTTCTTCATCGACAAAGCGACCGATGGCGTGCTTGCCTTTCTTCACGGTCACAATGCATGGCTCGTCTTTGATCAGCCCTTCGAGAACAAACGATCCATCCGGTCCGACAGAGAACTCCTGGTCATCGCCATACGCGCGATGAACATGGACCGCTGCGCCCGCAATCGGTTGATTGTCTGCATCAACCACTTTCCCGCGCAGTGATTTTGTGCCTTTGACATCGACACTATAAGAAGAGCGCGCTTCGAGATGTTCAATCTGATGCATCCCTTCTTCCGAGCGATGACTGGATTTGCGCCCCGCCGCACCTTGAAAGTCTGATACCGCGCCCTGCACCACTTGGCCATCACTGAACATCAAGCGCCACTTCGCAACCTGCGGGTCGGACGGCTCGGTCGGCTGATCCACTGCCCCACTAGACTGATTGACAGTGTCCGCCTTGCTCGGTTCATGTGGACCGGCGTGCTCTGGTATGTCACTGCGCGCAGCGATCCCTGGAAATCCAAATCCCATGTTGCTGCTATCACCAATGAAGACATTCGGCGATCCATTGGTGATCAGCTGCCCAGGATAGATGCCACAATGAAGCGTCATATCGCCAATGCGTGCTGCCGGCTGATTGTTAATAAACACCGTCGAGCTGCCCTTGACGATCGCATAGGTATTGCTACTGCAACAGGGAACCGCAACGCCCAGGTCCATCACACGCGCTGCTGGCTTGCCATTGATAAATACATTGTTAGAACCAGAGACAACTGGCCCCAGCACCACATGAAGTGTGTGAACGACGATTGGCAGCAAAATGCACAGCGGACAGAGCTTCTCAATATGAATATGATCTGACTTGGCAATTGTCGAAAGCGTTGCGGCTGGTGGCATGGTCGTCTCTGTCTTTATTGAGGTTACGGAGTTGCCATCGGCTGAATCTGCCAAGGCTGCGGCACATACACAGCAGGTGGCAGCTTCGGCGTGATCAAAAACGGCGATACCGTTGTCGGACAAACACCAGCCATGCGTGGAATGGGAACCGGAGACGGATTGATAAACACCAGAAGAAACCCCGTGCTATCAACCATCGTAGCGGCTGTCCACTGATTGAATGAATCAACAAATGCCGTTGCAATCGACTCATACACCACTTGACTGTGTGGACCCAGGGACGAAGCGGCTCCCTCATTTGGCGTGGGAACGGGCATTCCACACATCAGCGAAACCAAAGACTCTTTCACCATCGGCGCAGCGGTCGGAAAGGCAACCTTAAATGGCAATAAACCATTCGGACCTGGAATCCCCGGCATCGCATCGCCACCTGGCGGAATGGGAATGCTAAGGTTTCCAATAAAGAGCGGCGCACCAGCCAGTCGCAGCGACTGCTCAAACTGCGTCCACATCGCAGTAATTGCAGAAGCAATGATCGCAGTCCAAGGCGCCTTTGGACCCAATGAAATGATCGTCGGAGCAAACGGCGGACCCACGATCTGTCCACCAAGTCCTACG
>CALMML010000003.1 GCA_937868485.1 uncultured Myxococcales bacterium | reverse complement strand
TTTCGACTCGGTGGCCATGCTGGGTGAGCTGTCGAAACAGCTCAATGGCGGCAGCGGTGCCATCGAACAGACTCATGCCTATCTGGATCACAAGAGCGCGCTGGACTTCATTTCCCTGTGCAACACCCCCAGGTATCTGGCCTGGCGGGACAGCTTTCCCATTGAGGAGTCGGCAGCGAGGCTCAGGGAGTTGGTGGGAAATGCCGGGCTTGATGTCATCGCTCTTGGACCGGGCGATGGTCGGACGGAAGTCCAGCTGGTTCGCGGTCTCCTCGCGCACGTAGACAAACCCAACCTGCGATTCTATCTCCTAGACGCCAGTCAGCCGCTGCTGAGTCGGGCCTTCCGTCATGCAATGGACTCCTTTGGGGATCAAGCCGGAGTCTTTGTCTGTGGCATCCAGGGCAACTTTCACCACTTGCCCCGGTATATGCAGCTCCACTACACACCGGCCCGTTCGCACCGACGGAGAATCTACACGATGCTGGGCTGTACGCTGGGCAACCTCGATCACGAGCCGCTGTTCTTCCAACATGCGCTCGCGGGTGCGGCTCCACATGACCTGCTCCTGTTCGATGTGGAGCAAGTGTTTTCGGACTCCCTCGATCCTTCGGTCATCCAGAAGGTGGACCCGACGATCGGGAGTCCTGTTTCTGAGGATATCCAGCGCTGGTTGAGCGGGCCAATCCTCCGTTACTGTCATGATGCGCAGGCCGTCACGTTCTCTAGGCAGTTGGATCTGAATCGGCCCGTGCGAGGAAGCTATGGACTCCAGTTTATGGCCAAGGTGCAGCTGCTTGGGGGTCTAGCCAAGGAGTTCTGTATGTTCCACGTCAGACGCTATCAACCCGAGAGCCTGGTCGAGTGCCTGCGCGGCTTTGGCTGGAAGAAGGTCGGACTGCTGCCCTACCGTGGCTCAGCGAGCCGTCCACGCGGTGTGCTTCTCTTCGAGAAGCAGCTGCCGGGGTGATGTGCTTTGCGGCACATCGAGAGCTGCCAGGGCCGGGCGAGTGGGCCATGGCGGCTTGCTGACCGTGCATCGGCTGCGATCGGCGCAGTATCCGAAGGATTTGCTTCTGCTTGCGTAGCGGGCGTGGCGTCGAATCGACGGGACTTTGGGGCTAAAGCCGACTGCCGACACACCGTGGGGTAAGTGACTCTCTGGACCTACCGCACGCCAATTGCTCACTGAGCGTCAGTCCTTCGCACCCGGCCTATTTTCGACGGTCCCTCTTCCATACGCTTCGCTTCCCGCTCCGCAGACCACTTGCCCCGCGCATCGATCCAATCGAGGATCGGCTTCCGCGCCTCCGCAATCGTGAACACAATCTGCGGTTGGTTGTCCTGCGCGACCTCTTCGAGGATGCCTTCCGGCGTGGGGCACGCATCAGAAGGGCGTCCTTGCAAGGATCCAGCGCCCAGCTCTATTGCGTCGTCCACTTCAAGATCGCCCCCGCGTCACCGACCGTCCAGACGTTCTTCGCGTCGGTTCCCCAGATTCCGTTCAGATTATGCGAGGTGCCGCTGTTGACCCAGGACCACTTGCTGCCGTCGAAGTGGAGCAGCATGCCACCATCACCGACCGCCCAGACATCGTTCGGGTCGCTTCCCCAGATGTCTTTGAGGTTCGTGGTTGTTCCCGACTCCATCTTTGACCAGCTCGTGCCGTCGTAGCGAAGGATGGTCCCTTTCTCCCCCACCGCGAACGCCAACGATCCACTCCCAACCCACACCCCGTTCAGCGACGCACTGATTCCACTACTGACGACAGACCACGAACTCCCATCGTATTTGACAATCGTGCCCTTCCCTCCAACCGCGAAGGCAACCGACCCCGCTCCATGGATGGCCTGGAGTCCCGCCGTAGTATTCGATACCTCCGCAGTCCAGGTCGTGCCGCTACCCGTAGATTTGATAATGGTTCCATATTCACCCACAGCAAAGACTTTTGTGGCATCGCCCCATATGCCCTTGAGTTCTTCATTTGTACCGCTGGTCAAGTTTTTCCATGTTTTCGTTGCGCCGTCATAACTGAGTACAGTCCCTTTGGCGCCAACTGCCCAGACCGTCGTAGCATCTCGTCCCCAAATACGATTCAGGTTCTCAGTAGTTGTAGAGAGAGCGTTAACCCAGTCCCCTATATAATGCAAAATTGTTCCATTGTTGCCAACCGCCCAGCCATGGCCCGGGGCGTCGCTCCATATGCTGGAGATTGACTGGCTGGTT
>CALMML010000002.1 GCA_937868485.1 uncultured Myxococcales bacterium | reverse complement strand
TCTTCTCTCACCAAGCCAGCGCGCTTGTCTCACGCCTTGAGAGTTCTTCTCTCACCAAGCCAGCGCGCTTGTCTCACGCCTTGAGAGTTCTTCTCTCACCCGCTGGCCCCTGCTCGCCGGGCGGGCGTTCGATCTAGCCGTTGAGGATCGTCCCGGCAATGGCACTGCGACCGACTCGATCGAGCGCCAGACGCAGCATCTCCAGATCCGTTCGCGCCGCCCGCACCACCAGCAAGCAGCTCCCGCCGTGACGAAGGAGCAAGCGCGCATCGGCAGCCAGGCTGAGCGGTGGTGTGTCGATGATCACGTAGTCAAACGCCGACAGCAGGTCTTGCAACAGGCTCGCAAACGCCGGGGAGTTTTCGATCGCGGCCCGACTGCTCCGATCGCCCATCGCAGCGGCGGGCACCAAGCACAGCTCTGGCGTGATCTGCCACACCTCGGGCTTGCGCTGCCGCAGGTCCGACGGCACCACCTCGCTGCCCGGAATCAGCAGTGCGTGCAGCCGAGGCCCAATCAGGTGCGCATCAATCAGCGCCACCTTCGCACCGCCCCCTTCCGAGATCGCCAGTGCCAGGTTGGCCGCCACCACCGACTTGCCTTCCCCCGGCTGGCTGCTCACGCACAACAGCAGACGCGGGTTGCCTCGCTCGGCCAGCCGACAGCGCAGCAGACGATACTGCTCGGCACGCGCGCCCTCGGGTCGGCTCTGCAAGACCAGCTCGGGCGACGGCAGGCTGGACGGAGCAGGACTCACCACATAGCCCAGCTCGACCAGCCGACTTGCACCTTGCTTGGCCTGTAGATCCAGCGACGCAGGAATCATCGGCAGCAGCCGCTCCCCCGAGTCACTTCCCGACAGCACTTCCGGCAGGACGTTGCGCGCGCTCAGCTTGTCCCCCGACGGAATCCGCGCCAGCACCGGCAGCCCCGTCGCATGCCACAGATCAATCGCGGTAAAGACGCGCTTGTCCGACAGCGCCCGTCCGACGCCGACCAGCAGGCCCGACATCATCCCGAGCAGCGCCATCAGCAGCATCATCATCTTGCGCGACAGCCCGCGAGGCCGCGCTGGCAGGTTCGCCGGATCGATGATTCGCGCCGCCGCATTGCCCGGCATCTTGATGAGCTGCTCACTCACCACCGACTCCAGCTCGCGCTCACGCAGCTTGTCGTACGCCTGCCGCGCGCTTTCCATGTCTCGGAACAGCCGCGAGTACACCGCTTCGGCACTCAGCGCTTCTTCATCCGCCGACAGCTTCACATCCCCACCGCCCAGCTTGCGACGAATGGCCGTGATCTGCCGATCGATCACCGAGAGCTGCGCCCGCGACTGCCCAAGCAGCAGCATGTCTTCGGCCAGCTTCGGATCTTTGCGGGTTCGACCATCGCGAATCTCCCGCTGGAGCCGCTCTACATCCGCCGTCGCCCGTCGAAACTCCGGGTATTCTGCGGTGTAGCCCTGCGCTTTCATCTCTTGGAGCTGCTGCTGAAGCCGATCCACATCGAGCAGCTTTTGCTGCGTCGGATCGTATTTGTGCCCGTTTTCGATCTGCGCGATCTGCGCTTCCACCTGCGCACGCTTTTCAAGCAGAGGCCGCAGCTCGGGCGAAGAATAGCTGTCCGCCATCTTCACCGGGCTCACCTGCGTCTTGCCGCGCGTCGTCACCAGCAGCTTGTCCGCCGCCTGAAGTCCGAGCTTGCTGCGATCCGTCGCCGAAATCGACACGAGCAGCTTCGGATGCTGACGGACAAACTGCACCACTTGGTTTTCCGCATCGAGCATCCGCTGCCGCGCGCGCTCCGCTTCTTCGCCCAGAAACTCACGCGCTTTCTTCGCCGTATCGACGCGCTGCGAAACCACGCTGCTCGCGCCATCTTCCGACAGCGCCTTTAGCACCTGCTGCGCCAGCACCGGATCGCGCGCGTTGTAGGTCACTTGGAACAGCCGCCGCGTCACCGGCTCGACGAGCAGCGTCTTTTTGATGTTTTCGACCAGCTCTTCCTGGCCTTTTTCGGACTGAAGCTCTGGCAGGTGCGCAAGCGAGGGGTTCTTCAGCAGCTCCGCCACCGTCGCTTTGAGCCGTGCATCGACGACAATCCGCGCCCGAAAGGCATTGGCCAAGGTATCGGGCAGATCCGCCAGGTCGCTCGCATCTTCGCGCTGACCCGGCACCGACTTGGCGTCTAGCTCCTCACCGACGCGAACCTGCGCAGTGCTTTGGTAGGTCGGACGATGGCGCTGCCCAAAGTACAGGCCCACGCCAGTGCCCAGGACACTCACCACCAGCATCCACGGCCACTGCCGCAGGAAGCGATAGACCAGGTTCCACGCCTCGCTACGCATCCGCAGAGAGGAACTGACGTGTTTTGCGCTACTCATCGCGGCCCGCAGGGTGACAGAGGCTTGTCATCGACGACAAGCTATAGCGCTCGCACCGAGCGCCCGTCAAGGCACAGGGTCCGGGCTCGCCCTGCATCACGCCGCGCTGCTGGGCGAAGGGGAACACAGCCGCAGCCACAGCGACCCGAGCATCGCCGCACACAGCGATCCGAGCAGCACCCCCACCTTGGCTTCCGTCACCTGCGCCGGATCGGAAAACGCCAGGCTGGTGATGAAGATCGACATCGTAAAGCCAATCCCCGCCAGCATCGACGAGCCAAACAGCACACGATAGCTGGTTCGCGACGGCATCGCGCCCAGTCCCAGCTTGATCGCCAGCGCGCCGAAGACAAAGATCCCGATCGGCTTGCCGCACAGCAGTCCGAAGAACACTCCGAGCGACACCGGCTGCATCACCAGCGTCTTCAGGCTCTGTCCCATCGGAAGCTCGACGCCCGCGTTCGCCAGCGCAAACAGCGGCAGAATCCCAAACGCCACCACCGTGTGAAGGTGCTGCTCTAGCCGATGCAGCGGCGACTTCATCCCAGCAATCACTTCCGCCAGCGCGCGAAGCGATGCTTCTCGTCGCTCACGTAGGTTGTCTTGGTCTTCTTCACCGTCCGCATGCTCGCCGTACGTCGACACCGCGTGCTCGGCGGCAATCAGGAAGTCTTGGTCGTCGTGTCGTCCCGAGATCGGAATGCACATCGCCAGCACCACGCCGGCCAGCGTCGCATGAACCCCCGCCGAGTGCATCGCCAGCCACAGAAACACACCGAGCACCAGATACGGGGCCAGCCTGCGCACGCCCAGCACATTGAGCGACAACAGCAGCAGCACAAGCCCCGCAATCGGCAGAAGGCCCCACAGCGCCGTGTGATGCGAATAGAACACCGCAATCACCACGACGGCCCCGAGATCGTCTGCGATCGCCAGCGCCGTCACGAACACCTTTGCCCCAAGCGGCACCCGTCGTCCGAGCAGCGCCATCACCCCGACCGTGAAGGCAATGTCCGTCGCCGTGGGAATGCCAAAGCCGCGCGCCAGCGGTGTTCCGTGTGTAAAGCCCAAAAAGATGAGCGCCGGCACCAGCATCCCGCCGAGCGCCGACACCACCGGCAACGCCGCTTTGCGCAGCGACGCCAGCTCTCCTTGCAGTAGCTCGCGCTTGATCTCCAGCCCGACGACCAGGAAGAACACCGCCATCAGACCGTCGTTTATCCAGTCTCGCACCGGCAACGCGAGCGCAACGCGATGCACACGCAGCTCAATCACCGACGACCACAGCTTGGCAAAAGAGTCACGCCACGGACTGTTGGCGACCAGCAGTGCGATCACCGTGTTGATGATCAGCACCACGCCCGACGCTGCTTCGGCTCGAATGAAGCGAAGAAACGAGCTCTGGAGAAGTCGACGGAAGCTCTGCCGCTGAGGATTTGCCACGGAAGGAGGCTCGGCTGGACTCACCGGATCGCGCATGCCCTTACCGTAGTCGAGGAGGTTCCGATCTGCCGCTATTTCTTGGCTTGACGACGAAACACTTTGGTCAGCGCAGCGACGGTCTTGCCATTGCTATCGAGCTCTGCACGGTCCGCGACGGCAAATACCACCTTGTCTCGCTGAAGCGCCAGCCAGGTTCCGCACTCACCCGCCCACTGCGCGGCACTGCGGACGCCCGCCGTCGCTGCATCGCGGCCCGAATACTCGCACAGCAGCACGGACATCTGGTCGATGGTGCCTTGCTGACAGCGCTTGGCCTGCATGACGCTCGCATCGGCATCGACGAACTCCGACACGCTGCGGCCAGCGTCTTTGAACGCAGCCAGCTCAGCGGAGATGCCTTTTTTGCCGCAGCCGCTCAGCAGCGGCACAGCGACCCATAGACCCAGGAACAGGAGCAATCGCGTCTTCATCGGCAGACGTCATCATATGACACTCCGGGTCGCGCTGGCTATGGGCTGTAGTCGCGCCACTTCGCGATCAGCCCCCACGCGTCGAGCCACGTACCCAGCTTGCGCGCTAGGTCAGCCACGCCGGAAGCCGCTTGCGAAGCAGCATGTCCAGCCCGAGCACTCGCCCCGACGCCACCAGCGACAGCGAAACCAGCGACAGACAAAGCAAGACGGTGCCACTGTCGAACAGCCGCGCGCCCAGCAACAGTCCGCACAGCAAGTAACCAATCAGCGCCAGCATCGCCGCCGGTCGCGCCAGCAGCCCAAGTCCCAAGCACAGCCCCAGCACCAGCAGCCCGGTACACGTTGCCACGCTCCAGAACATCGGGTAGCGCAGGACCAGCTCCGCCAGCTGCGCCTGCACCGGCACCGCGTGTTCTCCGCTGCGAACCGATTCCAGGTGTCGCATCACGAGCGGCTGCTGAAGCCAGCCCGCCGCGATCTGCTGCATCGCTTGCGCCAGCATGAACTGACCGGCTCCAACCCGCAGCGGAACAAGCACCGCAACCTTTGCATCCCACATCCAGCGAGGACACTAGCACAAAAACTTGGCAGGCCCGGCCATACACCGTAGGTATTTGTCCTACATCAAGGAACCGACATGCCGAACCCACAGCGGATCAAGCTTCCTCTTCGGTCTTCTACTCCCACGCTGATGATGATGGCGTCGCGGCGGCCAGCTACAGCCTCGGCGGCGCTCGACACACTGCTTCAGCGCGCCCGGCAGCTCTGCAACGAAGGCGTCGAGCCCAAGCTCCCGCTCGATCGCTGTCTGATGGCGCTCGGTCCGGTGCTGACGTTTGTGGCCAGTGAGCCAGCGCTGCATGCCGAAGTGGCGCTGTCGCGAGAGACCTGTGGTGCCGTGCTGCGCATCGCCGAAGAGCTGCAAGGCAAGACGCCGCTCGCCGCCAAGCTGCGCGATCCGCTGTGTGTCATGGCGCCGCAGTCGGCCCGACATGGAGAGACGCTGCGAACCAGTGCGCTGCTGCTTGAAGCGTATCGCGACGCGGTGCGGCGGGTGCTCAAAGGTCCACAAAACGCCGGTCTGCGCGCGGAGTTTGGGCTCGGTAACTCGCTGTCTTTGTCCGATGGCAAGCAGATCGCGGAAGGCATCGCACGGTTTCTGCTCGCAGCGCAGCGCTTTCCCGAGCACATCGTCGCGGCGGGACTTGCGCCCTCGCAGCTTATCGGCCTCGGCGCGCAAGAGCGGGTCCTACGAGCCCTGGAAGCCGACGCGGAGCGACAGTCCACCGCGCAAGACTCTCGCTATCGTCAGCGCGTGCTGCACTTGGCGCTCGAATACTTTTTGGAACGATTCCAAGCCGCGCTGCACCTGCACCTGTCGCCCAAGCACAGCCGACTCAGCGAAGGTCTGTCGCTTTTGCCCAGCCACACAGAGCGTCCGCTGTCCCGTCCGCCCCGATCCGGGCTGTCGAGCTGCCAAGTGACCGAAAGCGGTCGCTTGGTCTTTTCCTAAGCCCAGCGGGTTTTGCCGGTGCGCTTAGCTGGCGTGCGCGGCGTGACTCGGTGACAGAAGCGGCCACGAGATGCGAAAGCGCGTCCCGACACCAGGTCGGCTCTCGACGTGGATCTGACCGCCCATCTCTTCGACGATCTGCTTCGAGATGGCGAGTCCCAGTCCCGTGCCCTTCTTCTTCGTCGTAAAGAACGGATCGAAGATGTGCGCGAGGTTGCCGGGCTCAATGCCGACGCCGTTGTCCGCCACTTCGACGATCGCGCGACCGTCTTTTTCGTCGAGCGCGAGCTTGACCTCGTTGCGTTCCATCGGACGATCCGGCAGCGCTTGCAGCGCGTTTAGCACCAAGTTCAGCAGCACCTGTCCGACGCGCGTCGCCGATCCGTAAATCCGAGGCTTGGCCGACTGCGCAATCAAAAGCCGCGCCCGATGCGTCGCTTCCGATCGCGTCAGCCGCAGCACCGAGTGCAGAACGTGTGACAGATCGACCGGCTCGCGATCACCGGGCTCACTGCGCGACGACAACAGGATGCTATCGGCAATGTCGATGAGTCGCTGCGCACCTTCTTCCGCGTCAATCAGCGCCGCTTCCACTTCCTGCATCGAGCCACCGCCCGGCTTGCCTGCTTGTGCGCTCAGCGCTTCATGCAGCGCCCGTCGCGCAAACTGCACATTGGCCGACACGATCGACAACGGTGTTCGCAGCTCGTGACCGATGCTCGCCGTCAGCACACCCAGCGCATAGAGCCGCTCGCTCTGCGCGATGCGAATTTGCAGCTCTTGCACCGTGACTTTCAGACGATAGCGCTCGACCGCATCTCGCAGCGTCACGAGCAGCTCTTCGGCATTCCACGGCTTGTGCAGATAGCGACTGACGTGGCCACGGTTGATCGCCGCAATCGCCGCCTGCAAGTCGGAATACGCCGTCACCAGCATGCGCACGATGTCGGGATGACTGGCTTGCACGCGCTCGCACAGGTCGATTCCGCTCATCCCAGGCATGCGCTGATCGGCCATCAGCACCGCGATGTCCGGGTTTTGCACAATCAGCTGGAGCGCTTCGTCCCCGCTCTTGGCCACGACCACTTCATAGGTCGGCTCAGCGATGGCCCGGAAAGCCAGCAGGTTTGCGCGATCGTCGTCCACATACAGGACCACAGCGCGACGCTCACCGCTCTGCGTAGGCTTTTGGCTCTTCATGCCGCCGCTCCTTGCTTGCCACTGGTACTGCTCTGCGCGATCGGACCCGACACCGGCAGATCGACGATAAAGGCGGCACCTCGACCTTGCACGCTCCCGACGCGCAGTGAGCCGCCATGCGCTTCAATGATCTGACGCGATAGATACAGTCCCAAGCCGGTTCCTTCACCGGGAGCTCTCGTCGTAAAGAACGGATCAAAGATCCGCTCACGGTTTTCAATCGGCACGCCCGGACCTTCGTCGTGCACCACCAGCGACAGCGTGTCGCGATCCGTCTCTGACAGCGTCAGCGAAATTCGTCCACCTTGCGGGCTGGCGCGCACCGCGTTGTCGAGCAGGTTCAGAAACACCTGATTGAGCTGCCGAGGCCGCGCGACGATGAGCCGCTCGGTCCGAAAGTCGCGAATGATCTGAATCGACGATCCACGCAGCCGATCCGCCAGCAGTCGCAGCGTTGTATCGAGCCCTTTTTGCACATCGAACAGCGACAGACCTTCGCCATCGGCGGGTCGGGCATGCTCGGTCAGCGCGGTCGTGATCTCGGAAATCCGTCCCACGCACTCTTCCATCATGTCGAGGATCTCTGCGACCAGCGCCGGGCTCATCTCATCGCGCTTGCGCAGCGCCGCCGCACCGGTGTTGATGGCGTTGAGCGGGTTTTTGATCTCATGCGCGACCCCCGCAGCCAGCGTGCCCACCGCCGCAAGCCGCGCCGCATTGGCCACCTGCGCCGTCAGCCGTCGCAGCTTGAGCTGAACCGCCACCCGCATCAGCAGCTCTCGCGGGCTAAACGGCTTGACCAAGTAGTCGTCGGCACCGTGGCTGAAGCCTTCGATCGTTTCATCGATGCCACTGCGCGCGGTCAGCAGGATCACCGGCAGCGTTCGCGTTCGCAGATCGCGCTTCACTTGCTGACACAGCTCAATGCCGGACATCTGCGGCATCATCACGTCGGCCAGCACCAAGTCGGGCATCCGCTCGTGAATGCTATCAAGCGCCGCTTTGCCATCGCAGGCGACGGTGACGCTGTAATACGGCGCGAGCAGCTCTTGCAGGAACTTGCGCAGATCGACGTTGTCTTCAGCGATAAGGACATGCGCGCGACTGAAGCCTCCGCCCGTCGCCAGCACCGGAATCGCTTGGCTGGAGTTGCCTTTGAGCGACGGCTCCAGACGAGGATCGAGCGCACCATCGACGTGAACCAGCGCTTGCTGGGCGCTACCGGGACGAAGCAGATCCAGCTGCGGACTCGACGGAGGCTGCGATGGAGAGTCAATCAGCTCATCACGCAGGTGTTCGTTGCCGAGCTTGAGCCGCACCGTAAACGTCGCACCTTCACCGGGCCGACTCTTCACCGACACCGACCCACCGTGTAGCTCGACCAGCTCTTTGACCAGCGCGAGCCCGATGCCCGCGCCACCTTGCTTGCGACCCGCGGACTCGACGCGACGGAAGCGCTCGAAAATAAAGGGCTGCTCGCTTTCGGGAATGCCTTGGCCACTGTCGCGAATATCGATCTCGACCGCGCCGGACAGATAGCGAAGCTCGACGTGAATCAGGCCGCCACGCTCGGTAAACTTCAGCGAGTTCCCCAGCAAGTTGGTCAGCACGACTTCCAGCTTTTCGCTATCACCCATCAGCGAGCTGGGGCCATCACCGTCGGGAACAGACAGCTCTAGCTTGATGCCCATGCTGTCCGCCGCCGGTTGAAACGCAGCGACCACGCTTTGCAGAAGCTGCGCCATGTCCAAGTTGATGACCCGCAGCCGAAGCTGTCCCGCTTCGAGACGCGCCAGATCGAGCAGTCCATCAATCAGCCGATGCAGCCGCAGACCGTTGCGCAGCACCACTTGCAGCGCGTTGCGATGAACGTCGGGAAGTCCGTGACGCGACAGCATCTCCTCGATCGGCGCGGTGATAAGCGCCAGCGGCGTCCGCAGCTCGTGAGAGATGTTGGTAAAAAACTGATTCTTCAGTCGATCCAGCTCTTGGATGCGCTCGATCGAGGTCTGAAGCTCCGCGCTCGTTCGCGACAGCGCCGACTTGGCTTCCCACTCGCGGTGCGCTTGGTTGTAACGCATCGCGTTGGCCGCGACGGCAATGATGCTGGTCAGCACCAAAAAGTAGAGGTTGTTGAAAAACGGTCCGTACAGGTTCGGGTGTCCCCACAAGGCGGGCCCAAGCCACAGCAGCAGAACCATCGCACAGACACCCAGCGCTTGCCGCGCGCTCCACACGTAGACCAGACCCGCGCCCAAGATGCACAGGTTCAGTCCCGCGTAATACGGAGAGCTGGACGCCGATCCGAGTCGCAGGATCATCAGCTCGATGGCGCCCGTGCAGGCCAAGATCACAAGCGAGATCAGGATGTAGCTGTGACGACGCAAGCTGCGCAGCCGCGACAGACCGAGCACGCCAAGCGAGATCGCCGCAGCGAGCATACGCAGCACCAAAAACTCGCCGACAAACTGACGATTGGTAAGCAGATCGAGCAAAAATCCCGCTGGCATCAGCACCGCGCAGAGGATGCAGGTCAGCCGTACCGCCGCGTAGTTATAGTCTTGAAGGTAGGACTTAAAGTCAGCGGTCATTTCTGAAGGGAGAGAAAGAGGTTCACGCCGAGCGGCTCTGACTCGACACGAACCTGCGCAGGAGCGGGCCGCAGAAGCTTGGCTTTGTCGAGCAGCTGTTGGCGGTTGCGATGAATCAGGAACCACTCCGCAAAGTACTCCATGAAGTAGCGAGTGGGATTGGATTGATCGACATTGCCAATCAGAAGCTGGCCACCTTCTTCGGCGCCTTCATACAGAGCAGAGAGCAGCGCCACAAAGCTACGATCCGATAGGTAATCAAAAAGTCCCGCACTGTAGATAAGCTGTCGCGCGCCCATGGTGTGACCGAGCCGACCGCCGCACAGCAGCCGACGAACGGACTCGCGCACGAAGTGAATCTGCGCCCCGGTCTTTTCCGCCAGCGGAATCAGTCGTCGCTCGCAGTAGCTGATCGCGCGAACGTCTTGATCAATCAGCATCACATCGAGCATCGGACCCAGGTGCGGCTCTTGCTCTAGCAGGTGTTCAATTTCACGCGCGGGACCACTGCCCACCGATGCAATGCGTGTCCGACCTTTGCCCGCAGCGGAATAGGTGCGCACCGCTTGGCGGATCTTGTCCTGCAAAAACGAGATGCGGTTGATGTTGGCGCGCGCCGCGACCTCGCTTGTGGTGCACATGTGCAGCACCTTGCCAAACAGGCTGCCACCTTCCGCACTCGTCGGACGATAGAGCATGTTCATCATCTCGTAGTCGCCCGCGTAGCCAAGCGGCTTCTTCAGCGCTCGCTTCACAAACGGAGCCTGGCTAAACAGCTCCCCAAGATGATGCTGCGCGTAGGCGCGATGTGCAGCGTGTTCATCGTCGCTCAGCCCGCCGAGCATTCCGCCCATCTGATGACTTGCGGTCTGCACTCGCTGGATGATGCGCGGCCCGACTTCGCCCAGGTACTGCGCGCAGATCTGATCGTGCGTGTACAGATCCTCGCTCTCGAGCGCTGCTTCTTCCTGATCGAGAAACGACCGCATCCGCTCCAGGTAGTTGCGCAGATCCGACACCCACTCTTTGAACGCGGGCAGGATGCGACTGGCATCGGCGACTCGCTCAGCCTGATCGCAGCGCGCCGCAAAGCGATAGCGCGTCTGACGTTCGTAGAGCAGCGGCAGATCCACCACCCCTTTTTTGATCTGAAGCCCGATGACCAGGTCTTCGCCGTCCACTTGAACGTGACGAACGACCGAGTCGCTGTGACAGATCACCTCGCCACTTTGCAGCGAGACGTGAACCGAGAGCAGCCAGTCATCGACCTCGATCGTTCCCTGTCGCAGCGCGCCCGGCAGACGAACGCACAAGCCACCCATCGACAGGTTTTCGACCAGCCCGCTGAGCACTTGAAAGCGCGGATGCCACGCTGTGCAAGCGATCGGCCCGACGCCAAACTCGCTGGCCAGGTGACGTAACGCGCGTAACTTATGGCTCGTGCGGACGGCCCTCTCCTCTTGCGCCACGGCGAGCACGGTCATGTCTAAAGCCCCAAAAGCTGCGTAAGTTGGTTGATATCGAGCGGCTTACGGAGGCATGCAGTGGCCCCCGCCTTCTTGAAGGCAGATTCAAGGATGTCGTCGAGGCGACCCGTCAGTGCAATGATCGCGATCTCCGACGTGGCGGGGTTTTGGCGAATTTGGCGACAGACTTCGACGCCGTCCATTCCTGGCATCATCGCGTCGAGCAGCACCGCATCAGGACGATCGGTGCCGATCTTCAGAAGACCTTCGACGGGGCCTTCTGCCATCTCGACGTCAAGTTCAGGAAAGTTTTGCTTGAGCTGCCGCTTGGTCGATCGCAAAAACGTCGCATCGTCGTCGATGAGAAGCATGCGCCGAGCCTGAGGCAGCAGCGACCGGGGAACCGGCATCTGGTGATTGCGCAGAAACTCGACGAGGACCGCTGGCTCGACGCGCCGATGCCCGCCCGGCGTTCGGAACGCTGGCAACAGCCCTTTGTCGATCCACGACAGCACCGTGGAGGGGCTCACCCCGATGAGATCTGCGACTGCGTGCGAAGTAAGGAATGCGTTACTGACCGCCATTACGCAACAAACCGCCCTTTCTGATCCTGCCCGTCTGTTCCAAGCGGTGTCAAGGTGATGGCCGAGGACGGCGCAGCAAGTCTCGGGAGAAGCTTTGGCGACAACTTTGACCGCCACATTAGCCTGCGCATCGAAATGCTCAAATTTCCGTCAGCACAAAGCGCGCTGGCGATCGCCATCCCACTTTGCGTCCACGCGCAGCACCATCTACCTCCACGGACATAGAGTAAAACCAAGGGCCATGAGCTGGCTCCTTTTGTTCTTCGGCATCGTCCTTGAGGTCTGCGGCACCACCTGCATGAAGTTCTCGAACGGCTTTACGCGCATCGCGCCGTCCGTCGCCATGATCCTGTTTTACATGTCGAGCCTGGGCCTTCTGACCCTCGCGCTCCGTCACATTCCGCTCAACGTTGCCTATGCCATCTGGTCGGGAATGGGCACGCTGCTCGTCGTCATCTTGGGCGTGGTGTTCTTCCACGAAACCACGTCGATTCCGAAGATGGCGTCGATTTTGCTGATCATCTTGGGCGTGATTGGCGTGCGCCTTTCGGGCTCGTAACGCTTGGGCTCGTAAGCTCGACTACGCTCCGACGCTGCGCAGCGAATCCAGCGCTTCTTTGGTATCGACATCGATCGTCACTGCATCGTCGGGCATTGGCACCAGGCACACGCGATCGACAAAGCGCTTTTGCAGCTCCCGCGCGCCCAGGTCTCCCGACAGCTCTTTCATCATCGGAAAGTAGCGCGCCGCCCACAGCACCGGGTTGCCGCGACGACCGGCAAACGTCGGCACGATGATCTCGCGTCCGTCGGAAGGCTCAAACGCACCGAGCAGCGACTCGATGTGCTCGCGACGAACCTTCGGCATATCGCCCAGACAGATGAGCGCACCGTCGATGCTGCTATCCAGCTGCGCAAGTCCGACGCGCAGCGACGAGCTAAGTCCATCGGCAAACTGCGGATTGTCCACAAACACCACCTGACGACCGGACAGCGCGGCCCGCACATTTTCCGACTGATGGCCCGTCACCACGACGATCGGACGCACACCAGTCTGAAGCAGCTCATCGACGGTGTGACAGACGAGCGGCTTTCCATCGAGCCGCTCCAGCAGCTTGTTGCTCGCGCCCATCCGCTGCGAGCGTCCCGCCGCCAACACCACCGCCGCCACCGAAGGAGGAAGCACTGGCTGCGCTCGCGGCGTCGGTCGCCACGGACCTTCATGCAAAAGCCCACCGACGCCCAGATCCATCACATCGTCCGCCGTCACGTCCAGCCCGGCGCACAGCCGCTCCAGCACGAAGTCAAACCCGGACCGTCGCAGCGATCGCGCACAGCCCGGCACCCCGAGGACGCGCGTCTGTCCGACTCGCCCAATCAGCAGCAAGTTGCCCGGATCGACCGGCATGCCCAGGTGAATGACCGTTCCGCCAAGCTGCTCGATCGCCGACGGAATGACATCGCGCCGATCGACGATCGCCGACGCACCCAAGATCAGCACGGGATCGCAGCCCGCCGCACACAGCGAAGCCAGCGCCGACGCAATCGCTGACTCGGTGTGAGCCGTTCGGATCTCGTCGCTCACCACGCTGCCCAAGCGATCGGCCCGAACCCGCTGCGCCGCCGCCGCGCGATCCAACATGCTGTCGGGCAGGCCCTTTGTCATCGTCAGAATCAGACCCATTCGCCGAGCCTCAAACGGCAGCACGCGAATCAGTCGTTCCGTCGCCGCAAGCGAAGCCCTCGCCAGCGCGTCCGCCTGACGAAGCAGCGCGCCTGGCACCGCAAACGGAATGATCTTGATCGTCGCCAGCATGTCATCACGTCGCACCACCGAATGAAGAGGCAGCGTCGCCAGCGTCAGATCCGGTGACAGCCGATTGAGCGCACGCACCCGCTCGGCATCGATCGCCAGAAGGCCCGCATGCTCCGCAAACAGGTTGCAGCGTCCGGTCGCTGCGTCGGCTCGACGAACGCCCTCGCCGCGAACCGACTCCGCCAGCGCAGAGGCTGCTTCATCTTCGTCGCAGTCCTCTGGCTCAAGCTGCGCAGCCCACACCGTCTGAAGTCCGTCGGCACAAAGCGTCTTCACATCCAGCGCGCTCAGTCGCCGACCTTTCTTGAACACTTCACCGCTGGACAGACGCAGCGTGTGCGCCAAAATCAGCCCTTCTGTCGTCGCAAGCTGACCAAACTTCATGGACTTTCTCGACGAAGCACACCAATCAGCTGCGCCAGGATGGACACCGCGATCTCCGCCGGGGAACGCGCGCCAATCCGCAGCCCAATCGGACCGTGAATGCGTGCCAGCGCTGCGTCGGAAAAGCCCTGTTCGCTCAGTCGCTTCAGTCGGGATGCGTGGGTCTTACCGCTGCCGAGTGCTCCGATATAAAACGCCTCGCTGCGCAGCGCGATCGCCAGCGGCGGCTCGTCGAGCTTGGGATCGTGCGTCAGCGTCAAAAGCGCAGTCCGGCGATCGATGCCCAGCTTGGCAAGCGCGGGCTCTGGCCATTCTTTGCAGAGCGTCACCGACGGAAAGCGCGCTTCCGTCGCAAAAGCCGTTCGCGGATCGATGATCGTCACATCGAAATCACACTGCGACGCCATCTGCGAAAGCGGCTGCGCGGTGTGAACGGCCCCGACGATGAGCAGTCGCAGCGCAGGCTGAAGTGACCACAGAAAAAAGCGCTGTCCGTCGGGAAGATCCAGATCCGTCGCACCATCTCGGGAAAACGCATCACGACACGCGGTCAGAAGTGGCTCGGCGATCGACGGAATCGACGCAGCATCCTCGGGACGCTGCAAAACCTGACGCTGTCCCGTCGAAAGCGAGGTCACAACGACGAGCGACTGACGAGCAGACAGCGCAACGAGCAGACGCTGAAGCTGCTCGGGCTCGGCACGCTCGACCCAGACTTCGACGCGACCGCCACAGGCCAGCCCGACTTCCCACGCCATGTCTTGCGTCACACCGAACGACAGAAGCTGCGGAATGCCGTCGGACATCGTCTTCTGCGCGGCGGTGATGACTGCGCCTTCGATGCAGCCGCCCGACACCGACCCAGCGAAGTCGCCGCTGTCGGAAATGACGAGCAAGCTGCCTGCCTGCCGAGGCGACGATCCCCAGGTCTTGACGACGGTGGCAATCGCGACGCGGTGACCGGACTGGCAGTAAGAAAGACCTATCGACAGAAGCTGGGCGGACTCGTGTGGCATGGCGTGCTGTCCTCGCAGCGCAGCTTAGGCAATCGCCCGCGCGCGTGTCCATCACCGACCGAGACCGTCCAGCCGCCGCGCTTTCATGCAATAGTGCGCGCCATGATCGCAGCGCCCGTCGCTCTGCATGCTCGACGCGCAGACTTTCCAGCCCTGTGCCGCCCGGTAAACGGTCTGCCGCTGATTTATCTCGATCACGCAGCGACGAGCCAAAAGCCACAGGTGGTGCTTGATGCGCTGATGACGGCGTACGTCGAGCGCTGTGCCAACGTCCATCGCGGCGTGTATGCACTGAGCGAAGCAGCGACGCGCGACTTTGAAGCGGTTCGTCACAAGGTCTGTTCGCTGATTGATGCGCCCGATCCGCGCGGTGTGGTGTTTACCAAAGGAACGACCGAGTCGCTGAACCTGCTCGCGCACAGCCTCGGACAGCGCTTCGTGCAGCCAGGCGATGAAGTGCTGGTGACGCAGCTCGAACATCACAGCAACGTTGTGCCCTGGCAGGTGATGGCCAAGCAGCGCGGAGCCACGTTGGTGGTCGCGCCGGTCGATGCACAGGGAACGCTGTCTCTCGATGCGCTGTCCCGCAAGCTGTCCCCCAAGACCAAGATCATCGCGTGTACGCACGCTTCGAATGTGACGGGCGCGCTGATGGATGTGCGCAGCATCTGTCAGCTGGGAAGACAAGTCGGCGCACTCACCGTGATCGACGGAGCGCAAGCGATTCCGCACCTTCCTGTCTCTGTGCAAGAGCTGGGCTGCGACTTCTACTGTTTTTCCGCGCACAAGCTGCTGGGACCGTTTGGCGTCGGCGTGCTGTGGGGACGGACAGCGATTCTGGATACGATGCCTCCGTGGCAGACCGGCGGTGCCATGGTGCTGTCTGTTCGCGAAACAGAGAGTGACTATCAGCCGATTCCGCAGCGCTTTGAAGCAGGAACCCAAGCGGTCGCAGAGGTGATCGCACTCGGAGCTGCGATTGATTATCTGCAAGGAATCGGTCTGCCAGAGATCGCAAAACAGGAAGACGCGCTGCTACAACAAGCGAAGCAGTGTCTGCGAAAGGTTCCGGGTCTGCGGCTGCTCGGTTCGGAGGGTCCGAGTGTGCCCGTGATCTCGTTTGTTCTCGACGGAGTTCATCCGCACGATGTCGCAACCGCGCTCTCCGCAGAAGGAATCGCGGTGCGGGCAGGACTTCACTGTGCAGAGCCTCTGTTTTCCGCGCTGGGAGTCCGTGGCAGCGTGCGAATCTCTCTGTCTTTTGTAAACACGATCGAAGAAATTGAGCGTCTCTGTACGTCTCTGGTTCAGATAGGAGTGCTGTTCCGATGAACGCAGCGCTGGCGAACCTGTATCAGGAAGTGATCCTGACGCACCACCGGAAGCCGCATCACTTTGGTCCGCTGCCCGACGCCACGCATCACGTCCGGCTGGTAAATCCACTGTGCGGAGATGAAGTCACGATCTCTGCATCCATTCATCACGATGCAATCGCTGCATGTCACTTTGAAGGACACGGCTGTGCACTGTGTCGCGCCTCTGCATCGCTTTTGACTGTCTCTGTTCGTGGTCAATCGGTGCAGCAAGCGCGCGCGCTCGGACAGACTCTGCTGAACTTTTTGCAGCACGAAACAGACGCCCAAGAACCGGAAGGAATCGGCGATCTGATCGCGCTCAGCGGAGTCCGTGAGCATCCTTCACGCCGTCGCTGCGCAACACTCCCTTGGGAAGCGCTGCTGCATCTGCTGGATGACTGCGCGTAACTTGCACTTAGTACGAAAGCTGAATGCCAAGCTGAAGCCGCAGCGGCTGCTGACGTGCGCGAACCTGACCGTAGCTCGGAACATCGCGCACTTCGATCTCAGTGGGTGCATCTAGGTTAAACACGTTGAACAGATCCGCGCTGATCTGAAGATGCACTTTCTGAAGCAGCGAATGTAGATCGTACGCAATGCGTAGATCTGTGGTCAGCACCGACGGAGTTCGCACTTCCGCAATCGACGAGACATCGTTCGGATTTTGTCCCGGATCGGTTCCGCTCGGTGATCTCCGATTGGTGTAGTCGCCTTCGTTCTGATTGAAGAAGCGCTTGGTGCGTGGAGCCCCACTTTGGAAGTTTAGGAATGCGCCCGCCAGGAATCCTTTGTAGCTGTACGATGCGCGGAGCTTCAGGTTGTGGCGACGGTCTTCTGGCAAAAAGCCATCGTAAAAATGAGTCATCCTGGGGTTGTAATATTGTCCCAGCGCTTGACTCCCAGACACCTGCGCGAACTGCTCTGCACCCGGTCCGTACAGAAACGACAGCGTGTAGGCAACCGCCAGATCCCACTCCTGACGCGGTCGCGACTCGAAGATGAAGTCGATTCCGTGATACGTGCGCCAGTTTTCATCGGGCCTTGAATACTGAAAGATCTGACGAGGAATGCCATCGACGTGATCGACAACGCGCGTTCCGGTTGGATCCCAGATCTGGTTTACTTCGAGGCTGTCCCAGATGTTGCTGACCTTTTTGTAGGTGTAGTCCACGCTCGCCACAGAGTTTTCTAGGATCTCTCTGCGCAGCGACAGCGTCACTTCATCGGTGTGCGGTGTGTTTCCGCGCGGATCGAGCTTGAATCCTTCCGCGCCACCGGAAGTTCGCAGCGGCACAAAGTCCTTCTTGTCTGTATCCCAGCGCAGCGTCGTCGACGTCGGCGTGATGTCTGCATACGCAGCCGCAAGCAGAGACAGCACTTCGTTGGATCGTCCATAGTACGCCGTAAACAGCGTCTTTCCGTCTTGCGTCAGATCCAGAAGGATTCCGATGCGCGGACCGAATCCGAACAGGCTGCTCACCTCTTGTCCCAAGCTGTTTTGCGTTCGTCCGTAGTCGAAGCGGAAGCCTGGATTGATGCGCAAAAACGATGTGATCTGCCAGCGATCTTGCGCAAACGCACCGACGGAAAATCCAACCTGAGAGTTGGAAAACGCGGGCGAGTCCGTTCGCAGGTTGCAGCCTTGGGTCTGTCCGATCTCTGGAAGACACAGACCGCGCTCTCCAGGTCCGCCTCCGATGTCGCTGTAAGACGTTCCGCCCGGAACCGACTGATCGAAGGAGTGATAGATCACGCGCGACTGAATGCCAAACTTCGCTTCATGTCGTCCGAGCAGCTTTCCGCGCACCGACACCGACGGATCAAACTGGAACGTATAGCGCTTGTCAAACGTCAGCGAGCCGCCTTGATACCAGTAGGTTCCATCGTCTCCGTTGTAGTGCTGTGGACGATCTGGATCGTAGGATTCATTGGCTGCAGAAAAGCGTCCCATCCCGCGATACGCAGACGCATCGACCGTTCCGAAGTAACCCTGTGGACCGACATCCACCGTCGAGTACTGCACTCCGGCTTGCAGGTTGGTGTTCACCTTTTCGCTGTGGAAGTAATCCCACTGCACGATCGAAAAGACACCCCCTTGGCGCTGATAATCTTCCGCAACGCCCAAGCGCAAGTTGTCTTGGTTGATGTTTTGAAAGTAGGCCGGATCAGCGGACACAGACAGCGTCAAGCGATGCTTTGCCGACGGTGCATAGGTCAACTTCAGCCGCGTTAGGAATCGATCCGACAGCTGTGAAGGAGCCTGCACTCCCAGCGTAGGACCAAGCGGTTGGGAGGACTCCCTTCGCAGGTATTCAAACGACAGATTCACCCACAGCTTGTTCTTTGCAATCGGTCCACCGACGTTCACTGTCGTCTGATAACCCGACTGCGGAGGCCGCGCGATGCGCAGAAACGGACGACTCCCTTGATAGACCTGCGTCCCAAACTGCTGACCCACCGACAGCGCTTGGTGATTCACATACTGCGATGCGCTCACCTTCCATTCGTTGCTGCCTGCGGTGGTGACAAGGTTTATCGTCCCACCGAGCGAGTTGTACTGCGCTTCAGCGCCGCCGGTCATCACTTCGATGGATTCCACCGAGTCGAAGTTGATGTTGGCGGAAAAGGTATTCGTCACCGGATCAGTGATGTCCAGTCCGTCCACCAAGTAGCGATTGTGGGAATCCATCGCGCCCTTGATGTTGGGATTGCCTCCTCCCGACACACCAGCGACCTGCTGCACGATGTCTTGATACCGTCGCGAGGTTGCAATCCGCGCCTGCTGATCCGCCGACAGAACCGTTCCCGTTTGGGTCGTGTCGGGCCGCGTCATCTTGCGCTCTTCGACGATCACTTTGGTCGCTTCGCTCAGCTCTTCAATGCTCCACGCGATGCTCAGCGGAAACGACTCGCCTTGACGAATGACGACTCTGCGACGAAGCGGCTTGGCGCCTTCATACGACAGCTCGACATCGTAGGAACCGGGCGGCAAAGACACGACTTGATAGCTGCCATCCTCGTCGGTCAGCACGCGCCGAGGTCCGCCAATCAAGCTCTTGCCACTCAGCGAAATGCGCGCGCCAGGAAGCGGCGCCGATGAAGCCTTATCGGTGACGACTCCGTAGAGACGACCATCTTGTTCGCCCACCGCCGATGCAGACAGCGGAGCCAACAGAGCGAGCGGAACAAACCACAGGGAATGCGTTCTGCGCATGATGCTTACCGGGACTCTGCGGGAGGTTGCGGGCAATACACGACTTCTCCGGTGTCGGTGATGCGAAGCGGGTCCACTTCCGCGATCGACTTTTCAAAGCCGAGCAGCGGATCGTGCGGCTCGAACGAATAGACACGACAGATCGGCGAATAACCTGTCTCACCGCGACGGAATTCCAACAGATCGAAGCCCTCTCCCAGCGAGCCTGGCACCAGCATCCCGGACTCTGTGTCCAGCACCCGCGACGGATACAGCAGTCGCTGCGTCGCCATCTGGGTCGTTCCCGGCGGCGAAAGCGGCGCAATCGGAATCACACCTCCGTCGAGATAACCCGTCAAATACTGATTGAACCAGCCAAAGCGCTGCGGTCCAAGCTGCGTGGTCTTGTCGAGCACTCCGCCAGGAAACAGCACCTCTGCCGCCGGATCGATCAGGATCCACAGCAGATAGCGTCCGCTCGGTCGTCCCGTCGTCGAAAGCCCAACAGAGCCTTCCGGTGGCGGCACGCGCTGCAGCGACACATCATCGCGTCCCACCAGATCTTCTTCGCTCTTTGAGTCCTGACACGGATTGCGCAGCGACGACACCGCGACTTCACGCACCACAGGCACATACGTGGTCTGGCCCGGCGGATCGCTTTCCGTCGGCAGCGCCGTAAAGATGTTGCCTTGGCGATCCTGACGAAGCGCATCTTTGCGACGAGCTTCCTGATCATAGACATAGTCCGGTGGCGCCACACAGCGCGCGCTGTCCTGTCCGTCGGGCGTCTGCGTCGGATCAAAGTGATAGCCGAGCGGCAGCGAAACCTTCGACAGATCGAGCGGATCGCTCGCTTTGGCCTGCTCGCCGTGTAGACGGAGCGGGTAGTACGCGACGGTCTGGCCTCGTGAATAAGCCGTCACATACTGAAATCGACCGCTGCCAGGACGCTTGGGATCGCCACCTTCCCCCAGATACGGCGCGGGAAAGCGAACAGGATCGACGGCACCAGCGCTGTAGGAACCGCTCCGTCGCTCGAACGGATTGCAGGCCAGCCCAGTCAGCAACGGAAGAATCACAAGCGCGCCGAAACAGAATCGGCTCGTCGAGGGGACACGCATCAGAGACTCCACTCACTTCGAACCCAAACGGGGCACAGACGGATAAGCGGCCAGAACATAGAGTGATGGCCACCGTCTATCAAGGACGAATTCCGTCTTCAGAAAGCTCTGATATCCTGAGCCTTATGGCTTCGAGGTTCCGACGGCTTGTTGCGCAGATCGCTTTGTGTGGTGTGGGTGCCATGGGCATTCTTCACACGGGGCTGGCTGCCGAGGACAAAAGCCCTGCAAAAGCGCCCACTCCAGCGGCACCAGCGGCGCGCGACGGTGGTGTAAGAGATGGATCGTCCCCCAGCGCTTCGCCGAGCCGTGATGGTGGAATCACAGGCGACGGAGGCATTCCCCAAGCCGATCAAGGGCTTGGCGATGGCGGGCAAGATCTCAGCGTCGTCGATCTGACGCCACCACCGCCGCCGCTGGATCCCGAGATCAAAGCCAAGCTCGAAGCGCTCGAGGCCCAAAACGATCTGTTCCTGGACCAAATCGGCAACCGTCAGACCGTTCTAAAAAACGCGATCATCTCCGTCGGAAGCACGCTGGCCGGAGGCAGCACACCCACCGCCACCAGCGTCAAAGAGCTATTCCGCGCCACCGGCGAGATGGTCGTCTCCCAAGTGCTCAAGCACGAAGGCTCGGTCTATTCCGTCAACTACACGGGCGACGGAAAGCGACTGGTTACCGCCAGCTCCGATGGAACCGCGCGCATCTACGACACAGCGACGTGGCAAGTCGTGCAGACGCTGCAAGGACACACGCAGGAAGTCACCCACGCAGCCTTTTCCAGCGACGGAAAACGTGTCGTCACCGCCAGCGCCGATCGCACCGCTAAAGTGTGGGATGCGCTCACCGGCAAGTGTTTGCTGACGCTGACCGGCCACACCCAAGAGGTCAACGTCGCCGCGTTCTCTCGCGATGGAAGCCGCGTCGTCACCGCAGGCGGAGACAACCAAGCCCGCATCTGGGACGCACGCTCTGGACGCTCGATGGTGACACTCAGCGGTCACTCGGGTCCGGTGCTGTATGTCGCCATCTCTCCCGACGGAAGCCGCGTCGTCACAGCAAGCGCCGACGACACCGCGCGCATCTGGGACGCCTACGGCGGACGCTGCATCTTCATTCTGACCGGCCACAACGAAGACGTCACCTCGGCGATCTTTTCCCCGAACGGCAGCCGTGTGCTCACCGCCGGACGAGACAAAAAAGCGATCATCTGGGAAACAGCGACGGGAAGAAATCATCTCAACATCTTCGATCCCGACGACGGCATTCGCACCGCCAGCTATTCCGCCGATGGACTTCGCGTCCTGACTTCGTCGACAAACCGGATCGCTCGCGTCTGGGATGCCATCTCGGGTCGCGCGCTCTACGTACTCAAAGGACATACGCAAGACATTCGCGCTGCCGTTTTTTCACCCGATATGGCGAAGGTTGCAACCGCGTCGTCAGACGGAAATGTCCGTGTCTGGGATGTGCGCAGCGGTCGCTACGGTCAGATCTTCCAGAGCAAGTTCGAGCTGAACAGCGCGACGTTTTCTCCCGACGGAGGCCGCGTCGTCACGACCCACATCGATCACAACGCCCTGTTGTGGAACGCCAAGACCGAGCGCAGCATGGCGCTTCTCTCGGGCCACACCGCTGAGGTCAACTGGGGCACTTTTTCCCCCAACGGCCAGCGCATCGCCACCGCGTCCAACGACAAGACCGCGCGCGTCTGGGACGGCATGTCTGGGCGTCCCGTCGGAACACTGCTCGGTCATCAGGGACAGGTGTTCCAGGTCGCGTACTCTCCCGACGGAACCAAGCTGTGTACAGCCAGCGCCGATCGCACCGCCAAGCTGTGGAACACCATGAATCTACAGCCCGTCGCGACGCTCTCGGGACACACCGGAGAAGTTCGTTCCTGCGCATTTTCGCCCGATGGAAGTCGCTTGGTCACAGCCAGCAGCGACGGAAACAGTCGCGTGTGGGACATCTCCAGCGGACAGACACTGCTGACGCTGCAAGGTCACAATCAAGACGTGCTGGCAGCCACGTATTCCCCCGGTGGAGTTCGCATTGCAACCGCATCTGCCGACGGAAACGTCATGGTGTGGGATGCACGAACCGGCCAAGCGCAGTGGAACCTACAAGGTCATAGCAGCGTCGTTCGCTCCGTCGGATTTTCCCCGGACAGCAGCCTACTTGCATCGAGCGGCGACGATCACATGGCGCGAATCTGGGAAGTGAAAACCGGCAAGCTGCTCCTCACCCTCGAAGACAAAGCGGGCGGAGTCCGCAGCGTTCAGTTCACCCCCGACGGAACGCGCGTCATCTTGGCGGGTGGCGACGGAACAGCGCGAATCTTGCTAGCCAGCGTCGATGGACTGCTCGGATTTGGCTGCCGGGTCCTGCGCGGCACCGACCTGTATCCCGAGGTCACGAGCTACTGCGACCGCTTCCCCGACAGCAAATAATCCCGGTCGAGTCCGATTTTCCAGCGATTTTCCCGTCGCAGCGTGCATTGTCGAAGCTACGGCTTGTGTCGGGCCAAGGTTTGACGATAGCTTCTCTGCGGTATCTGCCTCGCCGAAGGTCAGGCCAGCGTAAGCCATGCCGAGCACCAAGCCCAAGCCCCAGTCGCAGCCACCCTCGCACGAGCCGCCGCTTCTTGTCGAAGCGCCGCTCTCGCCACCCGTCGCAGAGCCAGATGCGATCGTCATCCGAGGAGCCACCGAGCACAACCTACAGATCGACTACCTGGAAGTGCCGAAGAAGCGACTGGTGGTCTTTACCGGCGTGTCAGGCTCGGGAAAGTCGTCGCTGGCGTTCGACACGATTTACGCCGAAGGACAGCGTCGCTACGTCGAGTCGCTGTCGGCCTATGCGAGGCAGTTTCTCGGCCAGCTTGATAAGCCCAAGTACGAGTCGCTGCGCGGACTCTCTCCGACGATAGCGATCGAACAAAAGACCGCGTCGTCGAATCCTCGCTCGACGGTGGGAACGGTTACAGAGATCTACGACTATCTGCGGGTTCTGTGGGCTCGCGTCGGAACCCAGCACTGTCCGCAGTGTGGCAAGCGCGTCGCAGCGATGTCCGCCGCCGAGATGGCGACGCAGCTTCTGCGACAGCCGCCCGGAACGCAAGTGATGCTGATGGCACCGGTTGCCGAGGCACGCAAAGGTGCCCACAGCGAAGCGCTTGAGCGGGCCAAAAAGCAAGGCTACAGCCGCGCGCGCATCGACGGTCAGATCGTTCGGCTGGAAGAAATTCCGACGCTGTCGAAGAAGCACAAGCACACAATTCACATCGTCACCGATCGGATCACAATCAGCGACGATGCTGAGACGGCAAGACGCCTGGCCGACTCACTCGAAGGAACGCTCAAGCTCGGCGACGGAATGGTCTTGGTTTCGCGCGAAGGCGGCGGACGCGATACCGAAGAGATCTTGCTGTCGGAAAAGCGCGCGTGTCCAAGCTGTAGCCTCGCCTTTCCAGAGCTGGTTCCGCAGTCGTTTTCGTTCAATACGCCCGTCGGAATGTGCCCGGAATGCACCGGGCTTGGCACGCGGATGGAAATGGATCCGCAGCTGGTCATTCCCGACACCCGCAAGTCGATTCGCGGCGGCGCGATCGAGCCATGGGCGACGTCGATGGAGCGCGGCGACGGCCTGGTGGTCAGCATCGTCCGCAGCCTGTCCGAGGAGTTTGGCATCGATCTCGACAAGCCGTGGCGCGAGCTTAGCAAAGAACAGCACAAGCTCATCCTCTACGGCGCGGGCGATCGTCGCGTCGAGGTGAAGTGGGAAGGCCGTCACGGCAGCAGCCAATGGGCGATGCGCTTCGAGGGTGTCCTTAACACGCTGATGCGTCGCTACAAGCAGACCGTCAGCGAGCAGATGCGCGAGTACTACGAAAAGTTTTTGCGCGAAAGCCACTGCAACGCCTGTGGTGGTGGACGACTGCGGCCTGAGTCGCGCTCGGTGTTTCTGCTGTCTCCCGACGATGCGCCGCCCAAGTACAGCATGCCGGATGTCGTCAGCATGACCGTCGGAGAAGCGGCTCAGCTCTTCGATACGCTGCCGCTCGAAGGATCACGCGCCATCATTGCCCAAGAGCTGCTCAAGGAAATTCGGGCGCGGCTTGGCTTTCTGCTCAGCGTCGGACTTGACTATCTGACCCTGCATCGCTCGGCGGCCACACTCTCGGGCGGAGAAGCGCAGCGCATTCGCTTGGCGTCGCAGCTTGGCTCGGAGCTGTCGGGAGTTCTCTACGTTCTCGACGAGCCATCAATCGGTCTGCATCAGCGCGACAACAACCGCTTGATCGACACGCTGCGCCGTCTGCGCGATCAAGGAAACTCGGTGCTGATCGTCGAGCATGACGCGGACACGATGCGCGCTGCCGACTGGGTGGTCGACTTCGGTCCCGGCGCTGGACGATACGGTGGCAAGGTGGTGTTTTCGGGCACACCGCAGCGACTGATGATGGCCGAAGGCTCCGTGACGGGCGATTACCTGTCGGGCCGACGCAGCATCGAAGTCCCAACCAGCCGTCGCAAGCCGCAAGGCTTCCTCGAAATTCAGGGCGCACGCGCGCACAACCTGAAAAACATCTCGGTGAAGCTGCCGCTCGGGACGTTCAGCGCCATCACGGGTGTGTCGGGAGCCGGTAAGTCGTCGCTCATCAACGGCATCCTGCGGCCCGCGCTGTCCCAAGAACTTCACGACAGCCGCGCCCCGATCGGAGAGCACGATCGCATCATCGGGCTCGACCAGCTCGACAAGCTGATCGCGATCGATCAGCAGCCGATCGGACGCACGCCGCGATCCAATCCAGCGACGTACACCAAAGCGTTCGATCACATTCGCGCCCTGTTTGCAGAGCTTCCCGAGGCGCGCACCTACGGCTACAAGCCCGGTCGCTTTTCGTTCAACGTCAAAGGCGGTCGCTGTGAGGCCTGCGAAGGCGACGGCTTAAAGCGCGTCGAGATGCACTTTCTCGCCGACGTGTTCGTCCCGTGTGAGGTCTGCAAAGGCCGACGCTACAACGAAGCGACGCTGCGCGTGCGCTATCGCGACAAGAGCATTGCCGATGTGCTCGACCTGCCGATTCTCGAAGCGAAAGAGCTGTTTGCGACGCATCCGCAGCTGCGACCGATCCTGGAGACGCTGTGCGATGTCGGTCTCGGCTACTTGTCGCTTGGACAGCCAGCGACGACGCTATCGGGTGGTGAAGCGCAGCGCGTCAAGCTCGCCAAAGAGCTGTGCCGTCGAGATACCGGACGAACGCTCTATCTGCTCGACGAACCGACGACGGGACTTCACTTCGAAGACATTCATCGCCTCCTCGGTGTCTTGTATCGTCTCGTCGAAGCGGGCAACAGCGTCCTTGTCATCGAACACAACCTCGACGTCATCAAGTGCGCCGACTGGGTCATCGATCTCGGTCCCGAAGGTGGCGAGCGCGGCGGTCGCATCATCGCCGAAGGTCCGCCCGAGCTGATTGCCGACACCGCCGAGAGCTTCACCGGCCAGCATCTTCGCCCGCTGCTGCCAACCCGCTAACGAGAGCCCTGTGCGACTCGGAATCATCGTCAATCCCCGAGCTCGCCGCGCCGGTCGAGCCGGTTTTTCCTCGCAGCTTGAAGCCATTTGCAAAGCCACGCCTGGGCTCACGGTGCATCTGCGGCAAACCCACAGTCCGGCAGAGCTTGACGAGGCCATGCGCGCGCTGGCCGATCGCGGCATCGACATCTTGGCGCCCTGCGGCGGCGATGGAACGCTCACGGCAACCCTGACGGCGGCGTATCGCGTCTTCGGCACGCAGCTTCCCAGCTGGCTTCCGCTCGCCGGTGGAACCATGAACACGATCGCGCGCAACCTCGGTGCCCAGGCGCAGCCCGCAAAGCGACTTGCCCAGATGTGTCGATCGCTTGCGCGCGGGGAGTGGCACGCCCAACCACAAGCTACCATTTTGGTACACAGCGACGGAGAAGTTCCGCTAAACCTGGCAACGCTCAGACCCAGCGACAAGGCACGTCCCGCTCGCAGCGAGCGCATTGGCTTTCTGTGCAGCGCAGCGATGGGCGCACGTTTTTTGGCCGCGTACAGCGCCAGCCCGCATCGAGGTCTTCTGTCGGCGTCGCTCTTGGCCATGCGAACGATTGCCTCATCGCTGATTCCCGGCGGTGGCCCGCTCGCACGATGGCTGTTTACGCCGCTCGCTGCGCAGCTCTGCGTCGATGGAGCCGTGCAGCCCGATCCGACCTATCGACTGCTGATCGCATCGACCGTGCCGGACGTTGGACTCGGGATGCGAGTGCCCTGGCAAGCCGGATCGGTCAGCGATCGCTTTCACCTGATCGCATCCAGCCTGTCGACGGTGAAAAATGCGATCCAAGTGCCGCGTATGCTGCGCGGTCTGCCACTGTGCGGTCAGCCTCACCTGGATGTTCTGGCGAAGCAGACCTCACTCGTCTTCACACAGCCCGAGCCCATCGTGCTCGATGGTGAGCTGTTCTGCGCACAGCGGCTCGATCTACACATCGGACCGACGCTGCGCGTCATTTCCCCCGGAGTGGCACCTCAGGGAATCGAACCCCGAACCTTGCGCGTATGAAGCGCCTGCTCTAACCAGTTGAGCTAAGGTGCCGAAAGACGTCTCAGTGAGACGTGAAAAGCTTCTATCAAAACCGCGCGCCTTCTGTCAATCGCCACGGCGTCTTTTTTCTAAATCGGACGCTCGTTGATGACCGCGCGAACGATCGAGGTCAGTCCGTCGAGTCCCAAGCTCTTCTGAACGACCGCGCGAACGCCAAACTGTCGGAGCAGCGCTCGATCGCCTCGGCTTGATCGCGTCGAAAGCACAACCACCGGCAGGTTCTGCGTCGCTGGCATTCCGCGCAGCGTGGCACAGACCTCGACCGCATTGAGCCGAGGCAGCGACAGATCCATGATCACCAAGCCGACGGACAGCTTTTCGGCTTCTTGGACCACTTGCTCTCCGTCGCTCACCATCACAACTTCCGCGTCTGGAGCCGCCGCTTCCACACAGCTTCGCAGCTGATCGAGCACCAGCGGATCTTCGTCGGCCACCAGCACCCGCTGCGGTGCTTTGCGCAGTGTCTGACGATGCGCACCGATGAGCGCCGCCATCAGCTCATCGCAGGTCTGGAACCGAGCACTTGGATCGCGCGCAATGCCTTTCAAGATCGCGCGATCGAGCACTTCCGGCAGATCGGGCCGAAACACCGACGGAGGCATCGGATCCTCTTCTTGGTGTTTGCGCAGCACATCCGCCACTTCGCCGCTCGGGAACGGGAGCTTGCCAGCGATCAGCTCGTAGATGCTCATCCCCAGCGCGTACACGTCACAGCGACGGGCTTCTTCGGGGGTTCGCGGACGCTGCCGGATCTGCTCCGGTGCCAAATAGTCCGGTGTACCAATGATGTGCGTCCCGGAGCCTCGTGAGTCGGTGCTCTTGGCCAGACCGAAGTCCATCAAGATCGCGCGCGGTCCCGGCGCCACCATCACGTTGGCTGGCTTGATGTCTGTCAACCAGATTCCAGTGTCACCGTCGCTGGTCTGTAATAGACAGCCCGAA
>CALMML010000001.1 GCA_937868485.1 uncultured Myxococcales bacterium | reverse complement strand
CGGCAGATCGATGCCAATCGCCACCAAGATCGTCGCAAACGCGAGAGAGACGCCGCTGATTCGACCAAACAAGAGCGTCGCCGCAATCGAGGTCCACAGCCCAGCCAGCGACAGCGGCAGCAGCACCCACGGCAAGATCCGCAGCGACCGAAAGAACAGCGCAAACAGCAAGAACACCGCACCGACGGACAGAAACGTCGATAGCGTCATGTCTTTTTCGATCCACAGACGGAAAAATGGCGGAAACGCGTACGCACCTGTAAAGGCCACCTTCGGGATCTTTGCGCTGTCGAAGCGACGATCGCTCACCTCGGCACCGAGCGATCGAGCAAGCTGGCTGGCGTCGGCAATCAGCTGTTGGTCGCGCTCCCACTCCAGCGGGGCAAAGCGCGGCCTGACCTTGATGAGCAGCGCGGTTCCGTCGGCAGTGCGCAGATACCCCGACGTCGCATCCACCTTGAGCCCACTGCCCATCCGACGGGTAATCAGCGGCACAAGCTCCAGCGGATCGGCGGTCAGCAGCGGCGCCATCGACGATCCACCTGGCGCAGACAGGAGCCCACGCAGCTCCGACGCACGCTTGTCGAGCGCAGCTGGCGTGAGCCGTCGTCCCAGCTCCGCAATGTCGTTTTCGTCGAGCAGCAGCAGCAAGTGATCGCGCAGATAGCGCAGCGACTGACCCGAGATGCGGTGTGTCACCTGCGCCACGTCGGGCAGCTTGCTCAGCGCTTGAGAGTAACGCTCGGCGAAATCGGTCAGCGTGCTCGGATCCGAACACGTCACCAGCACGACCAGCTCTTGGCTGGCCACCATGTGCTTGCTGTACGACGCGAACGCTTGCGCCGCTTTCGACGAGCGCGGCAGCAAATCCAGGAGGTCACCGTGAAGGTTTAGCCGACGAATCAGCGGCGACAAAAGCAGTGACACCAGCAGCGTCACGCCAAGCAGCGCTTTCGGCCAGCGCAGCAGACGATCGAGGACAGACATGTCGGCGTTCTAATCCCAAGGCCGCGGCGCTGTCACTCGTTTTTGGGGATTACTTTGCGGGTGCGACGCTGGCTCCGTGGAACGCAACCAGTGCTTCGACGATGGCATCTTGCAGGCGCTTGGCGGTCGCGGTGCCTCCCGCTTCATCCACATCGTTTACCAAGATCGAAAACGCAAGCGGGGGTCGAACCGGCTGTAGTGCAGACAGTGGCGTTGCCGCATAACCCGAAAGACACGAGATGCCGTTGAGCGTTCCGGTCTTGGCGCGAACATATCGATCAGCCGGCGTTCCACCCAAGCGATGAGCAATCGTTCCATCGGCTCCAGCGACCGCGAGTGAAGCAACAAAATCGGCTGCTATGCGGAAATCTCGATAGGCGGCGCGAAGAAGCGTCACGACCTGTGCTGCGGTAAAGCGATTGCTATCAAATAGACCCGAACCATTGACCATTTGATACTTGCCCGGCAGGATTCCCAGCGTTTCAAGATAGCGACTGACCGCTTGCAGACCTTTTTGCCAAGAACCCGGCTTTCCTGATGCGTCCGCACCCAGGCTCTTTAGCACTTGTTCCGCTGTGAAGTTGTTGGATCGTTTGTTGATATCGCGAACCAGCACACCGAGCGGCTGCGAATAGTGCATATCCAGCAGTTGTGCCGATGGCGGAGCGATCCCGCGCGTGACCTTTCCCATCACCACAATGCCGCGCTTGCTCAGCAGATCGAGCAGCGTATGGCCCGCGTACAGATCGGGATGCGCGACCCGCTTGTGAAAGTCCATGCCAGAGGTCTCACTGGAGCGGATCGTTCCCCGCACCCGAACGATTGTTCGTTCCCGGCCTGCGGCTGCGTCTTTTTCTTCGCTCGCATCGACGAGCAGGCTGGTTCGCCCGTTGCCAACCGTGCGCGCTTCGTTTTGCAACACGATATACGCCGATGCTGGATCGAGGATGACTCGCGCAGGCAGCCCGTCGCTGATTCCTGGCAGCACGCGGATCGTGATCGCATTGCTGTTGAGCGACACCGCACCTTGCGGCGCGCGATACGCGGAGTCCTGGTTTTTTTGCTCAAACGCGGGACCGACGCGCTGCTCGTCAAAGAAGCTATCGTCGATGATCACGTCGCCTTTGATTCGCTTGACGCCTCGGACCGTCAGCTCGTTGGTGAGCTTCCACAGATCTTCGGTCGACAGCCACGGATCGCCATAGCCGCGCAGAAAGAGGTTTTTCCACTCGCCCGCTTTGTCCGTCTTGTCGCGATCGCCGTATAGCACCGTCTTGAAGCGATATTCCGGCCCGAGCAGCGTCAGCGCAGCCGCCGTCGTAAACAGCTTCACGTTCGACGCGATGTTTAGCTGCAAGTCCGCGTTTCTGCCGTAAATCAGCTGCCCACTGTCTAGATCGAGCACCGCGATCCCGATCCGATTTCGTCCCGGCAGGATTGTGCCGAGCAGCAGCTCGATGCGCTGTTCCAGCCACTTTTTGCGCAGCGTCCAGTCTGCGGGCGGCACCGTCAGCGCGGGCAAGCTAGGGACAGCGCTCGGCTTTTCTTGATCGTTTGGAGCGGCAACATTTCCAGCCGTCGGGACCGATGTTGTCGTCGCTGGACTGGCTGAAACAGCTGCACTGGGACTTGGGGCTGCTGGCGCAGGTTGCGCGATCGCGGGCGCTGTCAGCTGTGCGAAAACTGGCCTCGAAGGAGCGGCTGCTGTAGCGTGTCGGTCCGAATTGGTTGCTGATGACGCGGATTGCCTCGACGCCATGGACGGTTGACCGTCGCCCACTCGCTGGGGTGACGCCGCCGCATGGCCAAACAGCGCACAGGTCAGAAGCCCGCCGAGAAGCGGTGCGAACCAGCCCGAGCGAGCAGCGCTCGACGCTTCGCTTGTGTGACGGAAACTCGCAGCCAAAAACATTTCGGCAGCCTACCAAATCGCCGCGCAGCGTGCGTTTTTTTGCCGCAGCGGTGTTTCTGCTAAGCGTTGTGCTGCTGTCGCTGGCGGGCTGTCGTCGTCAGCGCGTTCCGATGGAAGAACTGGTGCTCCTCATCGAGCAGCCGCCTCGGAACATTGACCCACGCTACGCGACGACTTCCTATGACTTTAAGCTGGCGTATCTGAGCTACGCGCGGCTGGTTTCCGTCGACGATGACGCACTGAGGCCGAAGCTGGAACTGGCGGAGCGTATCGACGTCGTGTCCGTCTCTCCCGAGCACGGCATGACGCTGGACGTGACGCTGCGAAGTGCGAAGTTTTCCGACGGACAGCCCGTGACGGCGGACGATGTCAGCTATTCCATCGAGCGGCTCAGCGACGAAAAGACAGGCAGTCCATCGATGCGACGACGCTTTGCGGAAAGCGGCCTTCATCGTCCAATCCAAGTCCTGTCACCGACGCGTCTGCGCATCACCTATGCCAAGCCGCCAGCGTCGTATCTGACGGATCTCGACTTTGGAATCATGCGTCAGGGCACCGCCGAGCCGGGACAGCTTGCGCCGATCGGTGCTGGTCCCTTTGTTCTCGACGGTGAGGTCGGTGAAGTCACTCGCTTTGTGCGCAATCAGCACTACTTCGCTGGACCCGCGCAGTCGGAGCGGCTGACGGTGCGCGTCGTGCGCGATGCCAACTCTCGCCTGCTGTCACTCGTCGGAGGATCGGCGGATCTGACCCAAAATACCGTGTCGCCGCTTCTGTTTGACTCGGTCGAGCGCTGGAAAGATCGCCTTCAGCTTTCGACCGCTCCGTCGGCGCTGCTGCTGTATCTGGGCATGAATACCGAGGATGTTCGACTCAAGGATCCGCGCGTGCGACGGGCGCTGGCCTTGGCGATCGATCGCGAGCGCATCATTCGGACCAAGCTTCGAGGCAAAGCGACGCTGGCTAGCAGTCTGCTGCCTCCATTTCACTGGGCATTTCATACGCCAGCGACGAAGCTGACCTACAATCCCGAAGAGGCCAAGCGTCTTCTCGACGAAGCGGGCTTTCCCGACCCCGATGGTCCCGGCGGCAAGCCTCGACTTCAGCTGTTATACAAAACATCGACGGACGCGCTGCCAGTTGCGATTGCGCGCGTGATCGCGGCCCAGCTCGCTGAAGTTGGGATCTCCGTCGAGATTCGTCCGCTGGAGTTTCACCTGTTTTTATCCGATGTGAAGAAGGGCAACTTTCAGCTCTATACGCTGTCGTCGGCAGAGATTGCGGAGCCGAGCCTGTTTCGCAACTTCTTTCACTCGTCGTACATCCCGAGTGCCAAGAACCTGGACGCAGGGCTGAACCGGATGCGCTATCGCAACGGGCTGCTCGACGAGCTACTAGACTTGGGCAGTCGAGAAATCGATCGCGACAAACGCCGTGAGATCTACGCCAAGATCCAAGACATCCTGGCCGACGAAGTTCCGATGCTGCCGCTGTGGCATCCCGACAACGTAACTGTTGCTCGTCGCTGTGTTCAGGGATTTAGGATGTGGCCGACGGCCCAGCTCTCAGGGCTCGCCCGGGCGCGCAAGGTGGGTGAGTAGCCGATGCGAGGTTACTTGCCGCAGTGGCTCTGGTCGTCGTTGAATCGGTTGACCAGCAGGCCCTTGCCACTGTAGCGATTGTCCGACTGACCGCAGGCTGGGAAACTGTCTGGCTTGCCGTCGCCGTTGCAGTCCGGGCGCTTCCATCGACCAACCAGCTCAGGATGACGTGGCTCGTTGATGCAGATCGCGCCCGTCGGAGTCCAGCGTGCCTCGATGTCCCAGTTGGTCTCCGGCACCTGAATCGGCGGATTCAGGTAGTCGTAGATATCAATCAGTGTTCCGTTGACGGTATAGCTCTTTCCTGTACCGCAATAGTCCGCGCGCATCATTCTCAAACACGCTTGATGATGATCGGTCAATGCCACTTCACTACAACTACGCTTGGAGCCAGACCCGGTGCAGGTCGCAGCTTTGGTCCATGGTCGGTATCCCATGCGTGCGCATTTGCCCAGTGGAAAGTCTCTACAGGCAAAAGAGATGAATGTAGGCTGGTCAATGCGATTCGCGGTGACAGGGTCCCATCGATTCGACAGAAAGACTGCCTGGTCTGGCACATTGGTCTCGGTAAAGCAGAGAGACTGCCACGCTGGGGCTGGCGTTTGATTGTCTTGCCTCCAGAGCAAGTTATACATCCAAACATCATTCGGCTGTCCGGGCGGAATCTTGGCCGTTGGATCGATCGATGCGGAGTCGATCCGAATGGTGAATGGGAAGGATGCCGTAGTTGCCTTCTGCTGGTAGACGTAGTGGAATTCAATGCCAACGGCAGCGCTTCCTTTCAGTGTCTGACCATTGACAACTGCGTTTAACTCGCTGCCGTTGAGCCAGAGGCCGGTTACCGGGGCTCCATTGGTGCCGGTGCCGTTGGTGCCGGTGCCATTGGTGCCGGTGCCGTTGGTGCCGGTGCCGTTGGTGCCGGTGCCGTTGGTGCCCGTGCCGTTCGTCCCCGTACCGTTCGGGCCGGTACC